>CALHLB010000058.1 GCA_938034375.1 uncultured Alphaproteobacteria bacterium | reverse complement strand
TTTGACGGTTAAATCGCTGTAATAACTTAAACGCACTGCTTCACGTTTAAATTCTTCTGTAAATGGTTTCTTATTGATAATTGAGAACCTCCAGTTTGATTAAGAAGCACTCTCTACTTTTATGAAGCAAGTCCACGGCTGCTTGTGTTGCATCTGGTGGAGGACATAGCCGTAAACACGTTGAGCGTTGATCGAATATATCAATACAAAGCGTAACAAAATGTTGCGAAAAGCGATACTTTGTGCCATATTAATAATAGAGCAACGCTCCGGGGTTGGCGCATGGCTGCCAGCCGAACCTTTAAAACGTTCAAAGCAACTATATTTAATTCCACAGCTAGGCAAGTCTTCTGGTGCGAGTACAGCATCAATCAGCTTTTTATTTTCCATTAAATGTCTGTACGGGCGATAATTTGGTTCATATCCTCCTTTTACCATTGGATATAAAACAATATCTGCAAGCTGAATCATGGGTGTTTTTTACTTCTTCGTTTTGGTTCGCCTAATACTAAGCGTTGGAAGTCTTCCGCTTGTAATGCCCCATATCCACCAGATGTTGATTTATTAAAAGGCATTTCTTCTGTTTTAAGAGTTCTCGCGTAACTTATAATATCTCTATCTTCACGTTTCCCGGTTTCTTCAAAAAATACCCGTAACTTGCAATCTTGGCTATCTGCATATTTTGCAGCTCTTTCAATCAAAATTGAATAAGCCGTTTTGCACATAAACCACAGCTGCTCTTGATATGCATTGTGATACCGAGCAACATAGCCTGGACGGTCAATTACAGCTGCGATGCCTAAAATTGGCAAATCAACTAAAAAATCGTCCATATCTGCAAAAAATGAACGAGCACGCTCTGGCTGCTTCAACCAACCGAAATTTCTGCGGCCACCTTGTATCGCGGAACTATGGAGAGGATAATTAATCCCTTGTCGTTGACAGAAAGCCGTATGCTTTTGTTTTACTTCCTCTATACGTTCTTCATGAATGAGAACACCACCAAGAGCAAAATAGTCTAATTGGTCGTTCCTGTTTGTGGTGGGTTTGTTATCTGGTTCACGGCTTCCTGAATCATCGTCAATAAATAAAAGCAGTGACGAACAGGGACGCATAATTAGAATATTACAGCAAATACTAAAAAGTAAAAGAATTCATTGTCACGCCGCCCATCGTAAACGGGTTCTTCGGTCTATTCCCAGTTTTGCGTCCATTTCTTTGCGGTGAAGGTTTGGGCCTGAGATTAATTTAATTTCTTTACACCTTCAAATTGCATTTTATGAATAAGCGAACATAAATACACGCTTATATTTCATTTATTTTTTAAGAGGTTTTCATGCCAAAGGCACATCGTAAGGGCGACATTGGTTCCGGTCACGGCAAACATGGCCCAACAACGGCAACAGGCGGCAGTAATAATGTTTTCATTAATGGTAAGCCTGCCATGCGTGTAGGAGATGAACACACGCCTTATCCGCATGTGCCTAAACTGGCGGAAGGGTCAAGCTCTGTTTTTATCAATGGCATTCCTGCAAGTCGCGTTGGTGATGCTTTTTATTGTGGCGGCAAGGCACAAACAGGGTCTTCCAACGTCTTCATTGGCGATAAAGGGCCGAAGTCAGAACCGACACAGCAAGAAAGCTGTCATGTGTCGGGAGCCAACGGATCATCTACCTTTTCCAAAGGGTGAGTGTTATGTCGTTGAATCCTGTACAGGATGTTCAAGCAGAGTTCATGCGGCACTTTCAAACCCTTGCCGCGCAGCCTGATAAACGTATTTACGCCGTTATGGACGGTGCCTTGATTGAGGATTTGCCAGATAAGCTGGAACAGGGTGAGTTTGTTCACCGTTCGCTTTATCGCAACGATACCGAAGCAAATCTTGTCACGATCGGCCCGTGGCTGGTCAATCCCTATTACCTTACGCCGGAAGAGGAAGAATTAGACCTTAGCGTCTTTGATGATCTGGATGATGATGATTTATCACAGGAAAACCTGTTAAGACGGGGTGCACGCTATCAGCAGATTGTGGATGAAGCCTTTGCGCGGGGGGATGAGACAGACGGCGGCCTTATTCCACCTGAACCCAAGCCCCGCCCTGCCAATCTTCTAAAACAGCTTGACAAAATTGTTGCCTTAGCTGAAGGCAAGTCTGCTGTTGTGTCCTGGATTGGAAATGCTTCTCTAACAGAAGAAGCTTTATGGAAGCATTTGAGAACCATAAACCGCGCATTGATTCCCGTTGCTTATGCCAATCCTGATGAGCAGTTTCATGATGCAATGATGCTGGAAGACCGGCGCACTGAGGACGGCTATGAGGCCGTGATTTTCCGCCATTGGGACGGGAATGTTTTATCAGAGGCTATGCCCGTTCTGGATGCGGCGCAATTTGTCCGCTTTTTCGGTCCTGTTCCATGCGCCAGACCATCCCTCCGCCCGTGGCAACACCATTCGCGGAGCGTCCCGCCCGAATAATGCCCCGCCTGCGCCCGGTGGTATATTGCGATTCACGCCGGAGCAGATGGAAGGGGTTCGTGATGGGCGGATGCGTTATATTCAAAGTAAGGTCGTCAGCTACTTGCGGAATGTTGCGCCAGATCACACTACGGTGAAATCAGATCCGGAACTGCGCGCGCAGGTCGCCGTCTCCATGAACGAGGCGCGTCACTTTGGTGTTAAAACCGAAGCGGGGTTTTCGCGCTGGTCTTACATGCATCTCATAACAGGCGGCACCCTGGCGCAAAACCATAATGTGCACACGTTCATGACGATGGACGACGAAAACCTTTCGCCTGATGAGCGGGTGAAAGTGTTGATGCGCGCGAGTGTCAATGCGGTTGAGGAGGCTGGATAATGCCGTTGGCTTTTGCCTTACCAGCGGTTCCTGCCGCGCTGACGGCCCTTGGCAAAGCGGCGGCTTTTGTGGGCAGTGCCGGCGTTGCTGCTTTCGGTGTCAATGAAGCCATCAACGCCATGTCGGAAGCGGAAAGCAAGGCAGGGGAAAAAGACAAGACAGGGCGAGTACTGATGTTTGTACTGATTGCTCGTAAGAAGAAAAAGATAAGCGCAAAAAGCGAGAAGATGATAAAATTAAAGAACTGGATGAGAAATCAACGCAAAAGCCAGAAGATGCAAAATTCAATAAGGATGTTGATGGTGACTTCGCGGATGCGAACAAGGATTTTGATGACTTTCAACCTGAAAATGTTAGGCCAACTTCAAAAGGGCGCGATCCAACGTTAGAGATACAACGCCTAGACGGAAGAAGACCAATCAGAAAATTTCGTTATAAAAAGTAGAAGTTCAAATGAAAGATATATTTAAAAATATTGAGAACCATTTTCATATCTATGGGGTTGATCATGCGTTTTTAAATGAAGTGCAAATGCCTGTGTTTGTTGGTGGGGATTGGATTGGTGATGAAGATGGTGACGCCCTTGATGAAATTTTTTCAAAATCAATTTTAGAATTATATAGACGACAAGATAATTCGGATAAGTGGAATTTAGTTGACGATAAAATTAATTTTTATGATGCGACATCCAAGATTGGCTTGGCTGTTACTGATGATTGGTTAATTTTAGACCACCAAGGAAGAATATTAATCATATTTGATGCACGAAATATGTTTGTTTTTATTTCTACTCGTGATGAATTAGAAAAAATAGATGTTTATGAACGAGATGGGTTTGGAAATGTTGAATATCAATATTTAAGGAAGCAACGCGATTTCTCCGAAGAATCTTATGAAACTAGACGGCAATACGAGCATTACCGTCCGTTCAATATAGCCAAGTAAACACACTCCGACCTGTGGCAACACCATTCGCGGAGCGTCCCGCCCGGATGATGCCCCGCCTGCGCCCGGTGGTATATTGCGATTCACGCCGGAGCAGATGGAAGGAATTATCCAAGGTCGGCTTGCCTATTCCCGCCGTCAGATCATAAAATATCTTCGTGAGGTCGCGCCCGACCACACACGTCCAATCAGCGATAAAGACCTGCTTTCCCGTATCGGCTTTTATATGGAAGAAGCCAGTCAATATGGCGTTAGTCAGGAACGCGCCTATGGGCAATGGGCATTGATGCAAATCACCAGTAATGACAAATTTGGAGCGATAAAGGGTGTAAGGCGTATCATGAGTGATACTTCAATGCGCGAAACGCCTGATGAGAAGGTGGACAAATTCGCTGACAGGATTGTTGACTTATACGGTGACGGGTCATGAGCGATATTGAGGTTTTTGAACTTGACCCCTTTGGTACTGCATTGGAAGGCGTTGGCTAATTAGACCCGGCCAATGGTGGTCTGGCTGCGGCTTTGGGGTTAGGCGCTGTCGGCGCTGCTGCCATGGTGGCGGGGCAACAGGCACAAGGAATTTTGAGAGCGGAAAAGCCAACTGTCACTTGCATTAGTTGCCTGCCTAGTGAGAGCGCGGAAGAAGAGGAGAAAAAGGAGGAGCGCAAGAAAAAAGAAGATGATAAGATTAAAGAGTTGGATGATAAATCAACACAGAAACTAGGAAATGCAAAATTCAACAAGGATGTTGATGGGGATTTTGCGGATGCAAATAAAGATTTTGATGACTTTCAACCTGAAAATGTGAGGCCGACTGGAAAAGGCGGACGTGTTGGAGATTTGTCAGATGGAAAAACTATTAATGTTAGGCCGACGTCAAGTAATGATAAACCTACTTTAGGCATCACAAAACCTAATAAAAGACCTTTCAGAAAATACCGTTATACGAGATAATTAAATATGATTAATCTTTTTAAAAAAATCGAATTATATAGCCATCCATATGGCGTAACTACAGAGTTTCTAACGACCACTAATATGAATGTTCTGGTTGGCGGGGATTGGATCAGTGATGAGGAATATGATGCTCTTGAAGAGTTATTCAATAATAATTCGATGATTTTATATCGCAAGGATGATGAAGCTGAAATATGGGAAACATATTCTGATCCTGCAACTTTTGATAAATTCACGAGTGAACTAACTTACGCAGCAGAACATGATTGGCTTTTGTGTGATCCTAATGGTAAAGCAGTTATGTTATTCGATGCACAGAACATATTTGTTGTCATAGCGTCTGCTGAAGAGCTTAAGAAGGTGGATACTTATCCAACCAATGACCCGAGAAAAGCTGAGGGCCTATACTTAAATCAAGTAAATCACTTTGAATCTCAGTTTACTGGTACAAGAAAGCGTTACGAGCATTATCGCCCTTTTAACATAGCCAAATAAACATTCTTCCTCTACGCGAAGTCTCGCCCGACCACGCACGCCCTATCAACGAAGTTATCGGATGGAAAGACAATCAATGTGAGGCCAACATCAAAAGGTGATATTCCAACACTAGAGATACAAAAACCTAATGGCCGTCCTATAAGAAAATATCGTTACAAGAAGTGATACACCATGAACAATATTAAAAACTATATGCATATCTACGGCGTTACACAAAATTATATAAAAAGTTGTAGCATGAGCGTTTTTGTCGGGGGAGATTGGATTGGAGACGAAGACGGAGATGCTCTTGATGAAATTTTTGCCAATAATATAGTCGGTTTATATAGTAAGGATAGTGATTCAAATACTTGGAATAAAATTGATGATGATATAGCTTTTGAAAAAGCAATAATAAAAGTAGGTCAAGCCTCAGAAGGTGATTGGCTAGGCTCATGATCTATTAAATCCATTATATGACGATAGCCGCGATCGTTATTGCAGCGAAG
>CALHLB010000057.1 GCA_938034375.1 uncultured Alphaproteobacteria bacterium | reverse complement strand
AAAGATGAATATTCTTACCCAAAATAATTCAGCGTCAAAGTTGCGCGCCCTCGTACGAAGTGGTTCTTTTAATGGGCAAACGGCTGGGCAGGCGCCCGACCATCTTCAAGGAAATATTGTTATATTGCCTAAAAAATATGCGGTAGATTTTTTGCAATATTGTTTGAATAACCCAAAACCGTGCCCACTTATTGGGGTGTCAAAGCCTGGCAATCCTTCTTTACCCGCTTTGGGTAACGATATTGATATCCGGTATGACGTTCCTCGCTATTGCCTTTTCAGAAATGGAAAGCTTTTTGGTGAGGCAGACAAAATTGATGACATTTGGGAAGATACATTTGTAACATTTGTTTTGGGGTGCTCTTTCACCTTTGAAGAAGCTTTAATTCAAGCAGGCTTCCGTATTCGTCACGTTGAAGCGGGGCGCAATGTTCCTATGTATAAAACACATGTTCAAACAATTCCCGGAGGCTGTTTTAAAGGGCCGCTTGTTGTAACAATGCGGCCTTTTCCAAAGGAACAAATAGCTAAAATTTTTGATCTGTGTGTTCGCTACCCTCATGCTCATGGTGCGCCAGTTTATTGGGGGGACCCTTCAGGCCTCGGTATAAAAGATCTAAATGCTCCTGATTATGGGGATAGCGTTGAGGTTATGCAAAATGAAGTTCCTGTATTTTGGGCCTGCGGGGTAACACCCCAAGCCGCTATTGAAAGCGCAAAGCCGGATCTTTGTATCACACATGCACCAGGCCATATGCTGGTGACCGATTTTCGCTCGTCTGAGCGCCCTGCCATTGATAGTGGCATGATGGATTTAACATCAAACGAAAACAATAAATGACTTAAAAAGGGGAGTGTCATGAAAAAAACTTTAACAATGTTAATGGCTGCAACAATGCTAACCGTTGGATCGGCTGCTGCACTGGCAGAGGGAAAGCCGGCAACAATTAGGGCTGTTGGGACATGGGGCAGTTTAACAAATTACCAAAAACATGAAGGCCCGTTTTGGAATGAAGAAATTTCCAAGGCAAGTGGCGGTTCTATTATTGGAGAAATCAAACCACAAACTGAATTAGGTTTGAAAGGTTTTGAAATCATGCGCCTTGTGAAAAATGGCGTTTTTGATTTTGCATTTGGTTTACCCGGATATGTTGCTGCTGAAAATGCAATTTTTGAGGGGGGGGATTTATCATCGGTCACACAGGACATTGCAACACAACGTAAAGTATCTGAAGCTTATAGGCCTGTTTTGGAAAAAGCATTTGCAGAGACATATAATGCAAAATTGATGATGTTATACCCTTTCCCAAGTCAGACACTTTGGTGTAATGGAGAGGTGAAAGGTATTTCCGATCTTAAGGGCAAAAAAATTCGCGTTTATTCAACAACGCTGGGCGATTTTGTTGAAGGAGCAGGCGGCACATCTGTAACAGTTCCTTTCGCTGAAGTTATTCCAGCACTTGAAAAAGGCGTTGTGGATTGCGGTATTACTGGCACAATGTCTGCTTATAAAGCCAAATGGCATCAAGTAGCTACCCATGCATATACTTTGAGAGTTGGTTGGGGTTTGGCTTTTGGGGCCATGAATATGGACAAATGGAATGCCTTGTCACCAGAGCAACAAGCTGTCTTGGAAAAAGAAATTGCAGCTTTAACTGAGCGCATGTGGCAAGAAACAGCAACAGAAGATGAAGTCGCCATTGCCTGCATTACAGGCGGTCAATGCGATATTGGTGAACCAGGCAAGATGACACTTGTTGAACCAAGTGAAGAAGATTTGAAAATTAGAGATCAAATAGCCAATGATGTTATTCTTGCCCGTTGGGCAGAACGCTGTGGTGAAGACTGCGCCAATACATGGAACGAAACAGTCGGACCTTTATTGGGCTTAACGGCAAAAGCCAAATAAGAATAGCCGGGGCGGCAGTGTTTTGAATGATAATGTAAGCCTTCTAAAATGATGGTCATTTTAAAAGAAAATCTTAAGCCGTAAACAAAAACTTATGGCTAAAACATTAGTATCATTTTATAGTGTTTTAGCTATGCCGCTCCTTCTGAATATTCATTCTTGAATAGGTGAAGGCTATGTCCCTCCTTCTTGATTACGCAAAAAAAACCAGCCAAATTCTGGTTTGGATTGGCGGTATCCTTATTATTTTGTCAGCCCTTCTTGTGACTGTTGAAGTGACATTGCGTAAAATATTCGCAATAAGTATCGGGGGCGCGGATGAGCTATCTGGTTATGCCTTTGGCATTGCAACCAGTCTTGGTTTTGCTTATGCGTTGTTTGAACGATCCCACATTCGAGTGGATGCCTTTTATAATATTTTTCCTGATGGTTTGAAAGTGATTGCCAATTTTCTAGGCATTATACTTCTGGCTGGTTTTTCAGGGGTGATATGTGTTACGGCGTGGCAATTGGTTGCTGATACGATTACTCATCATTCGCATTCTATCACGCCATTACGCACACCATTAGCCTTTCCACAAATTCCTTGGCTCTTTGGTTGGTTGTTCTTTCTTGCTTGTTGTTTGTTATTGACCTTGGCAAGTTTGAAAGCTCTCTTTTCTCGTGATCTTCGCACTGTTAATCGGTTGATTGGTACAAAAACAATCGATGAGCAGATAGAGGACGAAAGTATTTGATATGGTTTTAAAGCCTCTTCTCATTCTCGTTGCATTGGTTGCCTTTGCAGTACCTATTGCAGCTTCTTTAGGCTGGCTTGGTCTGGCATTACAATATCTTGATAGTCCGATGCCACTACACCGCGCCTTGGGTGATATTGTTTGGCAAACAGGAACGGATTTTTTGCTGGTTGCTATTCCAATGTTTGTTCTTCTTGGCGAAATTTTGTTGCGTGCTGGCATTACAGAACGCATGTATGATGGCATTGTAAAATGGCTTGGCTGGCTACCAGGGGGGCTGATGCACTCTAATGTTGGTTCTAGTGCGCTTTTTGCTGCAACCTCAGGTTCATCTGTCGCAACAGCTGCCACAATTGGAACCGTTGCCATTCCACAAATTGAAAAACGAGGTTACAATGAGCCGCTTTTTCTTGGCACAATTGCTGCTGGTGGCACCTTGGGCATTCTTATTCCTCCGTCTATCAACCTCATACTTTACGGCTTGTTGACAGATACATCCGTTCCAGAATTGTATTTGGCGGGTTTTTTACCAGGTCTTTTGCTGGCGGTTTTATTTATGGTAACGGTTATTGCTCTTTGCTTGTGGAAAAGAGAATGGGGCGGCGATCCCATTCGTTCAAGCTGGCTTGAGAGGTTCAATGCGCTTCCTTCACTTATTCCTCCAATTGGTATTTTCCTTGTTGTTGTTGGGTCAATTTATGCAGGCATTGCAACCCCAACAGAAGCAGCCTCTCTTGGGGTGGTGGCGGCATTAATTCTTGCCGCTTTCAATAAAAAGCTAACAATCAATATGTTGCGTCTGGCTATAGAAGGTACGATGCGAACAACATCAATGATTATGTTGATTATTTTGGCAGCTGTATTTTTAAACTTTGTTCTGTCCGTTATTGGCCTAACTCAGGCGCTCGCCGATTTTGTAACGGGATTGGGTTTATCGCCTTTTCAAACTATGTTGATGATTGTTGCCATATTGGTTTTCTTAGGCTGTTTCATGGAAACGCTTTCCATGCTTTTAATCACGGCCCCTTTGATTACGCCCATTGTTGTCGCGTTGGGTTATGATCCGGTTTGGTTTGGTATTTTGCTGATGGTGCTTTTAGAAACAGCCCTTATAACACCGCCCATAGGCATTAATTTATATGTTGTGCAGGGGGTTCGTGGGCGAGGAGAGATGCTTGATGTCATGAAAGGGGCTGCCCCATTCGTCATCACCATGTTTGTTATGATAGCGTTTTTGTTGGCGTTTCCGCAATTGGCTCTTTGGTTACCATCGCTCTTTTATTAGTTGCAAAAATAGTCCGGTTTAAAATTAGATAAAATATAAAACATCCAGTAATTTCAGATTCAGGGATGAAGAAGGAGAATAATGTCATGTGGCAGTTTTGGGTTGATCGTGGGGGTACCTTCACAGATATTGTGGCACGCAGGCCGGATGGTACACTGGTGACACATAAATTATTATCTGAAAATCCAGAACAATATAAAGATGCAGCGGTTCAGGCTATTCGTGATTTGATGGGAATAAAGCCTCTAGAAGCGCTTCCCAAAGCATCGATAGAAGTGGTTAAAATGGGAACAACGGTTGCCACAAATGCGCTTTTGGAACGTAAAGGAGACCCAACGGTTTTATTAACCACAAAGGGTTTTGCCGATCTTTTAAGAATTGGTTATCAAAATAGGCCAAAACTTTTCGACTTAAAAATTGAATTGCATGAATTACTTTACTCGCAAGTAGAGGAAATATCAGAACGTCTGGACGCGGAAGGGGAAACTGTTCTAGAACTAGATGAAGACGCGGCGAAGAAGGCTCTACAATCAGCTTTTGATAATGGAATAAGAAGTGTCGCTATTGCCTTTATGCACGCTTACCTGAACCCCATACATGAAGAGCGCGTTGCAGAGCTTGCGCGCCAAATCGGATTTACTCAAATTTCTACCAGCCACGCAACGTCACGGCTCATAAAATTAGTAGGTCGTGGCGATACAACTGTTGTCGATGCTTATCTCTCTCCTATTTTAAGGCGTTATGTTGATCAAGTCTCCAATGCGTTGGATGTTAAGGGTGGTGTTTGTGAACGCATTTTCTTTATGCAGTCTAATGGTGGCCTAACAGATTCGAGCCTGTTTCAGGGCAAAGACTCTATTTTATCCGGTCCTGCTGGCGGTGTTGTTGGCATGGTGAAAGCGGCAAAACAGGCTGGTTATGAACAGCTGATAGGATTTGATATGGGGGGCACATCAACAGATGTTTCCCATTATGCAGGCGCTTATGAAAGGTCTTTCGAGACAGAGGTAGCCGGTGTTCGAATGCGCGCACCTATGATGGATATTCACACAGTTGCTGCAGGGGGGGGATCTATTTTATCCTTTAAGGATGGGCGCTACCAGGTTGGGCCTGAAAGCGCTGGCGCAAATCCTGGCCCTGCCTGTTATCGCCGTGGAGGGCCGTTAACAGTGACAGACTGTAATGTTATTCTTGGCAAATTAAACCCAGATTATTTTCCAGCTGTTTTTGGGCCTGATGCCAATCAACCTCTTGATGTTGATATCGTTCGGCAAAAGTTTTCTAAAATGGCAAGTGATATAGCGCAAGAGACAGGGAGTCAGCCATTAACACCTGAAGAGACTGCAGAAGGTTTTTTGAAAATTGCCGTTGAAAATATGGCAAATGCAATTAAGAAAATATCTGTTCAACGCGGCTATGATGTCACGCAGTATACATTAAATTGTTTTGGTGGTGCAGGTGGTCAACACGCATGTCTGGTTGCAGATGCTTTGGGCATGAAACGCGTTTTCCTCCATCCGTTTGCGGGTGTTCTTTCGGCCTTTGGTATGGGACTTGCCGATATAAGATGCCTGAAAGAAGAGCAGTTTGACCATCCTATATTAAAAACACAAGACGCGGCCATTGTGCTTGCAAGGTTGGATGCGGAAGCGCGCCATGAAGTCATTGAACAAGGTATCGCAGCTGATAGGGTTGTCGCTGAAAAACGGGCGCATCTTCGTTATGTTGGCTCTCATCAAGCTTTAGAAGTACCTTTTGGGACTGTGCCTGAAATGCGGGCGGCCTTTGATGTGGCCCACAAGGAAAGGTTTGGCTTTTCATCGCCAGATCGAGAGTTGATTTTTGAAGTTCTAGGCGTTGAAGCCATTGGCATTTCAAATGCGCCACTTTATGAAAATAATAAAGCAGAACCTGAAAAAGTTACTAAAAAAACATTGGTGCCTCTGCACAATAAAGGGGATGCGATTGAGGTGCCGCTTATTGATCGTAATACATTAAATACAGATGAAATCATAAAAGGCCCCGCTATCATAACAGAAACTACTGGAACAAATATCGTAGAGCCTGGTTGGCAGGCAAAAATTGATCGTCATGGTAACCTTATTCTGGAACGATACGAGGAATTGGAACGTCGAAAAGCAATAGGCACAGAAGTTGATCCTGTCATGCTTGAGGTTTTCAATAATCTTTTCATGTCTATTGCGGAACAGATGGGCGCCACGCTTGCCAATACGGCTTATTCCGTGAATATCAAAGAACGTTATGACTTTTCATGTGCGCTTTTTGATGCAAGGGGGGACTTGGTTGCAAATGCGCCTCATGTACCAGTGCACCTTGGGTCGATGAGTGAAAGCGTTAGAATCATTGCAAAACTCAATAAGGGAAAAATGCACCCCGGCGATAGCTTCATGTTAAATGCACCCTTTAATGGTGGAACGCATTTACCAGATGTAACGGTTATAACGCCTGTCTTTGATAAATTGGGTAAAGACGTACTCTTCTATGTTGGTTCAAGGGGGCATCATGTTGATATTGGCGGGCGCACACCAGGCTCTGCCCCTCCTGATAGTTCTCATATAGAAGAAGAAGGCGTTGTTATTGATAATTTCAAGCTGGTAGAAAAAGGCATTCTAAGAGAAAAGGAAACGCGAGAACTTTTAGCATCAGGTCGTTATCCGTGTCGCAATATTTCAGATAATATGGCCGACCTGGAAGCACAGATTGCAGCCAATGCAACAGGCATAAGAGAAGTGCATCGTATGATTGAAACCTTCGGGCTTGATGTTGTTCTTGCTTATATGGAATATGTGCAGGCTAATGCGGAAGCCTCTGTTAGACGCGTTATTGGTAAATTAAAAAATAGCTCGTTCCTCTATCCTCTTGATAGTGGACTTGAAATAAAGGTTAGTATCAAGGTGGATAGTAAGGCAGGCAATGCCATTATCGATTTTACAGGTACATCACTGCAAGACAAGGGAAATTATAATGCACCCCTTTCAATTTGTCATGCTGTGGTTCTTTATGTATTCCGCACGCTTGTTGGCAAAGACATCCCCATGAATGAGGGGTGTTTGAAGCCCATCAAAATAATTGCTCCGAAAGGTTCTATGATAAACCCTGAATATCCAGCGGCTGTTATTGCCGGCAACACGGAAGTGAGCCAATCTATTGCAGAATGCCTTTATGGTGCGCTTGGTGTAATTGCAGGCTCACAAGGCACGATGAATAATTTCGTTTGGGGTAATGATCGCTTTCAAAATTATGAAACAATTTGTGGAGGAACGGGAGCAGGACCCAATTTTGAAGGATGTAGTGCCGTTCATTCTCACATGACAAATACACGTATGACAGATCCGGAAGTATTGGAAAAACGTTTCCCTGTTCGTATAGAGATTTTTAAAATTCGTCATGGTTCGGCTGGAAAAGGAAAATTCAATGGCGGTGATGGTATTATCCGCGAATTGAGATTTCTCGAACCGGTTACAGTTACAACACTTTCTTCTCACAGAAAAACAAAGCCGTTTGGAAAAGAGGGGGGGAGCGATGGTATGGCGGGTGAAAACGTTGTCATAAGAGCAAATGGTCTTCGCGAAAAGCTAAAAGGCAACGATGAAAGTAGACTTGCAGTTGGGGATGTTTTTCAAATGCAAACACCTGGTGGCGGCGCATGGGGGCAAGGATAAACGCTTTGGCAAAGAGGGCGCCGCTTTTAAAAGTTTGTTAGAATGTGGCTTAAAGTTAGGTTTTGAAAAGTGATTATTCACACATTTAACAAGTCTTGAAAAGTCCCTCTAATTCTTGTTTGCTCGCTTTGCAAAGACCGCGCTCAGTAATAAAGCCGCTTACATATTTTGCTGGTGTCACATCGAAAGCGAAATTTCCGCAAGGTGTCGTTTCCGGTGTTATGCGAACTTTTTCGATAGAGCCATTTAAAGCGCCTTGAACATAGGCAACTTCTTCGCCCGAGCGTTCTTCTATCGGTATTTTAAGGCCGTCTTGTAACGTCCAGTCAATCGTGGGGGAGGGAAGGGCTACATAAAAAGGTATAGCATTATCATGGGCTGCAAGCGCTTTAAGATAAGTACCTATTTTATTACAGACATCGCCGCGTGCTGTCACGCGGTCTGTACCCACAAGGCAAAGATCAACCATTTTGTGCTGCATCAGATGCCCACCGGCATTATCAACAATTAATGTGTGCGGAATGCCGTGACTACCTAGTTCCCAGGCGGTTAAATGAGCGCCTTGATTGCGTGGACGTGTTTCATCAACATAAACATGCACATCAATGCCTGCTTCATGGGCATGATATATGGGGGAGGTGGCGGTTCCCCAATCGACTGTAGCAATCCAACCGGCATTGCAGTGGGTAAGGATATTGACCGGACCGTTTTTTTTCTCGGCAATTTCTTTGATCAATCCCAAACCATATTCACCGATTTTCTTATTGATTGCCACATCTTCATCGCAAATTTGGGCTGCAAGTTTGAAAGCTTCTTCCTCACGTTTTTTCGAATCAAGGGGTTGTAGGGCTTTAAAAACTCTGTCTAAAGCCCAGCGCAGATTAATTGCAGTTGGCCGTGTTGCAAGAAGCGTTTTATACCCTTTTTGCAGATTTTCGGTTGAAGGTGTAGAACGCATAGCAAGGGCAAGACCATAAGCGGCCGTGGCACCAATAAGCGGCGCGCCCCGCACTTGCATATCAAAAATTGCTGTAGCAGCTTCTTCAAGGGAACCAAGAGTAATAATTTTGAATTGGTGGGGTAAAAGTGTTTGGTCTATAATTTTAACGGCATCATTTTCCACCCAGATGGAGCGATAGGATTTATCATTGATTTTCATGAATTAATCTCCCGCGCCATACGCACAACATCATCAAAGCCGTTTATACTTTTGCGATCTAATATTAATATACGGGCAAGGTCTAAAGCGCGCTTTTCACAAGTAGCGCGTAAGGTCTGGTTTTCAATAGTTTCAAGATCTTCAACATGGGCAATGCCTAAAATACGACGTATCATTTTAGCGCCGGTAAAGCCAAGGGCATCCACCATGATAGACCTTAAATAGCTTGTGAGAGCCTGTTCACAGGCGACCTTATTATCGTTTTCAAACAAGGTTTCAGGATAAAGTGAGCCAAGACGACGCTCTCGCCATAAAATGGAAAATTCAGCTTCAAAAATGGCATAGGTTTTCAAAACTGTTTCCAAAAGCCATTCACCATAAGCATCACGTGCACCTTGCTTTTCCTCATGGCCTTTTTGACTGAAATAAGAAAGAAGAAGGTTGGTCATAAAGGCACCAATATCAAAGCCCATAGGACCATAAAAAGCAAATTCTGGGTCGATAATGCGCGTGTCTTCTTGCGTAACCATAACGGAACCTGTGTGCAAATCACCATGAAGAAGGCTTTCAGGCTTATTCATGAAAATGGTTTTAAGTTCCTGTATAGCTTTTTTTAAAGCATTGTCTGAACGAATGTTGTTTACAAAATCATCAAGCTCGGGGCTGGTATGGCGATTTAATTCGGCGTCAAAATATGGATCATCAAAAATAACCTGTTCAGTTAGACCGCTCATGACATGATTTTCAGAAAACAACGCAACTGACATTTTCTTTGTTTGACCATCAAGGGCAAGGTCTGATGTGTTAAAAAGGCTTTCTGCAAGAAAATGTCCCATATGGTCGGCAAGAAGAGGGTATTGCACACCGGAAATAAGTCCTTTTCGCAAAATAATATGGGGTGTTAAATGCTCCATAATTATTAATGCTTTTTCATGGTCGTAATGCAAAATGGCGGGTGTTAGATGAGGGGTAATGTCATTATGGCGGCACAAGGCTTCATGTTCAAAATAAGCACGAGAAAGAGGTAGGGGCCAGCTTTCCCCGACAAGGCGCACATAAGGGAGCGCTTGTTTGGCGATTAGCGATTTTTTTTCTGATTTTATAATGAAAACAAGATTGAGATTACCATCGCCAACCTCTTCTGCTCGCCAGGTTTCAGAGGGGGTGGAAAGGTAAGTTGCAACCGCGTCAATCTGTGCGAGGTGGTGACATAATGTTTTTGTATCAAATGGGAAATAGTCTTGTGGTGGTCGATACATGAGGCGCGCCCTGTTTAAATAAAGTCTAGAAGAGTTACTTATAGCTTATAGAATGTCTCGCCAAGAGCCATTTTCTTCATTCACAAAAGAGTTTGCAGCCCGTTAACTATTTTGTTTTTATAAAAGATGCATACTGGGTTAACATGGTATGGCAAATCATTGACGAATAGTCAGGAGACTTTAATAAAATGATGAATAAGTTCAAGAAAATCGGCATTGGTGCCTTGGTAACATCTGTACTTGCCCTTGGTGGTGTATCAACAGGCTTTGCAGCCGGCGATGCTGTGAAAGGCGAAAAGGTTTTCAAACGTTGTAAAGCTTGCCATCAAATTGGTGTTGACGCTAAAAACAAGGTTGGTCCAACATTGAATGGCGTTATTGGTCGCCCTGCCGGTGTTGTTGTTGGTTTCAAATATGGAAAAGGCATTGAAACAGCGCGCGGCGAAATAGGTGATGATGCAGACGGCGATGGTTATCTTGACAAACCAGAAGGTTTTGAAGGCCTTGTATGGACAGAAGAAGCCCTGCTTGGTTATCTGGAAAACCCCAAAAAATATATTTCCGACTATATTGGAAAAAGCGCACAGGTACGCATGGCTCTGCGATTGAAAAAAGAAGATCAACGGGCTGATGTTATTGCTTATCTTAAAAAAATTGGACTTGATGGTAATCCTGCACAATAGTTTTAATTAAGCATTCATTAAAAAGGTCGCGTTTATTGCGGCCTTTTTTTATGGAGAAGGTTTAGAACCTGCAATTTTTTTATAAATGTGTACCATAAAGGCAGTGGCAAAAAGCGGCGTTAAAAGATTAAGAAACGGAATGGCAAGAAAACCAGCAATAACAAGTCCTGCCATAAAGACATAAGCAGCATGGTTCGAACGCAATGCCCGCGCCTCATGAGAGGGCATGAAGCGTTGTGCCGCCATTTCAAAATATTCCCGCCCAAGTAGATACCCGTTGGCAATGAAAAAAATGGGTATGCCAAGACCGAAAAAGAAGAACAAAATAAGCGCCAAAAAGTTAACTGCTAAAACGATAAAGGCAAATTTGATTGTACTACCAAGGGACTGCATAAATGGCATAGATGTCCCCTGCTTCTCATTCTTGTAGTAACGTCCTTCAACTTTTTCAGCAATTTCATCGAGAAACAGGCCGGCAAACATGGAGGTTACGGGCGCGATAAAAAAGCCCAGGCCAATAATCATGCCAATACCTGTCGCCCATGTTATAATCGCGTCAAGCCAGGGGTAGGGAACAGCCAGAAAATAGCCAACAAGTCCTTGGATGCCGCTCCATAAAAAAAAGAGCATTAAAAAGGTTAAGCCTATTGCCTTCCAAAATACGCTTCGAAAAGGCTTTGAAAACATTTGGCTAAAGGCAAGTTCGATCGAAAGAAACATCATTTTCTCGCTATAATTTTATATTTCCCCCAAATAAGCTTTGATTAAGGCTTGTGCAAGAAGAGGCGCTTAGATAATTTGCGTTGCAACGAAAAATGAAGTGAAAAGAGATGGACTATTTATACTATGGATAAAAATTTTCAGGTGGTTGGTATTGGCAATGCAATTGTCGATGTTTTGGCCAAAGTCGATGACGATTTTATTGAAACACATAATCTGGTTAAGGGAACCATGAACCTGATTGATGCTGAACGCGCACTTTATTTAAGTGGCCAGATAAAAGATGCTGCAATCCGTTCTGGAGGTTCTGCTGGTAACACCATCGCTGCTATGGCTGGCCTTGGGGCTAAAACAGCTTTCTTTGGAAAATTGGCAGATGACGAAATGGGCAAGCAATATTTCGATGATATGAACGCTCTCGGTGTCCATTTCCCAACAAAGGTCATTAAGGAGGGGGAGCCAACAGCCCGCTCAATCATTGCCATTACACCAGATGGTGAGCGCACAATGAATACCTATCTTGGTGCCTGCACTGAAATCGGCCCAGAGGATATGGATGAACCAGTTATTCGCACATCGCAGGTTGTTTATTTTGAAGGCTATTTATGGGATCCACCCCGCGCAAAAGAAGCCTTATACGATGCCGCAAAAATTGCTCACGCGGAAGGTGGAAAAGTCGCCCTCACTCTTTCAGATGTATTTTGCATTGAGCGGTACCGGGAAGAGTTTAAAGAGCTTATCACATCCAAGACGGTTGATATTGTTTTGGCTAATGAAAATGAGCTATTATCTCTTTACGAAACAGATGATTTTGACAAGGCGCTTGATGCACTTTTGAACGATTGTTCAATGGCAGCGGTAACCCGTAGTGAAAAAGGTGCAATTATCATTGAAAATGGCCAAATAATGAAATGCGAGCCTTTTGTTATTGAGACTGTTTTGGATGCAACGGGAGCAGGAGATATGTTTGCTGCAGGCTATCTTTATGGCATAAGCAACAGTCTGGAAATGAAAGAAGCCGGGCGCCTTGGTTGTCTTTTAGCTTCTAAAGTTATTCAGGTTATTGGCCCAAGGTTGGAAGAAAGTCTGATTGAAATCGCTAGAGCTGAAGGGTTTGATCTTTAATTTTTTTAGGGCAACCTTACAGGTTGCCTCCCTATTATTTCAGCATTTTGCTAACTAATTGTGCCGTATAATCAACCATGGGGACTATCCGGGCATAGTTTAATCTTGTTGGGCCAATAATACCCAAAACACCCACAACACGTTCATCTTGGTCGCGATAAGGTGAAATAACGAGGGAAGAGCCGGAAAGAGAAAAAAGCGAATTTTCAGACCCAATGAAAATGCGCACACCATCGCCATCCTCTGCCAGTTTTATGAGCTGCATGAGGTCTTTTTTCGCTTCCAGATCGTCAAAAAGTTGCTTGATACGGGAAAGATCGTGGCTGGCATCCAGATTTTCAAGAAGGTTTGAACGGCCCCGCACAATCATTGTGGGGGGCGCGCCGTCAGCGGTTTCAACAAAACTTGCAATACCGGCCTTGACGACTTTTTTAGTCAAGCTGTCTAACTCCTCTTTACCGGCTTGATAGAGCTTTTCAAGATCGTTGTGAGCCTCATTAAGTGTATGGCCACGCAACAGGGCATTCAGGTAATTGCCAGCTTGCGTTAAGGCTGATTGGGTAATGCCTGGGGGCAGGGGTAAAACACGGTTTTCAACATCGCCATTATCAGTAACAAGAATGACAAGGGCGCGGTTTTCATCAAGACGGACAAATTCAATATGTTTAAGACCACGGCTTTGCTTTTTTACTAGAACCAGCCCCGCAGCTCCCGTAAGGCCGGATAGAACAGTTCCCACCTCTGCTAAAACGTCATCCAGTTTTGCACTTTCAGAAGTGTTTTGAATATTTTTTTCAATGGTTTGGCGTTCCTGTCTATCCAGCGCGCCGATTTGCATGATTGAATCAACAAAAAACCTTAAGCCTTCTTGGGTGGGTAAACGCCCAGCACTTGTATGAGGTGAATAGATAAGTCCCAGATGTTCAAGATCAGACATGACATTACGAACAGAGGCAGCCGATAGGCCAGAGGGAAGTGCGCGGGCAATATTGCGTGATCCAACAGGCTCTCCAGATGTGAGATAAGAATCAACAATATGTTTAAATATATCGCGTGAGCGTTCATCCACATCACGTAAAAGGTCGTCCAACCGCATGAAAAGAACTTCCTTTTTTATTTTAGGTTCACTTTTTTATCCTTCAAAACGTATTTTAACAAGAGAAACATTAATTTGAAGGGGGTTTTCAGCACTAAAAGTAATAAAAGGATTTACCTATTAAAAAACCATAGTTAAAAACAGGTGATAAATTTAATATGATAAGGCAAGAGGAAATTATGCGCCCTTCCAATCGTGTCGCCGACCAGATGCGCCAGGTAACGCTGGAACGTAAAATATCAAAACATGCAGAAGGTTCTTGTCTGGTAAAATTTGGGGATACCCACGTTTTGTGTACCGCAAGTCTTGAAGAACGCATACCACCCTGGTTGCGTGGTGGTGGGCAGGGTTGGGTAACGGCTGAATATGGCATGTTGCCACGTTCTACCTCCCAGCGTATGCGCCGTGAAGTAACAGCTGGTAAAGCATCAGGACGTACACAGGAAATTCAGCGCTTAATCGGTCGCTCACTCCGAGCGGTTGTGGATATGAAGGCCTTGGGTGAAAAACAGATCTCCATTGATTGTGATGTTATCCAAGCCGATGGTGGCACCAGAACGGCCGCGATTACAGGCGCATGGGTCGCCCTCCATGACTGTATTGAATGGATGCGAGATCGATCACTCCTTCAAGGCACTGTGTTGAAAGATCATGTTGCGGCTATTTCTTGTGGTATCTATCAGGGAAGTCCGGTCTTGGATCTTGATTATGATGAAGATAGTGAAGCTGAAACGGATGCCAATTTTGTCCTTTCAGGAAAAGGTGGCATTATTGAAATTCAGGGGACAGCTGAAAAGGAACCATTCAGCGAAGATGAATTTTCAAGCCTTATGAGCCTTGCCAAAAAGGGTATAAGCGAACTGGTGACCTTACAAAAAGAAGCGGTTGCCGAATAATGGCAAGAAAATTAACAGGCGATATATTGGTGGTTGCAAGCCACAACCAAGGTAAGGTGCGTGAAATTAACGATCTGATTGCGCCCTTTGGGTTAAAGGCAAAATCCGCAAGTGAACTTAATTTGTCTGAACCGGAAGAAACCGGCAAGACGTTTGAAGACAATGCTTTGTTAAAAGCGCAAGCTGCTTCTAAAGCGACATTGTTACCAGCTTTGGCGGATGATTCTGGCTTTTGTGTTTCTGCTCTGGAAGGAGCGCCCGGCATTTATTCAGCAAGATGGGCAGGGGAAGATAAAGACTTTGCCCGCGCAATGCGTAATGTCCATGAAAAGCTTTGCGAAACGGAAAGCACAGATAAAAAGGCCTCTTTTGTTGCCTGCCTTTGCCTTGCGTGGCCAGATGGTCATTATGAAATATTTCGCGGGGAAGTTTTGGGAAATTTTGTCTGGCCGCCACGCGGTGAAAAAGGATTTGGTTATGACCCTGTCTTTTTACCAGAAGGTTTTGATAAAACATTTGGCGAAATGACTTCAGATGAAAAACATGGCTGGAAGCCATCTGATCTTGGTGGAAGCCGCCAACCTCTTTCTCATCGGGCAAAAGCGTTTAAACTTTTCGCTGAAGCCTGTTTGTTGGATTATTAGTGATTTATGGCGGTAGCACAAGATACAGGATTTGGCATTTATATTCACTGGCCATTTTGCGAGGCTAAGTGTCCTTATTGCGATTTTAATTCGCATGTGCGCCATGGTGGAGTAAACCAGAAAGAATATATTGATGCCTACCGCCGCGAAATGTCTTATTTTTCAGACCTTTCCAAAGAGAAAAAAGTAACCAGTATTTTTTTAGGAGGTGGAACGCCTTCTTTAATGCAACCGGAAACGTTGGATGCATTGTTAAAAGAAGTTCATAATTTGTGGGATGTGGCAGATAATGCCGAAATTTCCATGGAAGCCAATCCATCATCTGTTGAGGCAGAGCGTTTTTCCGCCTATCACGAATCAGGTGTTAATCGCCTTTCCATTGGCGTTCAAAGTTTGAAAGACGTGGATTTGAGATTTCTGGGCCGCCTTCATGATGTGGAGCAGGCAATCAAGGCTGTTGAAATTGCTCGTGAAACATTTCCCCGTATTTCCTTTGATCTTATTTACGCTCGTCCGAACCAAACAGAACGCGAGTGGGAGGAAGAATTGAACCTGGCCATTGATTATGCAGCCGATCATCTTTCACTTTACCAACTAACAATTGAGCCAGATACGCCTTTCCAAAAGCTTTTTGATGCGGGAAAACTACAAATACCGGAGCCTGATTTTGCCCGCGCACTTTATGATTTAACGCAGGACATTTGTCAGGCGCGCGGGATGCCTGCCTATGAAGTTTCTAATCATGCCAAAAAAGGTGCCGAAAGCCGGCATAACCTTACTTATTGGCGTTATGGTGATTATGCAGGCATTGGTCCTGGCGCCCATTCAAGACTTACCATAGATGATGAACGTACAGGTTTTATTGTAGAATCTTATCCGGAAACATGGTTGTTAGAAGTCGGTAAAAAAGGCCATGGCATCTGGAATGTGGAAGTTTTAAACCCTGAACAAACAGGGGATGAAATGCTTCTGATGGGTTTACGTTTGAAAGAAGGCATTTCCCTAAGCCGTTATGAAGCACTTTCAGGGCGGTATATTGAAGATAAGCAGGTTAATAGTCTTTTAGCCGATGGTATGATTGAGCGACTATCAGATGACATTGTGCGTGTTAGCCGTGAAGGGTGGTTTGTTCTGGATGCCGTTGTTGCTGATTTAGCGATGTGAAGCACCCTTAAAGGGTATTCATATAAAGCACGATGAGCATCAAAATATTGGCGTAGTTGATGTCAACTGAAGCTCAAAAACCGAGTATGAAGCTCTTATGAAAGTTTCTTTTTTTGATAAAAAGAAAGCAGAAGACCTGATAAAATAATGAGTAAAATACCATAAAGGGCCGCTATTGAATGCGTTGTTTCGAAAAGTATATAAGCCCAAAAGCTTGCAAAAATTAGAAAGGAATACTCAAAAACCGCAACAAAGGGCGGTGGCGCTATTCGATAAGCTTCTGAAATAAAAGTAACGGCGAAAACAGCTCCAAGAGCCTGAATGAATGTCAACCAAGTGAAGGTAAGGCTTGGTATTTGAAATCCCTTAGTAAGAAAATCGGGTTTTTCTGATGGAAAAAATGTAAACCATAAAAGAACAAGGAAACTAAAAAAACCAAGTGTTATGAACACACCAATAGCAAGTATAAGAGGTTTTTCTTCTTGGCAATAATGACCGGTTAACAACATGCCAAGCCCATAAAAAAGACCAGAAACAAGCGGAAGAAGAAAAAGGCTATCGAGCATTTTGAAATCAGGTTGCAGCACAAAGAGCGCCCCAAGAAAGCCAATCGCCATGGCAAGAAATTGAAAAACGGTGATGGGTGTTTTAAAAAGTGCAAGTGAAAAAATTAAAACCCATAAAGGAGCCGTATAAAGTCCTGAGCCAGCTGCTGAAACACTAAAAAGGTTGATGGAAATAAAATAAATCAGCAATCCCGTTGAAACTGCAAAGCTTCGAATAATGAGTTTTTTAAAATTATGAATTTTGAATGAAGTACCTTTAAAAAAGCCAAAGCAAAAAAGCATCAAAAGCGCTATAAGGGCGCGAAAAACCTGGAATTGCCAAAGCCCTGCCTCATTGGATACTTCAATGACAAATTGGTCAACAAATCCAAGGATAAGAGAGGCAAAAAGCGCTAGAAAAGCTGCTTTGAAAGAGGTATTTTGAAACATCAATAATTCATCGTTTTTGTAAAGTTTATCATTCCCACTTGATATAGCGTAATCCTTTTAAAATGATTTTTACTTTAAAAGAAAAGATGAGCGCAAACAAAAAGATATAGCTAAACAATTTAATCATTTTAAAGGGGTTTAGCCATAAGGCTTATGCCATAGTGGGTAGAAATAACTAGAAAAGAATGAAAATACGGCAATATTGAATACCGGATCATATAAGATGACAAGAAGCCGATGGTTATTGGAAAGCTTTTATGAGTGTTTTTCTAAAGTGCCCGCGCGCTTTACCCATGTTCTAAGGAGATAGGCGTCATAAAGCGGCATGGGCATTACATCATCACCAATAACGGTAACGGCTGGTGAAAGATAGCGCACC
>CALHLB010000056.1 GCA_938034375.1 uncultured Alphaproteobacteria bacterium | reverse complement strand
TCCGCCACTATCTCGCTCGTTTCCATAGAAAAACATTCTGCTATTCCAAAGCAATACATATGGTGCAAGCTACACTTATCGTCTTCTTTACCGATAACTGGAATGATTATCTATTTTAATGCACCAATGCCTTATATTTTAGTTATATCTTTTTATTTACGCTCATCTTTTCTTTTAAAATGAGGATCATTTTAAAAGGATTACGCTATACTTTTAAGGGTACTGTCGTAAAGTTTATGCTCCGCATATTTTGATTTTGCAAAAAACTTTTAGTTTAGCATTTATTCCGATCGTGATTTTAATGATTGCTCCTACAAGTAGGATCACTTTATCTTACGAAAACTTCACGACAGCACTGTTCTTTCTACATATGAATAGGTTTGGAAAAAGTCGCCAAGGCAGCTTCTTTCACGGCTTCTGACATGGTTGGGTGCGCGTGGCAGGTGCGGCCCAGATCTTCTGAAGCGCCACCAAACTCCATTAAAACAGCTGCTTCATGTATCATTTCACCTGCTCCAAAGCCAACGATATGAACACCTAGAACACGGTCGGTTTTACTGTCTGCCAAAACTTTTACAAAGCCATCTGTTGTTTGCATCGCGCGGGCGCGGCCATTGGCTGTGAAAGGAAATTTGCCAACTTTGTAATCAATACTTGCTTCTTTCAGTTCTTCTTCGGTTTTACCAACGCTTGCTACTTCTGGCTGGGTGTAAACAACGCTGGGTATAACATCATAATTAACATGGCCTTTTTGGCCAGAAAGGATTTCTGCAACGGCTACACCTTCATCTTCTGCTTTATGGGCAAGCATTGGGCCTACAACAACATCCCCAATGGCATAAATGCCATCAAGATTTGTTTTAAAGTGCATATCAATGATAACACGCCCACGTTCTGTTTGAATGCCTGCTTCTTCCAAGCCAAGGCCTTCAGTATAAGGTATGCGGCCTGTTGCAATGAGAACTATATCAGCTTCAAGTTCCTGTATGTCCCCGCCTTTTACAGGTTCATAAGTAACTTTTGCGCCTGATGATGTTTTTTCAACGCCGGTTACTTTGGCAGATAGCTCAAATTTCATACCTTGTTTTTTCAAGGTTGTCATGAATTTCTTGGAAACTTCGCCATCCATAGGACCTAGAATCTTGTCCATATACTCAATAACGGTGACTTCTGCTCTTAAACGGTTCCAAACAGATCCCATTTCAAGGCCGATAACGCCGCCGCCAACAACGACAAGTTTATCTGGTACTTTTTGCAATTCTAAAGCACCCGTTGATGAAACAATTGTTTTTTCATCGATTTTAACGTCAAGGCCTGGAATGCCAGCAACATCCGATCCTGTAGCAATAACAATGTTTTTAGTATCAATAACTTGCGCTTCACCTGTTTCAGGTGTCACTTCTACTTTACCGGCGCCTAAAATCTTGCCGTGGCCAATAAAAGTGTCGACCTTGTTTTTCTTCAACAGGTAGTCAACACCCGAAACATTGGCCTCGACAACATCTTGTTTATGCTTTTGCATATTTTCAAGATTGAGTTTGGGTTTGCCAATCTCAATGCCAAGACTTTCAAAATGAGAAACTTCATGAAACATTTCAGAGGCATGAAGTAAAGCCTTGGAAGGGATGCAGCCAATATTTAAGCAGGTTCCTCCAAAGGTTTTACGTTTTTCAACAACGGCAACTTTCATACCCAATTGGGCTGCTTTGATAGCGCAGACATAGCCCCCAGGACCCGTGCCAATAACAACAAGATCATAAGACATTGCGTATTTCCTTCTTGTATATTGTTAAAGATCAAGAACCAAACGTTGTGGATCTTCCAGACTTTCTTTCACACGGACAAGGAAAGTAACGGCTTCTTTGCCATCCACAATACGGTGATCATAGGAAAGCGCTAGATACATCATTGGGCGAATAACAATTTCACCGCCAACGACAACAGGGCGTTCCTGAATTTTATGCATGCCTAAAATGCCAGATTGTGGCGCATTCAAAATTGGAGATGACATCAAAGAGCCATAAACGCCACCATTGGAAATGGTAAAGGTGCCGCCCTGCATATCAGACATACCCAATTTGCCATCACGACCAGCTTTACCCAGACGGCCAATTTCTTGTTCGATTTCTGCAATCGACATTTCATCTGCATCACGTACTACAGGAACAACAAGACCTTTTGGTGTGCCAACGGCAACGCCAATATTGGCATAGTTTTTATAGATGATATCTTTGCCATCAATTTCGGCATTAATGGCAGGAATTTCCTTTAATGCATGACAAACAGTCTTGGTAAAAAAGCCCATAAAGCCTAGTTTCACGCCGTGTTTCTTCTCAAACAGATCTTTATATTGTTTGCGGAGATCCATAACGGGCTTCATGTCGACTTCATTATAGGTGGTTAACATGGCTGCCGTATTTTGTGCATCTTTCAAGCGGCGAGCAATGGTTTGGCGCAAACGAGTCATTTTGACACGTTCTTCACGTATCTCATCTTCGGGTTTGGATGGCGGGCGCGGGGCGGCTTGGGGTGTTTGTTCTGGTGTAGCGTTAGAAAGGGCTTCTAGTGCATCACCTTTTAAAATCTGGCCGCGTTTTCCTGAACCTGAAACAGAAGCAGGATCGATATTATTCTCAGCTATAATTTTAGTCGCTGAAGGGGCCGGCGGCATGGTGTCTTGTTGTTTTTGGGGGGTGCTAGCCGTTGGTTCTGCTTCTTTCGTTTCTGCCTTTGAGGGGGCAGAGGCGCCAACAGCTTGGCCTTCTTCTATGCGTATAATAACATCTCCTGGTGTTATTGTTGCGCCTTCTTCATGCAAAATCTCTACAATTGTTCCAGTTGTAGGGGCGACAACTTCCAGTGCTGCTTTATCTGTTTCAAGCTCAAAAAGAGGGTCATCGGTTTTAACGACATCGCCTAGTTTTACAAAAAGAGTTCCTACATCCGCTTCGGTTACAGATTCACCGGCGGTTGGTGCTACCACATCAATCATAATGCCTCCAGACTGGCTTTTTTGTGTTTTATTCATTTGTTTTGCGGGTTTATCTGCCTTTTGACTTTTTGGCTTTTCTGTCCCGTTTTGAATGGTTCCCAAAAGGGCGCCAACTTTAATCGTTTCGCCCTCCTTTACTAATATTTCTCCTAAAGTACCGCTTGTTGGAGCAGGTACTTCAAGGGTTACCTTGTCGGTTTCCAGTTCAACAATTGGCTCGTCCTGCCGGATATCATCGCCAATGCCTTTATACCACTGGCCAATGGTGGCCTCAGAAACCGATTCACCCAATGTTGGTACGCGAATTTCATTCGCCATCGATTTTATCCTTTTGCCTTTGTGTGTTTAAGCAAATGCTTCTTCCATAAAGGCTTCCAGTTGTGCCTGATGGGCCGACATCAAACCGGTTGCAGTTGCTGCCGATGCGGCGCGACCGGCATAAACAGGGCGCAAGTAGTGGGCATCAATATGGTTTAGTGCCCATTCAAGATAAGGTTCTACAAAAGTCCATGAACCCATATTTTTGGGTTCTTCCTGGCACCAAACAATTTCAGCCTCTTTAAACCGTGACAATTCACCAACAACAGCGCGTGCAGGGAATGGGTAAAGTTGTTCAAGGCGCATTAGATACACATCATCTAACCCGCGCCTTTTGCGCTCTTCATAAAGGTCAAAATAAACCTTTCCAGAACACAAAACTACTTTACGGATTTTGTCATCATCGACCAATTTCTCTTCTGTTGTGTCCAGTTGTGCATCATCCCATAAGACACGGTGGAATGTTGTATCATCTCCTATTTCTTCCAGCGTGGAAACACAGCGTTTATGGCGTAGAAGTGATTTGGGTGTCATCAAAATGAGAGGTTTTCTAAAGTCACGACACATTTGACGGCGCAAAATATGAAAATAGTTGGCTGGTGTTGTACAATTGGCAACTTGAATATTGTCTTCAGCACAAAGTTGAAGAAAACGTTCCAGACGTGCGGACGAATGTTCTGGCCCCTGTCCTTCATAGCCATGGGGTAAAAGGCAGACAAGACCCGACATGCGTAGCCATTTACGCTCTGATGATGAAATAAACTGATCGAATAAAACCTGCGCGCCATTGGCAAAATCACCAAATTGGGCTTCCCATAAAATCAGGCCATTTGGTTCTTGCAGGGAATAGCCATATTCATAACCAAGCACTGCCTCTTCAGAGAGCATGGAATTGATAACTTCGTATTCAGCCTGGTTCTCATCAATTGTGTTGAGTGGAATGAGGCGCTTTTCCGTTTCCTGATCGTAAAGAACGGAATGGCGTTGTGAGAAGGTGCCTCTTTCGCAATCTTGTCCCGATAAGCGAATTTTATGACCTTGCAAACATAAAGTTCCAAAAGCAAGGGCTTCTGCTGTTGCCCAATCGATGCCCTGGCCTGTTTCTATCATTTTTGCGCGGTTTTTCATAAAGCGCTGTACCGTTTTGTGCGCTTTAAAATCTTCGGGAATGGTGGTGATAGCCTTACCAACTTTCACCAGCATTTCGTTTGGTGCGCCTGTTTTTCCGCGGCGGGCATCATCTTCACGGTCGGCGGTTTTTAGGCCGGACCATGTACCATCAAGCCAGTCGGCCTTATTGGGTTTATAGGCTTGTCCTGCTTCAAAATCGGCATCCAGTTTTTCGCGCCACGCAGCTTTTTGAGCATCAAAGTCCCCTTGCGAAATAATGCCGTTTTTCACAAGTTTCTGGGAATAGATTTCCAGGGTTGATGGGTGAGAGCGAATTTTTTTATACATGATTGGTTGTGTGAATGCCGGTTCATCGCCTTCATTATGGCCGTAACGACGATAACAGAACATATCGATAACGACAGGACGCGCAAATTTCTGGCGGAATTCAATAGCAACTTTTGCAGCATAAACCACGGCTTCTGGATCATCACCATTGACATGCAAAATTGGGGCTTCAATCAATTTGGCCACATCAGTTGGATAAGGTGATGAGCGTGACCATTGTGGGTTTGTTGTAAAACCGATCTGGTTATTGATAACAAAATGAATGGAGCCGCCTGTGCGGTGTCCTTTCAGGCCTGAAAGGCCAAAACATTCAGCAACAACGCCTTGCCCGGCAAAAGCGGCATCCCCGTGAAGCAGAAGCGGCAATACATTGCGGCGGTCACGGGAGCCTTTCTCATTTTTTTCATTGGTTTGATCTTGCTTGGCGCGCGCTTTACCCAAAACAACCGGGTTAACAATTTCAAGATGTGATGGGTTTGGCATTAAAGAGAGATGCACTTTATTGCCATCAAATTCGCGGTCGGAAGAGGCACCAAGGTGATATTTTACATCGCCAGAACCTTCCACATCATCAGGAGTATAAGACCCGCCTTTGAATTCGTGGAAAATGGCTTTATGCGGTTTAGCCATAACTTGAGCAAGAATATTCAGGCGACCACGGTGAGCCATACCTAAAACGATTTCTGAAACACCCAGTTGGCCGCCGCGTTTGATGATTTGCTCAAGAGCCGGTACGAGGGCCTCGCCGCCATCAAGGCCAAAGCGTTTGGTGCCTGTATATTTGACGTCAATAAATTTCTCAAAGCCTTCGGCTTCTACCAATTTGTTCAAAATGGCTTTTTTACCATTTTCGGTAAATTCAATTTCCTTGTCTGGTCCTTCAATGCGTTGCTGAATCCAGCTTTTGGCCTCAGGATCAGAAATATGCATGAATTCGACGCCAAGAGTAGAACAGTAAGTTCTTTCAAGAATTTCGACCATTTGATTGACGGTGGCAAATTCTAGGCCCAGATAGTAATCAATAAAAATTGGACGATCATAATCTGCATCGCCAAATCCATAAGAAGAGGGATGCAATTCATCATGGGCCTCTTTTTTGCCAGCAAGGCCCAATGGGTCAAGGTTGGCATGTAGATGACCGCGCGCGCGATAGGCGCGAATCATCATGATTGCACGAATGGAATCCTGTGTTGCCTTTTGGACGTCTTTATCTGACAGGGTTTGGCCATTTTCTTCGGCTTTTTTTCTAATTTTTTTGCCAATATTTTTATCGTCTAGAGGCTCGTCACCTACTGGTCCCCAATCACCGTCAAGCGCGGAAACCAGTTCGCCATTTTCCGGAATAGGCCAATGGGCTTTTTTCCATGAAGCGCCGACAGCGTTCTTAATGACATCGCTTGAGGCATCATTTTGACTGGCAAAAAAATCGCGCCATTCTGGACTAACAGAATTGGGATTTTCTTGAAATTGTGCATAAAGGTCTTCGATATAGGCAGCATTTGCACCATAAAGAAAAGAGGTTTGAGCAAAGGCTTCGTTTGCTTCTTCACGTGTTGTTTCACGGGCCATCATCTTATTCACGGGTTCCCCCGCGCTTTCTCATGTTTTGCGGGTTTCTCTCTCAAAGGTGTTAAAACCTAAAACCCGGCTTCTCCCAAATAAGTGACGGTTTTTACCGTCACCTGATCTTGTTTTCTCTTATTAAAGAGTATTTGTTAGCCTTTCAAAAGATCAACAAGTGTTACACCTAGTTTTGCCGGTGAAGGCGAAACTTGGATGCCTGCTGATTGCATGGCTTCGATTTTATCTTCCGCGCCGCCTTTGCCACCTGAAATAACAGCACCAGCATGGCCCATTGTACGACCAGGAGGGGCAGTGCGACCGGCGATAAAGCCAACGGTTGGTTTTTTGCGGCCTTTTTTGGCTTCATTCTTAAGGAATTCAGCTGCTTCTTCTTCTGCAGAGCCACCAATTTCCCCAATCATGATAATGCTTTGTGTGGCATCATCGGCCAGGAACATTTCCAATACATCGATAAATTCAGTACCTTTAACCGGGTCCCCACCAATACCAACGGCGGTTGTTTGGCCAAGGCCTTCATTGGTTGTTTGGAAAACAGCCTCGTAAGTTAATGTGCCTGAACGTGATACAATGCCAACATTGCCTTTTTTGAAAATATTACCTGGCATGATGCCAATTTTGCATTCTTCTGGTGTTAAAACGCCTGGGCAGTTTGGCCCAATAAGACGGGAAGAAGATTTATCAAGCTTCTCTTTCACTTTAACCATGTCGAGAACTGGCACACCTTCTGTGATACAGACGATAAGCGGAATTTCTGCGTCAATGGCTTCTATGATTGAGGCAGCTGTAAATTTTGGTGGCACGTAAATAACTGTGGCATCTGCCCCTGTTTGTTCACGTGCTTCTGCAACAGTATTGAAAATTGGCAAATTCCCATTTTCGCCTTCCCAGATTTGACCGCCTTTACCAGGAGTAACGCCTCCGGTCATTTTTGTGCCATATGCCATGGCTGCATTAGTATGGAAGGTGCCTGTTTTACCTGTCATACCCTGACAGATTACTTTGGTTTCTTTATTCACAAGAATAGACATTTAAGAGGCTCTCTCTCTTTTACTTTTAACGTTATAAAACGCTGATTGTTGTATAAAATTCAGTGCTGCCACCCTGGCCTATAACTTTCTTGCCTGTGCTGAGACGAAAGTTGCCGCGTGGGTGGACGGCGTTAATAATGTCGATGCTCAAAACTTTTTTGGATGAAACAATCGCACCTTGTGTTTCCAGGACATGAACAAGGCCTTTCATGTAATCTTTCAAATTAGCTGTGGTAAAGCTAATGTCGCAATTGCCATTGGCTGCAACGGTCAACACGCTTTGATCTGCATTTTGAAAAAGCTTGTCGCCTTGTACTTTTGCAAAAAGGGGGCCTGCTTTTTCAGATGAAACCAATTCAAGATCCCTTTGTGAATCAAAAGCATTTCTGAAATCGCCGGTGGGATGCTGGAGGCAAGCATTGATATAGCGGTAAACGGCTTCATTATCCGTCAAAGCGGCTGCTATAAGTTCTTCCTGCGTTCCTCTGGATGCATCCCTGCGTTCAAGTTCGGCTTTTAAAGTTTCCAATTCACTCAAGCGCTGGTCACGAATGCTGGATGGTGTTTGATCTGCCGTTGCATCCGTAATTTCCCCTGTTCCTTGACGGCGGGCAAGTTCGGCTTTTGCAGCATCAAGCTCACTCTCATAGCGTGGTGAACGTTTTTTAAGCTGATCCCTCAAGGTTTTTAATTCCTGAAGAGCTTCTGTCCGTTTGGCAATTTGTTCTTCATTTGAAGGACGGCTTAAAGTACCCCGTTCCCTAAAAGAAGCCTGTTGAGCTTTTCGCGCCTGTTTTGCTGCTTTTTTTGCAGTCTTTTCCTCACTGGTTTCATTATTGCCGGGCAAGCGGTCCAAAAGACCCCCTGAACCATCTGAACCACCGGCACATCCAGCTAAAAGAAGGCTACAACAAACCAGAGCTGCCGATGAAAGCAGCGCAGATTTTTTCAAAAAAACAGAGGCGACATCGATCATTCAATTAACCTTTTACTGCTGAAACGATTTTTTGGGCTGCGTCATCAAGGTCATCAGCGGGGATAACATTCAGGTCGCTTGCATTGATGATGGCTTTGCCTTTATCAACGTTGGTTCCTTCAAGGCGCACAACCAATGGGACTTTAAGTCCGACTTCTTTAACAGCGGCCAAAACACCTTCTGCAATGACATCACAGCGCATAATACCCCCGAAAATATTAACAAGGATACCCTTAACATTTGGGTCTGCCGTAATGATTTTGAAAGCAGCTGTTACTTTTTCAGTTGTGGCACCGCCGCCAACATCAAGAAAGTTTGCCGGCTCTGCACCATATAATTTGATAATGTCCATTGTAGCCATAGCAAGGCCTGCGCCGTTTACCATGCAACCGATATTGCCATCAAGCGCGACATAAGCCAAATCATATTTGGAAGCTTCAATTTCTTTTGCGTCTTCCTCACTCAAATCGCGTAATTCTTGTAAATCTTCATGGCGGAATGAGGCATTATTATCAAAGGAAACTTTGGCATCCAAAACGCGTAAATGACCATTTTTCATGATAATTAGTGGGTTGACTTCCACAAGACTCATATCTGTTTGGGTAAAAGCTTCATAGAGTTTTGGAAAAAGATCAAGACCATCTGTGCGGGCATCGCTTGCCAGTTCCAGTGCATCACACACTTTTCCGGCGGTTTCAGCATCAACGCCTGTTTCTGGCTCTACATCAATTGTATGAATTTTTTCAGGCGTTGCTTCTGCAACCGCTTCAATGTCCATGCCACCTTCGGTGGATGCAACAAAAGAAATCTTGCCTGTTTCACGGTTCACCAAAAGAGAGAGATAAAGTTCGCTTTCAATATCTGCACCATCTTCAAGGTAAAGGCGGTTAACCTGTTTGCCTGCTGGGCCTGTTTGCTTTGTAACAAGCGTGTTACCGAGCATTTCAGAAACGTGTGATTTCACTTCTTCAGGTGAGAAAGCAAGGCGCACGCCGCCTTTTGCATCTCCTGGTAATTCGGTAAACTTGCCTTTACCGCGCCCACCGGCATGGATTTGACTTTTTACGACATAAAGAGGGCCTGGAAGGGCCTCAATGGCTGCATCAACATCGTCTTTTGATAGAATTGGTATACCTTCGGCGATAGGAGCGCCGAATTTTTTTAACAGGGCTTTCGCCTGATATTCGTGAATGTTCATGAATGTCACTCTTTTTAAAGATAGATAACGCTTAATGCTGCTTTTAAAGGCAGCTACCCAAATTGACTGTCTTAAGAAAAAGGCGCTGTTTTTAACCAGCGCCTTTTTTAGTTTTATTTTAGGTCTGGTGCTAAACCTTGGCAGGTTTCAATCAAGCCTTTTACGGCATTAACTGAATTGTCAAACATGGCCTGTTCTTCACCATCGAGACTAATTTCAACAACACGTTCAATGCCTTCTTTGCCGATAACTGTTGGCACGCCAACATAAATATTGTTTTGGCCATATTGCCCATCCAGTGCGGCGGCGCATGGTAAAACACGTTTTTGGTCTTTCAAATAGCTTTCAGCCATTTGAATGCCTGATGCTGCTGGTGCATAAAAAGCAGAGCCTGTTTTAAGAAGGCCAACAATTTCAGCACCGCCATCACGGGTGCGCTGAACAATTTCATCCAGTTTTTCTTGAGTGGTCCAGCCCATTTTAACAAGATCAGGCAAGGGAATGCCAGCAACTGTTGAATAGCGTGTTAGCGGAACCATAGTATCGCCGTGACCACCAAGAACGAATGCTGTCACATCTTTTACTGAAACATTGAATTCCTCGGCCAGGAAATAGCGGAAGCGAGCAGAATCAAGAACACCGGCCATGCCGACAACTTTGTTCTTTGGAAGGCCAGAGAATTTTTGCAAAGCCCAAACCATAGCGTCAAGCGGGTTTGTGATGCAGATTACAAAAGCATTGGGTGCGTGGGCTGCAATACCTTCACCAACTGATTTCATAACATTGAGGTTTGTGCCAATCAAATCATCCCGACTCATGCCGGGTTTGCGAGGGACGCCTGCTGTTACGATACAGACATCTGCACCAGCAATTGCTTCATAAGAAGAAGCACCTTTTAAATTGGCATCAAAACCATCTACAGGAGAAGATTCTGCGATATCGAGAGCTTTGCCTTGTGGAACGCCGTCAACGATGTCGAAAAGAACGACATCACCAAGCTCTTTCAAGCCAACGAGATGTGCGAGAGTGCCGCCAATTTGGCCTGCACCGATTAAAGCGATTTTATTACGCGCCATAATATGGATTTCCCTTAACGTAAGGTGTGTTTTATTAAATCTCTTGATTGCTACTCCTATTAAGGCATAAGCGCAAGCCGCCTTTTAGGCTTTGTTTTGATTTGGTAGTCGAAAAATATCAAATTCTTACGTATAGGTAAGAATTTAAGGGAGGATTCGTTCTATTCATTCATATTGACTTTTAGATATGAGTCTGATTGCATTTCAATTAAGCGGGAAACGGTGCGGTCAAATTCAAAGGCTTCGACATTATTCAGGCCGTTATTCAGGGCTTCAGGAGCGGCTTCAGCACTGGCAAAGAGGGTAATGCGTGCATCATAAAGCGCATCAATCAAATTGATGAACCTTTTTGCCTCATTACGCTTTTCAGGTTGAAAGCGTGGAATGTCATCCAATATTATTGTTTTGAATTGTTCTGCAACTTTTAAATAATCTGATGCACCAAGTGGTTTTTCACATAGATCTTCAAAGGAAAAGCGTGCGATTTGATTTGTGGCTTGTTTAACCATGATTTCCCTTCCCTTGTTTTTTATAAGGGTAGGGGCTGGTTTTTGATTTTTTGTTAGATTTTGCCAGATTTGGTCAATTTTTTGCAAGGTTCGTAAATCGAGAGGATATAAAAAAACGGAGTGTTGGCCCGTTTTTTCCAATCTGAAATCGGTCCTTGCGTTCAGTTCCAAAACAGTTGTATTTTTTTTCAAAACATTAATAAAGGACAGAAAATCTCCGCGCCTTAAACCGTCTTGATAAAGATCGTCTGGTGCGACATTGGACGTTGCAACTATCACTACATTATGCATGAACAGATGTGTAAAAAGACGCCTCATAATCATGGCATCGGTTATATCGCGCACTGTAAATTCATCAAAGCATAAAAGGCGCACTTCTTCGCATATTTGATTTGCAACGGGAATAATGGGGTCATCTGTTGATGCTTTATCTCTTTTCGTCTTCTGATTTTTTTTCGCATTTTGCCGGTGTTGATGAATGCGTTTATGGATGTCATCCATGAATTCATGAAAATGAACGCGCTTTTTGCGCCTGATAAGCGAGGTTTCATAAAACAGATCCATTAACATGGTTTTACCACGCCCAACGCTGCCCCAGATATAAAGGCCTTGCACATCTTTCCAGGCTGAATTTCTGGCACCAAATAGCCAGCCAAGGGAACTTTTCTTATTGGCAAGTTTGCGTGTCGCTAAATCTTGATTAAGGAAATCAAGATTTTTAATCGCTCTTAATTGGGCTTCATCTTCTTCTAACTGTTTATTTTCAACCATCCTGCAATAGTGTGCAAAAACCGTATCTGGATGGTTTTCAGGGGAAAGATTTTGCGAATGACGCGTTTTTTTGGCCATGTAATAAATCAATGAATGTCAGGAATGATTCAGGCTGAAATAGCTCTGTCTATGCGGCAACATTAAGTAGGTTACCTTGCGGGGTCAAACAAATTCAGCCTGATATGGAAATTTATTTGAAACTTCTATCACGCTTCGTTTTCTTTTGCCTTTTGCTTTAGTTCTTCCCAGCCTTTGCCTGCCGCTATCAGGCAAGATTGCCCCTTTGGATTGGTCATGATGATTGTCCATGTCCCTTTTTCAGGGGATACCAAGACTTGCATCAAACCTTTATCGGCCACAAAACCGACACCACGCACTGTCTCGCCGTATTTTTTTTCCAGGGCTTTGACAATGTCATTATGCGCTCCACAACGTGGTGTGGCTGCCAATACGGGGGAGACAAGTGGCGATATAAAAAGCCCTAGAATAAGGGAGCTAATTGTAACCGTTATCAATGTATTTGGAAATTTGTTTTTGATAAACATAGCAGCTTCCATTCTCTTAATTTAGGAGAAGCCGCTCATTTTAGCACACTCTGTTATAAATCTTTTTAATACTCAAAAGGTGCCTGTTTTCTGTACGGCAGTCTCTGTGAGCGCGAAAAACAGTCATTATTTTGAAACTGAATTTAGCGCTCTTGTTAACATAAAAACCGCAAGGTGCGATTTATCTAAGGATAATCGTCTACCATCAGTCTTTATAAATGGTTAATCAGCGTTTCATTTTGATACAGAGTTTGACTATCGGAAAACGCTTATGGCATTGCCGCCATTTTGGGTTGTTCCATCAAAACGATTTGCGCCGGAGGCTGTTAATCTTGCTATGACGCCGCCTGTCGCATCAAGTAGTGTTAAGTTTTTACCATTTAATGACCAGGCACCAACATTTACAAGATTTGTATTAGAGCATTTTCTTGTAGAAGCACGAAAGCCGCCATTCCATGTGGTTAAACTTAAGTTCAGGGCGCATGTATCGGTTTGTGATGAAACATTCCAAGAGCCTAAAACAGCGTTTCTATTAAAATCTATATTGGGGCTAACAGTCACGGAGTTAGCTGAAGAGACACCAGAGGATGAGGGGGGTAAATCTGGAATGGCTTGCAAATCTGAACCGCTTGCCGAGGCAATATTAGCTGGCGGTGTATATCCTGTGGGCTGATCTGGGAAAGGCGAATTAGCTTGTAGTTGCCCCTGTGAGGGCGGATTTGTACCCAAAGGCGGCAATCGATCAGCCTGAACTGAGCCAACTGGCGCAGGTTGTAAAGGGCTTGGTTGATAACCTGTAGGGCCGCTGGTTGTGGTGCAGGCTGTCAAACCAATAAAAAGGGTGAAGAGAATTGCTTTATGAGCCTGTATCATCATCGCTGCATCATCTTTTGCTTGTTGTTTCTCATAGTTTATAGAAAAATCCGTTTAACAATCAATCATAATGGGGTTTAAAAGTGTTGCTTTTGTACACTTGATGATTGCAAAATCGATGATGGACTATAAATACGGCAAAGGCGAGGCCATATTTCATATGATCTCGCCTTTAAAAACAGTATTTTAATTAAATTATTGAATGGCTGCGTCTGTCAACTTGTTCAAAGCGCCGGTCATTTTTTCAAAAACCGGGTCTGCTCCTGTCACATTATAACGCGCTTTCAGTTCTTGTGGTTTTAAATAACCAATTGTAGTCTCGCCATTTTCTTCAAAGACTAGAACGCGCAAAGGTAAATCAAGTGCTGCGCGGATATTACCTTGCATGACTGGTGTGCCAATTTTTGGATTGCCAAAAATAACCAGTGTTGCAGGCGCTAGTTCAGCATCAACGCTTTTTGCGCCTTTTTGGTGGTCAACGACAGCGAAAACTTTCGCGCCTGCACCTTCAGCGGCTTTTGTAAATTGTGCAACCGTCTGTTCAACTGAATGAGGGCTTTTCTTTGTAATCCAATCATCGGCCATGGCAGTTCCTGTTAAAAAGAATAATGAGATAAAAAAGCTAAGAAGACGCATGTTTTCCTCTTTGGTTTAAATAGGGTTTAATAGTTTTAGTGAACTGCATAACTAATATTTAATTAGAATATTTGGATTTTGCAGTTCACAAGGCATAAAACAGATAAGACGTTTATACGCGCCGTTCAACCATCATTTTTTTCACTTCAGCAATTGCTTTTGCCGGGTTTAGTCCTTTTGGACAGGTTTGCGCACAATTCATAATTGTGTGACAGCGATAAAGGCGGAAAGGATCTTCCAGATTATCCAAACGCTCGCCGGTTGCTTCATCACGGCTATCGATCAGCCAACGGTAAGCTTGCAGAAGAACGGCCGGGCCTAAATAACGGTCTGAATTCCACCAATAAGACGGGCAGGAAGTCGAACAGCAGGCGCATAAAATACACTCATAAAGCCCATCCAGCTTTTCTCTGTCCTCTCTGCTTTGCTTCCATTCCTTTTCAGGTTGGGTTGTGGTTGTTTGGAGCCATGGTTCAATAGAACGATGTTGTGTGTAGAAGTTCGTTAAATCTGGAACAAGATCTTTAACGACTGGTAGATGTGGCAGCGGATAAATTTTGACCACATCGCCCATTACCTCATCCATACCTTTCAAGCAGGCAAGATTGTTTGTGCCGTCAATATTCATGGCACAAGAACCACAAATACCCTCACGGCAAGAGCGGCGAAAAGTTAAGGTTGGATCAATTTTATTTTTAATCCAGATAAGGCCATCAAGCACCATGGGGCCGCAATCATCACGGTCAACATAATAGGTGTCTATGGTTGGGGTTTTTCCATCGTCTGGATTCCAGCGGTAGATGCGAAATTCCGTTAGTTTGGTGGCGCCATCAGGTTTGCCCCAATTTTTACCTTCGGACATTTTAGAGTTTTTTGGAAGTGTGAGCTGAACCATGTCGCTTTTTCCGTCTTTCTCAATTTTTTAACAGGTGGTTTTATCCATGATGAATTAGTTTTGAACCAAAGGCTTTTAGTAAACGCGCGCCTTTGGTTTGATGTATGAAATTTCGTTCGACAAGGTGTAGGTGTGAACAGGGCGCTCGCCAAGGGACACTGTTTTCTTGTCCTCATCAACAAAAGCGAGAGTGTGATGCATCCAGTTTTCATCATCCCGATCAGGGAAGTCTTCATGGGCATGGGCGCCACGGCTTTCTTTGCGGTTTTGTGCCGATGTCATCGTAACAACGGCCTGTGAAATCAGGTTATCATATTCCATTGTCTCAATTAGATCTGAATTCCAGACAAGGGAGTGGTCTGTTACCTTGATGTCATCTGAGGATTTCCATACGGCATTGATTTTTTCCATGCCTTCATCCAGAATTTCAGATGTTCTGAAAACGGCACAGTTTGACTGCATGGTTTCTTGCATGGCTGCACGTAATTGTGCCGTTGATGTGCCGCCGTCAGCGTAGCGGAAACGGTCCAGGCGCTCAATTGAATTAACGCCTGCATCAGTTGGTAATTCTGCCTGTTTTTCACCTGGCTTAATAGTGTCTGCACAACGCAGACCTGCTGCACGACCAAATACGACAAGATCAATTAAGGAATTTGAGCCAAGACGGTTGGCGCCATGTACGGAAACACAGGCTGCTTCCCCAATGGCCATGAGGCCTGGCACAACGCAATCAGGGTCGCCATCAACCTTTGTTAAAACTTCACCGTGGAAATTGGTTGGAATACCCCCCATATTATAGTGAACAGTTGGAATAACTGGAATAGGCTCTTTTGTTACGTCAATACCGGCAAAAATGCGGGCTGATTCTGAAATGCCTGGCAAACGCTCTGCCAGAATTGCAGGATCCAGGTGATCAAGGTGTAGATGAATGTGGTCACCTTTTGAGCCAACGCCGCGCCCTTCGCGAATTTCCATTGTCATAGAGCGGGAAACCACATCGCGGGATGCCAGGTCTTTTGCGCTTGGCGCATAGCGTTCCATGAAGCGCTCGCCTTCAGAGTTGGTAAGATATCCACCTTCACCGCGCGCGCCTTCTGTAATCAGGCAGCCGGCACCATAAATGCCTGATGGGTGGAACTGCACGAACTCCATGTCTTGTAAGGGTAGGCCTGCGCGCAAGACCATGGCATTGCCATCACCTGTGCAAGTGTGAGCTGATGTGGCAGAGAAGTAAGCGCGGCCATAGCCACCCGTTGCTAGAATCACTTTTTGCGCGCGAAAACGGTGAAGTTCCCCTGTTTCCATATCGAGCGACACGCAGCCACGGCAGGTGCCGTCTTCCATGATAAGGTCGATGGCAAAATGCTCAATGAAGAATTCTGTGTCGTAGCGTAAAGATTGACCATAAAGCGTGTGCAAAATGGCGTGCCCTGTGCGGTCTGCTGCTGCACAGGTTCTTTGTGCTGCAGGGCCTTCACCAAATTTTGTTGTCATGCCACCAAAGGGCCGCTGGTAAATTTTACCTTCCTCGGTACGAGAAAACGGAACACCAAAATGCTCCAGTTCATAAACAGCTTGTGGCGCTTCACGGCATAAATATTCAATAGCATCTTGGTCGCCAAGCCAGTCTGAGCCTTTCACTGTGTCATACATATGCCATTGCCATGTATCATCACCCATATTACCAAGGGAGGCTGAAATTCCGCCTTGGGCTGCGACAGTGTGGGAGCGGGTTGGAAAAACTTTTGAAATACAGGCTGTTTTAAGGCCGGTTTTTGCTGCACCTAAAGCAGCGCGCAGGCCCGCACCCCCAGCGCCAACCACAACAACATCAAATGTGTGGTCGATGAATGAATAAGCGCGGCCATTGATGTTGATTGTAGCCTTGGCTTGATTTTCGGACATATTTTGCTCCGTAAAAATTGAGCGTGACTTAAAGCGCAAGCTTTAAGATGGAAAAGACGGATAGTGCACCAACCAGAATGGCAAAGAATGTGTTGCCCATAAGTGCTGCAAGTTTTGCGGTTTCATTGGAAACATAATCTTCAATGATAACCTGCATGCCTAAGCGCATATGGTAAATACCGCTTAGGATGAAGAGCAGGAATAAAACTGAAATAAAGGGTGATGATAGCGCTGTAACTACTTCGTTATATGGTTTGCCGGCAACGCAAAGCAAAATTGCGATAAAGGCAACGGCCAAAATAAGAGTTGAAACGGCTGAAACGCGTTGTTTCCAGAAATGGTCTGTGCCTTCTTTGGCTGAACCCAGACCGCGAACTTTGCCGAGAGGTGTTTTCATGCTCATGTCAGGTTTTCCTTTAAAGGGCTAAAACAAGTAACCAAATTAGAACTGTAAGAGATACAGAACCAATCGCTGTCATATAGGCCATTTTGGTTGAAACATCTTTATCAAAGGCATAACCAAGGTCCCAGATAAAGTGACGAATGCCACCAAGGGCATGGTGTATCAGCGCCCATGTATAACCAAACAGGATTAAAAGCCCTATAAAGCTGCCAAAAAAGCCGTTGACGAAATTAAAATAAGCTGCACCGCTGGCAAGGGCGATAAGCCACCATGCAAGGAGGAGTGTTCCAAAATATAAAGCAGCCCCGGTAATACGGTGCATGATGGACATGACCATAGTTGGAATAGGGCGATAAATTTGTAAATGGGGTGAAAGAGGTCGATTTGCTTTCATATCAGCGCTTTTCATGGATTATCATGCTGCCTTGGCCAGTTGAATGTCATGATGGCAATGCATTCAAATATCCCACGTCAGGCTGTTCCCCCACCATCTTTCATGCAAGCCCACATTTGCCATCAAAATGCGGATGGGAAAATAACCGATTTAACTAATGCCAAGCTTATATAGCCAGCAATTATTTCATACTTCTTAAAGCCATGTTTTCTTTACGTCAAAGCATGATTGACAAAAAAAGTGATTTTATTTCTATAAAACGACATGGAAGATTTTAATAATCCGATAATTTCATGTCTGGCTTATAGTCTTGGCCATTGACTTTTTTAGTAATGGCTTGCGCGCAAATAACGGTGCCATCTGGTTTGCAGGTCACTGAAGGGGCGCCTTTTAACTCCCAGCCTTTGTTCAAAGCATCTGTAATTCTGTGGCAAAAAGCACTATCATCAAGACCTGTAATTAATCGATAAAGTTTCATGAAATTTCCTTTCTGTTTTTAACCGCACTTTCAACATTTAAAGATTTATGGCAAGAAAAAAACGATATTGGTTGAAAGTGCCTCTTAAAAATATTTGCTATACAAATGTTTATCTTGTTAGTTTTCTGTGTTTCATATTTTCAATATGCTCCGTTTGGATGTTTCTAAGGCATTACTTTCACTTCAAGCTTTCAATTTAGGGGCATCTTTCGGGATGTTTTAATATGATGGAACACACATCTCTTGTTATTACCAGTCAAGTTGTCCATGGTCGTGTTGGTGGACGAGGGGTGGTTTTTGCGCTTGAACGTTTGGGTGTGCCATGTGCTTTCTTGCCAACGATTACATTGCCTTGGCACCCGGGGCATGGAACTGCCACTAAGATTGTTGCAGATAGTCTCGATTTTCAAAATCTGATTAATGATTTGAAATCAGCGCCATGGCTTAAAAATTTGGGCGCAGTTATAACAGGTTATATGGGGGATTCTTATCAAGTAGCTGTTGTTGCCGAATTGATAAAAAAAATAAAAGCACAAAACCCTGATTGTCTCTATTTATGTGATCCTGTTTTGGGGGATAGAAATTCACTTTATATTGGTGAGGATATTGCTGTTTCAATTCGAGATGATTTACTTCCTTTAGCTGATATTATTACGCCTAATCTTTTTGAATTTAATTGGTTGATGCAAAAAGACCATAAAAGCAATGAAGCGCTTTATGAAACAGCCAGAGTGTTGCCGCACAAAATAACGGTTGTAACATCAAGCTTTGCGATGATGAAAAACTCTAAAGCCGTTTTTCTTTATGATAACCAGGAAGAAAAAGCGGTTTTATCTGAGCACCAGGGTTTCGAAAATGTACCGCATGGAACGGGTGATCTCTTTTCGGGTCTTTTTTTAGCGCGTTTGTTAAGTGGGCAACCCTCTATTAAGGCGCTTGAACTTTCCTGTAGTGCGCTTTTTGAAATTATTGCCCAAACAATGAAGCGAGGAAATAAAGAACTTTTGCTGGTTGAAGAACAATTAAGGTTAGAAAGACCCATGGCGATGGTAAACCTGCGCCAGATTTCTGGTCTCACGTCTAAAAAAGTTCGTTTTGTGCCAAAGTCCCTATCATGAGCAGGGTGATCGGTCTTGATGGTTGCCGATATGGCTGGATTGGTGTTTCCCTTTCTAACGATGATTTTACCAAGCCTGAAATTTATCTTTTTCAGTCTTTTAAAGAAGTTAGCGTACTTGGTTATGACATTATAGCTGTTGATATGCCCATTGGTTTGCCTGATTTTATTGAGGGCGCGGGGCGTGGGCCGGAACAGCTTATCAGGCCTTTACTAGGCAAAAGACAATCGAGTGTTTTTTCTATTCCGTCCAGAAAAGCTGTTATGGAAAGCGATTACAGACAAGCCTGTAAGATTTGCCTTGAAACATCTAATCCACCGAAAAAAGTATCCAAGCAGGGTTTTTATCTGTTTCCTAAAATTAGAGAAATTGACGTTCTTATGACATGTGAGCTGGATAAATCTGTTTATGAGGTGCATCCTGAATTGGCTTTTTGGCGCTTGAATGATGAACAAACGCTGGAAACACCAAAAAAAATTAAAGGGCGTGTTAATTCTGAGGGAATTGAAGAGAGGCAAAATTTACTTCTGAAACAGGGTTTTAATCCCGATTTTCTTGCCCAGAAGCCGCTTAAAGGTGCTGTTTTGGATGATTTTATTGATGCTTGTGCGTGTGCAATTATGGCCTCTCGTATTTTAAAAGGGCAAGCGGCCTCTTTTCCAGAAAGGTTTGAAAGAGATGGCAAAGGTTTGAAAATTGCTATTTGGGCTTAGGTCACAGACTCATTAAATTTGATCCAAATTCTTGTTGAAGCAAGTTTGACACCGGCGAGGTAGTTTTCTGGATCCTTCTCATATCTTGTTGCGATTGCGCGGAAGTGTTTGAGTTTGTTGAAGAAACGCTCGACCAAATTACGCTGTTTGTAAAGATGTTTGGAAAAGACAGGCTTGTGTCTGCGTTGTGGCATGAGAGGAATGTTTGCCCATGCCCCCTGTTCGGAAACTAACTTTCGGATGGCATCTGTATCATAAGCGCGATCAGCCAGAACCATGGCACCAGCAGGCAATCCATTGAGTAATGTTTTAGCAGCATGTCCATCATAAGCCTGACCTTCTGTGAGGGACAAACCAATCGGCAACCCAAGAGCATCCACAATCGCATGAATTTTCGTAGTCAGTCTGCCCCTTGAACGTCCCATGCAACGGGTTCGCCCCCTTTTTTACCGTTCGCTCCATGTTGGTGAACGCGAATGGAAGAACTATCGATCATCTGGATATTCCCGTTGTAAGCAATTGATACTGCTTGTAATATGCGGTCCCATACACTTGCTTTTCGTCACCGGACAAATCGATTGTAGCAGGTCTTGTGCGAGCCGTAGCGTTCAGAGATATCAGCTCATGGCGTGCCAGTGCGCCAGCGCCATAAAATGCCATTGTGGACTTACCCGTTTAAAGTGGAGAGCCTTTCTTGTTTTTTGTTTGCGTTTTTCTCAAACGCATTGGGTGATTGATACCCCAAAGCCGAATGTCTCCTTTTCGGATTGTAAAATCCATTGATGTATTTTCCAAGTGCG
>CALHLB010000055.1 GCA_938034375.1 uncultured Alphaproteobacteria bacterium | reverse complement strand
GGTTCGGCTCATTGAACTGTGAGTATAATTACATCCGCAAGCTTTGCATTTATAGCGCTGCTTACCACGAACAATACCGTTTTTGGTGCGGACGGTGCTCCGACATTTGGGACAACTCATAAAATAGCATAACAAATCTATCTATAAGCACCAAATCCAAAATATTTAATCATTTTAATGTGGTTTAGCTATAACTAATTTTCAGGAGTTTTGTCTGTGATGATTTTAAACAGGCTTCCTATTTTCGGTTCATCTGTGCTATTTAATCCGTTTAAAACTCTCAAAGCATCTGTTGGGTTTGTGACGAGGCCATGCATTGCTCGTGAAAGGGATAATATTGTATCACCCTGTTTTATTTTGATTATTTTTATGCGAAGTGGGGATAGCTCGCGTGCCTGGTTATCGGTTAAGGGGCGAAAGCTGTTCACGGTGGCGCTTACGGCCCTTTCAAATTGAGTATCTGGATTTTTTGTTGCAAAAATCATTCGATAAGTGGCATTGCCAGAACGAATAATTGTTAATCGGTAGGTATAGCCGTTAAAGAAAGCATTGGCAGATGCCGCCGGCGCACCATTAACTGTAAAGGGTTTTATGGACTTGTGTTCAAGTCCTCTGAACCAGCCAGTGCCTAAGTAATCTGTTAAGCTTAAATTGCCTGGAATTTCTACACCATCAAATTGAATAAAATCATCATTTTGTGTTGTTGCCAGAACGGCATTTTGTGTATTTTCAATAATAAAACCAGATGGCACTGAAAAGGTAAATTTTAATTTTGGATGGAAAAAAGAACGGTCTCTGATAAAACCCTCGGAAGGGTCATCGCCAAAAATCATACCGTCAACAGCTTTTAAATAGGCTGTTTTATCTTTTCCGCCAAAACCGGGGGCGCCAAAGCGCCGGGCGGCCAGCCTTGCTTGTGCTATACGTTGTGGTGTTGCTGGGTGAGATGACAAAAAATCAGGGTCGTTGGATTTTCTGGCCAATGTGGCTGTTTTTTGGTAGATTTGATAACGCTCCATAATTTCTAAAAAACGGGCAGCGGCGAATGGGTCATAACCTGCCAATCCTGCATTTTGAACACCAATCAAATCAGCTTCAAATTCTTGTGCTTGTGTGAATGCGGCAAGGCTCAACTGTTTTTTCTTTTGTATATTGGCAAGTGTTGATGTATCGCTAATAATGCCGTTGAGAGATTTTGAAACGAGCTGTTTCGTTAGCGTTCTTTCAAGACGCTTTTGGCCATGCTGGCTTGTTATATGTGCCATTTCATGTGCTAAAACGGCAGCGATTTCTGAGGCGTCATTTGCAAGTGATAACAAGCCGCGGGTGATGTAAAGATAACCACTAGGTAAGGCAAAAGCGTTTATTGCTGGAGAGTTTAAAATTATAATTTGAAAATTATGCGTTGGACTCTCTGATTTTTCTATTAGGCGTTTAGTGATTTGTGTAAGTTGTTGCTCAACCCTTTTATTGGTATAAAGTCCACCATAAGCATTTAGTACACGTTTATTTTCTTCTTGTTCAGCGGCTTTTAAAGCCTTGGAGGTGCGCCTTTGAGGTATGGGTGGCCTTGCATCTTTTTCTGCGATAGCTTTACCATTGAGTGATGAAGAAGGGTCGCCAAACAATCCAAGGCCTGAGCAACCGGCCAAAGTTATGGCCAGTGAGAAAAAAACTAAAATGTAAGGCCTTCTTTTAAGGGACACTGATTTTCTCATATTCTTCATCATTAAATTGTTTATTAAAAGAGTTTCGGGAAGGGGGCAAACCCTTTTCAATAAGAATTTCAGTTCATTCTTGGCAAATATATGGCGAATAAAACATTAACGCGAATGGAAATAAAAATATTGTTATCTGTGATTAAAATGTCTAGTTAATAAGTATTATCACTTTATTTAGTTCTCATAAAGCTTGTTGAACTTCAACAGGGTTTTTGCTGTATGTTTACAAAAACTGCATGGGAGTTGGAAAATGGTGACCCCGACAGGATTCGAACCTGTGGCCTTCGGATTAGGAATCCGATGCTCTATCCTGCTGAGCTACGGGGTCTTCTACTGCTTATTAAATCGTAGACATTATTTCTCAATCACCAGTTAATTAATAGGCCTTGCCCTTAAATACTTTGGTATTTTTGAAAAAATTTGTGTTATTGGATAACGTTAATCACCATAAATATACGTGGCGCACTTCTAATGATATTATGAAAGTTTATCTGAATGCTGAAACAGTTGGTTATTGCTTTTAGGTCCCTTATATTTCTGGTTCTTTTTCTGCCGTTTTCTGTTTTTGCTCAAAGCAGTTTCCTTGATACAGAACGATTTCATAACCCGCCAAAAATGATTGATGGCTGGCGGGCAGAACTTGGGCAGATTTCAAAAGCCGTAAAACGTAATGGTATCAACGATCGGGAATTATTGAATTTACGTGAAAGGATAAGCGCTCTTCGAAATGATGCTGTTGGCTTTTCTGAAGACCTTGAACCGCCATTGAATAATTTGCAAAATCAACTCAATCGTTTGGTAAAAGCAGATAAAGATGTTGCATCATCACTTGATGCCCAAAGTGAGAAGGAAGAAAACAGCAGTGCAATAACGGGCGATACTTCTGATAAAAAGGGAAGCTTTCAAGAAAAATCTGCTTCCTCCAGTAGTGACTTGCAGAATGATATTACGGTTTTAGAGAGCGATATTTCAAAATTAAATGCCTGGCTTGGTCGTACTGAAGTGATTGTTCTGCGTAGTAATGAGTTAATTGATGAAATTAGTGAACTACGACGTGCAAAGTTTACAGGAGAATTGCTTGGCCGCACAAAATCGCTTCTTTCACCTTTTTTATGGTATAATTCTTTTGAAGAATTTTTTATTCTTTCAAGAGGATTTATTGAACTTTTAACAAGCGGTGCTAATCGCGTTTTATCTGAGGTGCCGATTTTATTTTTCGGTGTCCTTTTTGCCAGTACCTTTATTTTGGCCCTTGTCTGGCATTATTTAAAACGCCAGCCAATGGATGATGAAGGTGAAACTGATAGGGACGCCTTAAATAATAAACTCCAGCATCAACGTTGTGTGAATGCCTTTCGTCAGATTGCACGTAATGTCGTTATTTTCTCGCTTGTTCCTTTTATGCTCTTGCTTGTTATTGATGATGCAGGTGTTCTTTCTAATCGTTTGTCTGAACTTTTATGGACTATTTTACAGGCAATTTTTTACTATGCTCTGGCACGTGGTTTGAGCCGGTCTATATTGGCGCCATCTTATAAAGCGCATCGTCTCGTTGATTTAACTGATAGTCAGGCAGCCTATATACATCGTACTGTTATTTCTTGTCTTACTATTGTTCTTATTGGGTTTACAGCGGTTGATTTTGCCAAAACACTTGTTGCATCAGCAGATTTTATTGCTTTTGTTTATAGTATAACTTCGTTCGTATTTGCTTTCATGGCTTTTTGTTCTTACTTTTTATTGCCTGGTCATAATGAGAATAAGCTCTATCAAATCCCTAATAATTTGATTATTCGCATTTTACTTATATTAATTTTTTTAGGGCTTGTGGTTGCGCTTTTTGCCCCACTTCTAGGCTATGCTGATTTAGCAGCTTTTGCGACAAAACAGGTTATTTTGGCAGGTATTATTTCTTCTTTTCTGTATTTGCTTTTTACATTTTCAGATAGTTTTTTTAACCTTCAAGACGATATGTCCTCTAGTATTACTTCAAACCAGCAAGAGAGGAATTTACGGCAAACACAAATTATGATGTTAGCTGTTGGTGCTGGTAAGATTATTGCGACACTTATAGGTGTTAGTTTTCTTGCCGCATCCTGGGGTTTGGATACAACGGGCATATGGGGTTCCCTTTTTGCGCTCTTTGAAGAAGTTCGCATTGGTGGTTTGGTTATATCACCCTCTACTATATTGACAGCCCTTCTGGTTTTTGCGCTCGGTTTGTTAATTGTGAGGTCGCTTCAGCGGTGGCTCTCGACCCGTTTTTTACCAACAACCAAGCTTGATATTGGGTTGCGAAATTCTATAGCAACAGGGTTTGGTTATCTAGGTTTTATTCTTTCTGCCATGATTGCATTTTCGCAGGCTGGCCTTGATTTAGGCAATCTGGCTATTGTGGCTGGTGCTTTATCTCTTGGTATTGGTTTTGGATTGCAAAGTATTGTGAGCAATTTTGTTTCCGGTATTATTTTGTTGGCTGAACGACCGATAAAGGTTGGAGATTGGATTGCAGTTGGCGGCGAAGAAGGGATGGTTAAAAAAATCTCTGTTCGTTCCACAGAGATTGAGACATTTGATCGAGCCAGTGTTATCGTTCCCAATGCTGATTTTATTTCTGGTGCCGTCAAAAATATGATGCATGGTAATAAAACTGGCCGTTTTATTGTGCCTGTCGGTGTTGGTTACGATAATGATCCTGAAGAGATTCGAGAAATTTTACTGGACATTGTCAAACATCATCCATTGGTTTTGACCTATCCACAACCGCATGTGATCTTTGCAGATTTTGGTGCTAGCTCACTCGACTTTGAGTTAAGAGGTTTTTTGGCAGATGTTGGTAATAGTCTTGCTGTTAGAAGTGATTTGCGGTTTTCAATTTTCAAGCGCCTTAAGGAAGAGGGAATAGAAATACCATTTCCTCAACGTGATTTAAATATTAAGGGGCTTGAACAGATTGTTGAGAAAATCAAAACTAGTCGTGAGGATGGGTAAGAAATTTTGATGCAGTTTTTAAGTTTTATTGTGCGAAGTTTTCCAATTTTGGTACTGGTTCTTGTCGTATCCGGTTGTGCAAGTGAACAGCAGTCTTCTTCTTTCTCGCAGCCTGCTTTTTATCGCAATCTTGAAAATGCACAGGTACCGCTTGATGTTAACGATGCTGTACGAGTTATATCTACCTATCGTCGGGCTAATGGTCTATCGCCAGTTAAGCTAGACCCTTCACTTGTTGTGCTTTCGCAAGGCCATGCTATATCGCAGGCGCGGGCCAATAAAGTTGGCCATGAAGTGGGTGGAAGTTTTCGCTCTCGTGTTCGTGCTCTGGAAGAGGCGCGGGGTCGTTCTGTTGAGAATGTGAGTGCCGGTTATCGCAGTTTTGCTGAAGCTTTTTCAGGTTGGCGTGATTCAAAGCGACATAATGATAATCTACTCAATCCGGATGTAACACGTCTTGGTATTGCCAAGGCTGTTAATCCGCAAAGTAAATATCGTGTTTTTTGGACACTCATTATGACAAGCGAGCCCCTTTGATAAAGGCTTTAATCTTGCCAATAAGGCCGTCTTTCCAATTTTCATGATATTTTATCAAATGGGCTTTTGTCTTTTGGGTAGAGAGGTAAAAGAGCCGTTTTTCAATGGTTACACGCTCAGACCAAATTTTGTTGGCAATGTCATTATTAGGAGAAGCGCAAGAATCTAATATAATCGCCTCCTTTTCCAAAAGTGCATCACTAAATCTGGCTAGAAGCTGCACCCCTGGTGAATAGTTTTTATAAGTTTCATTAAATGATGTTTTCCATGAATAATAATGATTATCGACTTTAAAGAGTGTGAGAGCTGCAAGCGGTGTTTTACCAGCTATGAGCATTGCAATGGTTACAAAATGGTTTTTTGACAAGTTTAAAATTGCTTCTCGTGCAAAAGTTGCATGGGTTTTGTTGGACAATATTGAGGTTTTGTTTTTTCCCTTCCATCCCAATTTCTCAAGCGTCATGAAATCTTCAAACCGCTCCAGAATAAGGGGTGGTTCATTCCAGAATTCGATGGTGAGGGGACCTAAGGCCTTCACCTTTTCAGCAAGACGCCGATAGCGGCGATTGAGCCCCTGCAAAGTTTTTGTTGATAGATTTTTTTGTCTATATTCATGCCCGGTAGAAGCAGTGCTTAGGGCAGCCCTTTTATAGCTTTTTAATAAAAGGGATTTGAAGAGTGATGAGTTATTGTCAAAAAAGGCGCTAAATCCCTTTAGTTCTTCTATTATAAGCGGGGCGCGAAATTCTGTTATTAATGCATGAACCAATTCTTCAAAAGCTAACGGGTGTTGCTTGGAAATTAAAGGGCAGGTTAAGGGCATATAACCATGGTTCCATAAGCTAATATAGGAAGGACCCAGCTTGAAAAGGCGTTTTTTTATAATGGGTGCGAGTGCGATAAGGCGATTATTTTTATCGCGTAATAGTGCAAGTTGAACAGGTTTTTTTTCCAGATGCGATAAAGCTGGCAATAAGAAATCTGGTCCGAAAAACGGGTTTGGAACAAGGGCGTTTTGATTAAGAACGCGCCATTCCTCTATCAAATTTTGGGGGCAAGTTTTATGATTATCGATTAAGCTGAACATAAAAGAGTGAAAGGCGCCAAGAAAAAATTGAGTTTAATGTCAGAATAACTGAAGCCAGTTATACAACATCAAATCTGAATAGTACTATATAAGCGTTTAGGAAATATTTCTAGAAATGATATTCTCCATTTTGAATTTCATTATAAAGAGTTTCGTCAATCTTTATGAAGGCACCTTTTTTGGGATTATTGAAATAAAGGGTATCATTTACTTTTTTGGGGTCAAAGCCTTCTTTAACCAATTCTACTTTGCGTTGTTTAAATGTCCCCGTTGCTTCAATTGTCTTTTGTAAGCGGATGAAGAGGGGGCGGGCATAATCAGTAAGTTCTCTATTCAAGAATTCGTGGAATTGCCCTATATCAAAATCTTTATTAATAACCAGGGCGGCCATGCCTGCGCGACCATCTGTTCCCTCTATTTTAACGCCATAAACATTGGCCTCGCTGATACCCCTATATTGTGTTAAGGTTTCTGATACTTCAGAGGTTGCGACATTTTCTCCCTTCCAACGGAAGGTATCGCCAATACGATCAATGAAATAAAAATATCCCATTTTATCTTTGCGGATGAGGTCGCCTGTACGAAACCATGCGTCCCCCTCTTCAAAAGCATTATAAATAATTTTCTTTTCTGTTGCGCTTTTGTCTGTATAACCTTCAAACCGTTGGGATGGTTTTGAGGGATCGTTTAAAATTTTACTTACTGCTTCGCCAACTTCATCGGGTTTGCATTTGATAAGATGTCCTTGTTCATTTCTCATCGGCATTTCTGTATCTGGATCATATCTTACAATTTCTGTAATAAATTTTTTTTCTGCCCATTTTGGCAAACGACCAATAGAGCCAACTTTTTGATCAAAGTTGAAAAAGACGGCATTGCCCTCGGTTGAGGCATACCATTCCAGAATGAAAGGAATTTTGAAGCGCGCCTGAAAAGCTTCCCATATATCTGGGCGTAGGCCATTGCCGTTAATTAGGCGGAGCTGATGCTTGTTTTCTTTTATATGTTTGGGACTATTTAAAAGATAGCGGCATAATTCACCGATATATTGAAACATTGTGCAATGATTATCGACAATATCGTCCCAAAAATGACTGGCCGAAAATTTTTTTTGAATGAAGACCGAGCCACCAACGGTCAAGGTAATACCAATTGCCATGATGCCACCGACTGTATGATAAAGAGGCAGGCAGACATACATGCGATCATTTTGCGTTGCTTTTGTTGCGGCTGAAAAACCATTCATGATGGCCATGACCCGGAAATGGATTATATTGGCAGCTTTTGGTAGGCCAGTCGTTCCACTTGTATAGATGTATAAGGCTTTGTCTGAATTAGTGATTTCAACGACCTGATCACCGGTTAAAGGTTCATCGCTTATACTTATTAGTTTTTCTTGTAGTTTTTGTTTGCCTCCTTCTGTTTTGCCGTAATACCAAGCATTTATATCCCCATCGAGGTGACGTAAGGTTGTGTTATAGGTTTCCTCAAGCTCGCTATCAATTATAATAGCTTTTGGTTTAACGATATTGATGCAATGGGCGAGGGCTGAGCCTTTGAGATGTGTATTGAGTAAAGCGCATATACCGCCAGCGCGAATAATACCCAGCCATGCTGCAATATATTCCGGTTTATTGGGCATAAGAAGGGCAATGCAGTCGCCTTTTTTTACGCCCTGTTGTTGCGCCCAGCGGGCATATTGATTAGCCCGCTTATTTAAGCCGTCATAACTTAATGTTTGATGAGGCGATATGAGGGCAGGACGGTCGCCATATTGAACGGCTAAATCTTCGGCCAAGTGTGATAAAGTGTATTTTTTATTTTTGGCAACGGCTGTTGTGCGCTTGAGTGTTCTTAATGCAGCTCTAAGATAAATAAATTCCGTTCTAAGGCGTGATAACAAACCCATTTTTTCCTCCCAAATGCCAGAACCTTGATGCCCAGCTTATTTTGAAAGCTCCTCCTGCTTTCATGTTTCTTTAAGTATTACAACATAGATCTAGCCACTTTAAAATGAGGATCATTTTAAAAGGATTACGCTATAATTGTAATGTATACTGATTAAAACTTACGTTTACGTCAATGGTATAGTGTTCTTATTCCTTTAAACGAGTTGCTTTTAAAGAACTTTAATGGGAGAAAGCTTGTTATCAGAATTAGTGCAATGGTTTATGGAGCTTTTTTTGAAAAAAAATATTGACCTACTAGGGCTTAAATGTCCTTTGCCTGTTTTGAAAATTCAAAAAGCGCTGAAGGGCCTTGCAAAGGGCGACCAGTTAGAAGTTATTGCAAACGATCCGCTTGCAATTATTGATGTTCCTGCTTTTTGCCAGGAAAGTGGTCATAAACTGATTTTACAAGAACGCTGTGAAAGCGGGCATATCTTTTTGATTGAATGTTGTTGAGGTGTCATGAATCACGCGCCGTACCGGTTTTCAATATAATCATTCACCATGACTTTGAAGTCATCGGCTATATTGGGACCACGCAAAGTTGCTGCTTTTTCGCCATCAATAAATACGGGGGCTGCGGGTGTTTCTCCAGTGCCTGGCAATGAAATGCCAATATCGGCGTGCTTGCTTTCACCAGGGCCATTAACAATGCAGCCCATAACAGCCACGTTCAAGGCCTCAACGCCTGGATATTTTTCTCGCCATAAAGGCATGTTTTCACGAATATCAGACTGAATTTGTTGCGCCAATTCCTGAAAAACGGTTGATGTTGTTCGTCCGCAACCAGGACAGGCTGCAACAATGGGTACGAATTGGCGAAAACCCATTGTTTGGAGAAGTTCTTGGGCTACCTGCACTTCTCTTGTTCTGTCACCGCCAGGTTCTGGTGTAAGAGAAATGCGGATTGTATCACCGATGCCTTGTTGCAATAACACACCCATGGCAGCAGAAGACGCGACAATCCCTTTTGATCCCATGCCTGCTTCTGTTAAACCTAGATGTAAGCAATGATGGTTAGAGCGGGATGCAAGATCTGTATAGACAGCAATTAGGTCCTGTACTTGACTTACTTTGGCAGAAAGTATCATTTTATTTTTGCCCATTCCAAGCTCTAAGGCGCGATCTGCCGATAAGAGGGCGGATTGGATAATGGTTTCATATGTTACTTCTGTGGCTGTTAGAGGGCTTCCTTTTGCTGCATTTTCATCCATTAGTTTTGTTAAAAGCTCTTGGTCCAAGGACCCCCAGTTAACGCCAATACGCACTGGCTTATCATAGGTGTTTGCAACTTCAATCATTTCTGCAAATTGGGTGTCACGCTTGTTTTTAAAACCCACATTGCCCGGATTAATACGATATTTTTCAAGAGCCTCAGCGCAGGCGGGGTGGGTTTTTAACAGCTTATGACCAATATAATGGAAATCTCCAACAAGAGGCACATCAATGCCCTTGGCTTCTAGCTTTTCGCGAATATAGGGAACGGCGGCAGCGCTTTCATCACGGTCAACTGTGATACGAACGATTTCTGATCCTGCTTGTGCGAGGGCTGCAACTTGCGTGACAGTACTTTCAATATCGGCTGTATCTGTATTTGTCATGGATTGGACAACAACAGGGGCGCTCCCCCCTACGGCAACAGAGCCTACATGTACTTGAACAGATTTACGGCGGGGTAGAGGTTTTCTAAGGTAATCGCTCATTATATTCTACTTTTAAAAGGCATAATTTAAGCCTTTCAATAGCTTTTCTTTGTGACACTTGCAAGAAATGATCACGAGCTTTTGAAAGGGTTTCTTGTATACTGCATATAGGGACCTTGAACCTTTTTTATAAGTCTTTATTGTGCATTGCAATGTGTATATTTGAAAAGGGAAAAACAATGGTTTCTGGTAAAACTGCTGTTGCGACAGGCTCTAACTCTGGTATCGGTCTTGGGATAGCTGAAGAATTTGCCAAGGCTGGCATGAATGTTGTTATTAATTCATTTTCAGACAGAGAAGAAGACCATGCCATTGCAAAAAAGGTTTCTGATGAAACCGGTGCTAAGGTAATTTATATCAAAGCTGATATGTCTAAGGGCGATGAATGTGCGGCTCTTATTGAAAAGACAAAAGAAGTTTTTGGCTCGGTTGATATTCTCGTTAATAATGCTGGCATTCAATATGTTGGACCGGTTGAGGAATTTCCTGAAGAGAAATGGGATGCGATTATTGCTATTAACTTGTCTTCAGCTTTTCATACAATTAAAGCAGCGCTGCCTATAATGCGTGAAAAAGGGTGGGGACGTATTATTAATATTGCCTCGGCGCATGGTTTAACAGCCTCACCCTATAAATCGGCATATGTTGCGGCAAAGCATGGTGTTGTTGGTTTAACAAAAACAATTGCTCTGGAAACGGCTGAAGTGGATATTACATGTAATGCCATTTGTCCGGGTTATGTGATGACACCACTTGTGGAATCCCAGATACCTGAGCAGATGAAAGCCCATAATATGAACAGAGAAGATGTTTTACGCAATGTCATGTTAACGCGCCAACCATCAAGAGAAATGGCAACAACGGAACAATTGGGCGGGACAGCTTTGTTTTTAGCCACAGACCATGCCAAGCAGATTACAGGCACAACCATTTCTGTTGATGGTGGCTGGACCGCGCTTTAGGCGCTCTTTTAATTGATTGTTTTTTGTTTTGCCCCTTTTGAGTAAAATCAAAAAGGGCAAAGCATTATGTTAACAGTCTGCTCGGCCACCATAAACTGATGTAAACTGTCCGTTGATTATTGTGGGCTTTTCCACTGCTTGAGAAACGGCTTCTATCAAGGCGGTATTCTTTTCAATCGCCTTTTCAAGTTTTCCTTTTACTTGATTGCATCGTTGCATTCTAAAAGAGTGATTATTCAATAGGTTGCGATCGTTTCCTGTGAGTTGTAATCTTAAAAGATTAAGATCAACACTGGTACTTGCTGTGCCATAACTTCTGAAACTGATTTGTGGCTTATCAAGCAATGGTGTTCTTTTGATCTGTTTCCAGTCTAGCGACAAGACTTTTATTATTATTTTTCAATCGTTGCTTATAGGATTTATAATAATCTTGCCTGATTTTTTTCGCCTGCTCAGCTATATTACTGGGTGATTTTCCATCCAGTTCTTCAGAAGCTTTCAGGGACATATCCTGAAAAATTTCTGTTAGCAGGCCTGCCAGTTCCCCTTGTGCAGAAAAGAGCATGGAATAGTCTTTGCTATAAAGTCTATTGGTATTCAGCTTTTCTGCTCCGTCTCTTTTAGCTCCATAAACAAGCAGAACATCTTGACTAAATGTCTGCCGTTCCTGTTCTGTCATATCTTTTGCAATGGTTTTGAGGCTGTCTGATAAAGTGTCAGCGTTGGTGGCATCTATTTCGTTGCTGCTGCCACAGGCAGAGAGCATTATGCATGTTGTTACTACAATTGTGTATTTGAAAAATTTATGTTTCATATTATCCTCAATATTGAATGAATTTGGTACTGGTATCAGAGAATAGACTTTGCGACAACTCTTTGTTTGCATTGCGTTTTCATTGTATTTTAGGTTGTGAAAATAACTTGGCGTAGAAATTATGATTATGTGAGGGAAATAATATGACTTCTTATGCAATTGTCGGGTTTTATCTTGGTGTAAATGCCCTGTTTTTTATCTTTCTGTCTTTCAAGGTTATTGGCCTTCGCCAGAATAATCAGGCTTCAATTGGCGATGGGGATAACGAGACCCTTGCCTATCGTATTCGTGCTCATGGCAATGCGGCAGAATATATGCCTATTTTCTTCATTGCGTTATCGTTGGCAGCTCATTTGGGAACGCCGCCATTGGCTTTACACATTTTAGGTGTTGTTTTTACAGCAGGGCGATTTTTCCATGCAATCTGGTTTTTAAAACCATCACTCAATATTAAAATGCGTATTGCAGGTATGCTGTTGACATTTTCTGCAATCGGTTTAACCGCTCTTGGCCTTTTAGCCCATGGTATTGTTATTATGGCTGGTGGTTATTGATTTTTAAAATAAAACCCCTGCCGTATAAGCAGGGGTTTTATTTATTCTTAAGGTCATGAACCTAATACCAGCCTTGTTTTAATCTGCGTAAACGACAAGCAGGTCCTTGGCGTCAATCTGGTCACCTGCTTTGACATGGACTTCTTTTAGCGTACCGTCCCGTTCTGCGTGGATGGCCGTTTCCATTTTCATGGCTTCTATGGATAAAAGTACATCGCCTGCCTGAACTTCTTGCCCCTCTTTTACAGCCAGTGTCGAAATTACGCCTGGCATTGGTGCTGCCACATGGTTGTTGTTGCCGTCTTCTGCTTTGGCACGCGCTTTTGCGCCTGCGGCACCATGGGCGCGGTCTGGCACTTTGGAGGTGCGGGGCTGGCCATTCAGATCAAAGAAAACCTTCTTTTCACCCATTTCATTGGTATCACTGATGGCCAGACAATTGATTACAAGGGTTTTACCTTGCTCAAGATCAACGGCAATTTCATCTTGTGGGGTCATGCCATAAAAATAGGTTTGTGTTGGCAAAACGGTTGTTGGGCCATATGTTTCCTGTGCCTTGGCGTAATCGGTAAAGACTTTTGGATACATAAGGTAGGAAGCTAGTTCTTGATTAGAAATTTCACGACCAACAGCCTGTTCTGCCTGTTTACGTTCTTCATCCAGATTAGCCGGTGGTAATAGGGAACCAGGTACAGCCGTGATCGGTTCTTGACCTTTTAAAGCCTTTTTTTGCAAATCTTTTGGCCAGCCACCAGGAGGTTGGCCAAGATTGCCGGCTAGCATGTCAATAACAGATTCGGGAAAGGCAACTTCCTTATCAGGGTCAAGAACTTCTTCAACGGTTAAATCGGAGGCAACCATCATCAAGGCCATATCACCTACCACTTTGGAAGAGGGCGTTACCTTAACAATATCGCCAAACATGTCGTTTACATCAGAATAGGTTTGAGCGACTTCATGCCAGCGGCTTTCAAGTCCCAAAGAACGGGCTTGTTCTTTCAGGTTTGTAAACTGGCCGCCTGGCATTTCGTGTAAATAAACTTCGGAGGCAGGACCTTTCAAGTCGCTTTCAAAAGCGGCATACTGGTTTCTAACAGCTTCCCAATAGAAGGCAATTTCACGGATTGCTTTTTCATCCAGTCCTGTTGCGCGTTCATTGCATTCAAGAGCGGCAGAGATAGACCCAAGACAGGCTTGGGACGTTAAGCCTGAAAGTGGATCCATGGCAGCATCAACTGCGTCAATACCGGCTTCAATGCCTGATAAAATGGTTGCAGCTGCAATACCTGATGTATCATGGGTGTGAAAGTGGATGGGAAGATCTGTTACATCACGGATAGCTTGAACCAGAACTTTGATAGCTTTTGGCTTCATCAGGCCGGCCATATCTTTGAGGCCAATAATGTTAACGCCTGCTTTATCGAGTTCTTTTGCCATGTTTTGGTAATAGTCGACTGTATATTTGTCGCTTTTACCTGACATGAGGTCGCCTGTATAACAGATTGTCCCTTCACATAATTTGCCAGATTCAAGAACGGCATCAATGGAAACACGCATGTTTTCAACCCAGTTGAGGCTGTCAAAAACACGGAAGAGATCAATACCGGCTTCGGCAGCCTGTTTGGTGAAATATTCTACCACATTATTCGGGTAGCTTTTATAGCCGACACCATTTGACCCACGTACCAGCATTTGTAAAAGGATATTGGGAACACGATTGCGAATTTTAGCCAGTCTTTCCCAAGGGTCTTCTGTCAAAAAACGCATGGAAACGTCAAAAGTGGCACCGCCCCAGCACTCAAGAGAGAAAAGATTTGGCAACGCTTTTGAGTAAGCATCGGCAATATTGGCAATATCGTGGGTTCGCATGCGCGTTGCTAAAAGGGACTGGTGGGCATCACGCATTGTTGTATCGGTCATCAAAGTGCGTTTTTCTGCGCGCATCCATTTTGAAAAACCGTCTGCGCCCAGTTCATCGAGCTTTTGTTTGGTGCCGGCCATTGGTTCTTGCGTGTAATAAGGGGCTATTGGCTTTGCAATATCCTTTTTCGGCATGGCCCTGCCTTTAACATCTGGATGACCATTAACCGATACATCTGCAATATAGCGCAATAATTTTGTGGCGCGGTCACGTGGGGTTACTTTATGGAAAAGTTCTGGCGTATTATCGATGAATTTTGTCGTATAGCTATCGGTCCTGAAAGCTTTATGACTGATAATATTTTCAAGAAAATTCAGGTTTGTTGTGACGCCGCGAATACGAAATTCGCGCAAGGCGCGGTCCATGCGGTTGATGGCTTCTTGCGCTGTTGGCGCCCATGCGGTTACTTTTTCTAGCAACGGGTCATAAAAACGTGTAATCACAGCCCCTGAATAGGCGGTGCCGCCATCTAGCCTGATGCCGAAACCTGTTGCGCCACGATAGGCCGTGATGCGGCCATAGTCTGGAATGAAATTTTGGTCCGGGTCTTCTGTTGTGATGCGGCATTGAAGTGCATGGCCATGCATGGTGATGGCATCTTGTGCGGGTACGCCACTTTCAGGGTCGCCAATTGCAAAGCCATCAAGAATATGGATTTGTGCTTTGACAATATCAATGCCGGTAATTTCTTCCGTAACGGTATGTTCCACCTGGATGCGCGGGTTAACTTCGATGAAATAGAATTTATCTGTATCGGCATCCATTAAAAATTCAACCGTACCGGCACCAATATAATTGGTTGCTTTGCCCAGGGCAATAGCAGCATCCGTTAAGCCTTTGCGGATTTCTTCTGTTACATAAGGCGCTGGTGCGCGCTCAACTACTTTTTGGTTGCGGCGTTGAACGGAGCAATCGCGTTCAAAAAGATGCACAACATTGCCATGGGTGTCGCCAAGCATTTGTACTTCTACGTGGCGCGCGCGTTCAACCAGTTTTTCAAGATAAACTTCATCCTTGCCAAAGGCGGCACGTGCTTCGCGTTTGGCTTCTGTTACCTCGCGCTCGATTTCATCTTCTGAGCGGATAACCCGCATACCACGGCCCCCGCCGCCCCATGAAGCCTTTAGCATGAGGGGATAACCAACTTTTTTGGCCAATTTTTTAATTTCAGCAAAATCATCAGGCAAAGGTTGGGTTGCTGGAACAACAGGGACACCCACTTTTTCAGCTAGGTTACGGGCAGAAACCTTATTGCCTAGCGAGCGCATGGTTTCAGCTTTTGGTCCAATGAAAGTAAGACCGGCCTCTTGACAGGCATCGACAAATTCAGGGCTTTCTGAAAGTAGCCCATAACCAGGATGGATGGCATCAGCGCCTGAAAGTTTGGCAACACGGATGATTTCATCAATCGCAAGGTAAGCTTCAATCGGTCCAAGCCCCTTACCAACCTGATAAGCTTCATCGGCTTTAAAACGATGGAGGGCGAGTTTGTCTTCTTCTGCAAAAATAGCAACGGTTTTCAAACCCAGTTCATTGGCGGCACGAAAAACCCGAATGGCAATTTCCGAGCGATTAGCGACAAGTATTTTTTTAATGGCCATGCCTTTTCCTTCATCTTCCAACGGTAAAACCGATCGTTGTTCTATTCGAACTCTTGTCGCCTCATAGACTAATTGTGCAAACGCGAAAAGGGCCAGATGGCAAGGATGTTTTTTCTTAGGACCTTAATTAAATGAATCCAGTTCACTTGGGGATATTTATTGAGGTGTGTTAGCTTTTATTTTACAATTTAAGGTAATTTCCAGGTTATATCTGGCATTTTTTGAATTGTGTTTGCCTCTTCTGGTAGAACGCTAATAAGTTGTTCGAGTGACTTATTTTTAATATTAATGTTCGGGGCAATGTCTTTCAAAGGTATCAGGACAAAAGCTCTTTCTACTATGCTTTTATGGGGAATAGTTAGGTGTTGCTTTTCTATTTTTCTGTCCCCAAAAAATAGAATATCTATATCAATAAGGCGGGGTCCCCAGCGTATGGTTTTTTCACGGCCTAATTCTTTTTCAATTTTTTGAATGACTGCTAGCAAGTTTTCTGCTTCAAGGCTGGTTTTGCCTTTGGCGCAAATATTAACAAACCAGTCTTGTTCCTCTATGCCCCATGGTGGTGTTTTGTAAAAGGCAGAGGCTTTTTCAAGCTCGATGGCTTGATTGGCATGAAGGGCATCAAGCGCGCTGTTAATATGGTTAACCTTGTTACCAATATTGCTGCCTAAAGAAAAAATGACGGGTTTCATGTGGCAATATCTGTGCGGTCACGTGTAATTTCCACACCCATATAGGAGACAATTTGTGGAACGGGAGCAGAAGGTTTGCGAATGATAACGGTGGCGCTTTCGATGCTTTCATGATGCTTTAAGATACTAAGTGCTATTTCATGGCCCAGTTTTTCTATTAAAGCATAAGGGCCAGCATTAGAAACGTCTTCAGCAATTTGGCATAAAGAACCATAACAAACCGCGCATGAATAATCGTCTTTTCCAGCAAAGGGTCGGCTATCAAGCGTACATATAATATCAAGCTCAAACTTTTGCCCAAGTGCTTTTTCTTCTGTAAAAACACCATGGTGAGCATGGAGGATGAGATTGGATACGTGAATTTTATCACTCATGGCTTTGCCTTTACAGCCTGTTTAATTCCTTGAAAAGCCCTATGACACAGAAGTCTTTTCCGCGTCAATTGCTTCCCAGAGCGTCAAAGCATCGCGGTGGGGTTTTATATCATGTACACGCACAATGTCTGCGCCTTCCATTATTGCATAAAGGTTGGCTGAAAGAGTGCCAAAAAGACGTTCATCCGTTTCCGCGTTAAGCAGGGCGCCAATGAAACGTTTGCGGGAAAGGCCCATAAGAATGCGAAATCCATAGAGTTTTTTCAATTCGTCAAGACGTGCTAGAATGACAAGATTTTGGTGAAACGTTTTTCCAAAACCAATGCCAGGGTCAAGAATGATATTTTTTTCATTCATACCAGCCTGATCAGCCAGTTTTAAAGAAGTGTCAAACCAGCGCCTTATATCATCCCAAATATCAATTGTTTCATCAGTCCCTTCAAACCGGTTATGCATGATGATGGTTTCAACATTATGCTCGGCAGCGATATGTGCCATTTTTTCATCGCGCTGAAAACCCCAGACATCATTAATGATGCTGGCCCCGTTTTGCAGTGCAAAATCGGCAATATCTGCTTTATAAGTATCTATTGAAAAAGGTAGCGTTACCCTGTCCTTTAAGGTGTTGAAAATGGGGATAAGGCGTTCTTTTTCTTCATCCTTGGTAACCGGCGTGGCACCTGGCCTGGTGGATTCCGCGCCAATATCAATAATGTCGGCACCTTCTTCCTGCATTTTTAAGGCCTGATTTAAAGCATTCTCAGATGAGTTGAACGCACCGCCATCAGAAAAAGAATCTGGCGTAACATTCAAGATACCCATAATTTTTAGATTATGGGGCATTTAGCTGTCCATTTTCAAGGCGGCGATAAAAGCTTCCTGCGGAATTTCTACCTTGCCAAATTGACGCATTTTCTTTTTACCGGCCTTCTGTTTTTCAAGCAGTTTTCTCTTACGGGAAACGTCACCCCCATAACATTTTGCTGTTACATCTTTGCGAAGGGCGGCAATGGTTTCACGGGCAATCACTTTGCCACCAATGGCTGCCTGAATGGGAATTTTGAACATATGGCGCGGTATCAGGTCTTTCAACTTTTCGCACATTACACGGCCACGGGATTCAGCCTGCGAGCGGTGGACCAGCATTGAAAGTGCATCAACAGGTTCTGCATTGACTAAAATGGACATCTTAACCAAATCGCCTGCGCGGTAATCGGTGATGTTATAGTCAAAGCTTGCATAACCTTTAGAAATAGATTTCAGTCTGTCGTAAAAATCAAACACCACTTCATTGAGTGGCAAATCATAAGTTATCATGGCACGTGCGCCAACATAGGTGAGTTCGATTTGGAGGCCGCGCCGCTCCTGGCAGAGTTTTAATATGGCACCAAGATAATCATCCGGTGTTAGAATGGTGGCGCGTATCCAGGGTTCGCGGACTTCATCAATTTTTACCACATCTGGCATATCGGCGGGGTTGTGAAGTTCCATTTCAGAACCATCGGTCATTGTCATCTCATAAACAACACTTGGTGCCGTGGCTATAAGATCAAGATTGAACTCGCGTTCCAGACGTTCCTGAATGATTTCAAGGTGTAAAAGGCCTAAAAAACCACATCTAAAGCCAAAACCCAAAGCAGCAGAAGATTCCATTTCATAGGAAAAACTTGCATCATTCAAACGCAATTTTCCAACGGCAGAGCGCAGCTCTTCAAAATCATTGGCATCTACTGGAAAGATGCCACAAAAGACAACGGGCTGTGCTTCACGGAAGCCCTCAAGCGGTTCGATATCGTCTCGTTTGGCATCACAAATCGTATCACCTACCCTCGTATCTGCCACCTCTTTTATGGAAGCGGTGATATAACCAATTTCACCGGCATGAAGTGTGTCTATAGTTTCCATCTTGGGGCGGAAAACACCAATGCGCTCAACATTATAGACTGCATCAGTGCCGATCATCTTGATTTGCTGTCCTTTTCTCATGGCGCCATCAATAATACGAACGATGACAACAACGCCGAGATAAATATCGTAATAACTATCAACCAGCATGGCCTTTAAAGGGGCGTCATTCTTGCCTTCTGGGGCGGGTAGGCGCTCTACAATCGCATCTAACACATTTTCAATTCCCAGGCCGGTTTTAGCAGAAATCAAAACAGATTCAGATGCATCAAGGCCGATAACATCTTCAATTTGGTCTTTAATGCGGTCTGGCTCAGCAGCTGGTAAATCGACTTTATTAAGAACAGGCACAATTTCGTGATCAACTTCAATTGCTTGATAAACATTTGCCAATGTTTGTGCTTCAACACCTTGAGAGGCGTCAACAACGAGAAGAGAGCCTTCACAAGCGGCTAATGAGCGGTTAACCTCATAGGCAAAGTCAACATGGCCTGGTGTGTCAATCAGATTCAAGATATATGTGTTGCCATCTTTATGGGGGTATTCAAGGCGCACTGTTTGGGCTTTGATCGTGATGCCGCGCACGCGTTCAATGTCCATATTATCAAGTACTTGCTCTTTCATCTCACGTTGTGAAAGCGCCCCGGTAACCTGAATTAAGCGGTCGGCCAGCGTAGATTTGCCGTGGTCGATATGAGCAACAATGGAAAAATTGCGAATTTTTGATAAATCTGTCATAGCTGCTGGCATATCACCGGTTTTTTAAAGCGCAAAGTATTTTTTCAAAATTGTGGCCTGTTTTTGTTTGTTCGTCTATTTTTTGAGCGTTTCAAGCAAATAAGGCAGACTTATTTCATACCGTGGACCAATGGTGCCGTGTCCACCGTCAAATTCTTCAAAACGATGCGAAATGGCCTGTTCTTTTAAGAGCCTGCTGAAGCGGCGTGAGCCATAAAGAATGTTATATTCGTCCTCTCGCCCGCAATCGAAATAAATTGTTTTGGCAGATTTGAGGGCCTGCATTTTTGACTTGTCAAATGAGAGGAGGTCATGGGCAAGCCAATTTTCCCAGCGTTCTTTAATAAATTCTGCCGTTATGGGATCAATGGGGAGTCTTAATCCTAACTTATGTTTCTCACAAGGGTCATAAGAGGCAGAAAGCGCCAGAACCATGAGGGCTGAAACCTGCTCTCCCTTTGGTTTTTCTTGCTGCCAAAAGGCCTCCAGAAAGTTTTCAAAATTATAGTCATACTGGCTTAAAACCCTCAAGGTCTTAGGCAATTCTGCGCGGTAAACAAAATCAAACCCACAATCACCTGCATGGCTGGCTGCGCCCGACCAGACGTCTGGTCTGGTTGCAAGATTGTAAAGTGCTCCATATCCGCCGGATGAATGACCAAAAAGGGCGCGATTTCCTTTTCCTCCTGCGTTATATTTTCTTTCAAGTTCTGGCACAAGTTCATCAGCTAAAGCGTCAACCCAGTTACCGATAACAGGCGAATTGACAAATTGTGTGCCACCTAAGCGATTGAAGCTGTCAACAAAAACGATAAGAGCGGGAGGCAGCTTTTCTTCTTGATAAAGTCGGTCCAGTCTTTCAGGAATTGTTTCGCCAAAAAGTCGCCATGCTGTAAGGGAAGGCCCGCTGTTTAAATAGGACGCAAGGCAAATAAGAAGGGGCAGTCCATCTGTGCTGATGCCTTCTGGCCGCCAGACTTCAACCTTGCGTCTAGAGAGTTCTTGCAATTTGTTTGACTTTAAATTTTCAAATTCAATATAAAAATGATCAATAGGGTTGTTTTTAGATGTGGACGGACGGTGCATTTTAAGGGTTACGTTTCTTTTGAAATGGTGGGAGAAGTTTCGTGCATGGGCGGTGGGGCTTTGCTCAATATATCATAATCAGCTATCTTACCACTCCAATTCAATCTTGTATAATCAAAGCCTTTTTCAATAGTTGGTTTTACCACGCTAAAATAAGGCGACAGGTCAAAATCTCTCGGAGTAAAAAGGGAATGATGGCGAATGTGTAAAACTTCCTGATAGCAAAAAACCTGCTGGCAGGTTTCGCCTTTATCGCCTTTTTGTTCATGCTCGAAAACTGGCAAAATAGGATAACCAACTGATTGAAAAGCTTGGGCTATCATTGAAGAGCATATGGCGCGACTTGGTGCGCCTGAACCAAGGGCAATCATGCGGCGGCGAAAACGCGATGGAAAGGGAAGGGGGAAAAAATAGCGCAAGAGATCGAAAATATTGCTGTGGTCATATTGATAACCAATACGGGCAATCATGAAATCTATCACAGATTTTCTATCTTCATCTGTTAATCCAAGGGGTCTGCAAATACGCGTATTATAGGTTTCATATTTAGAAAGGGGGGAGGAAACACAGCCTTCGCCAAGGTTAACTTCAACCAAACAAGGTCTATCAGTTGGGTCATCCTTCTGATTAACGGCAATACTCAAAGCATCCCCCACATATATGGCTGCATGAGACCATGTAGACTGGGTTAAATATTTGATGACAGAAGATACTTTTCTGTTTCCTTCCACAAGCAGAATGTCGCCTGGTTCCAAATATGTGCGTAATGTATTCAGGTCTGATGGCGTATAAGGTGTATACCCGCTTGCTTTTCTTTCCAGCCTTCGGGCTAAAAATCGGCCTATTTTGTCAAGAAGTGATATTTTATGCATGTCTATATCGAGTTTAGAAGGTATGGCTTTATATCATAAAATTACGATATTTCCTTTTCTATTTTTTCTATTAATTGAGGCAGTGTTTTTAATGAACCGCTATTTGTATATTCTACTTGATGTGTTTTGCTATTCCATACCATGATGCCAATTTGATGGTTTATATGTTGCCCGTCAATTAAGCGGGTTATGTCTGTGAGATTTTTATCCCCTTCGATGATCGTGGAAAATTCGCCACTTACACTTTTATCAATATTAATGAGTATTCCATTTTTCGCTTTTGAAACCAGGCAATATCCTATGAGTTGTGACAATTCACTTAACCCCAAAGACTTCACTTTCTTGATTTCAAAAATAACAATTTCAAATTTGCCTGTCTTCTTATTTTCAACCAGGATGGATATATCTAAATATAACCTATGAGACTGGATTGAATATTCCTTTAGGGCTTTTCCAGCCTTATAGCCGTTTGCTATGAGTGTGCGCAAGCTGGAGCTTATCTCACCGATTAATGAGTATACAGAATAATGTTGATCGTCTAAGTCCAAGTTGCTCTTGAATTGGTTGACCAATTCTACGGATATTTCCTCATAATAATCGATTTCTTTTTTTCTCATAGCTTTACACATTCAATGAATGTTGGTTCCCTAACTGTAATTTTAGAACTGCCAATGCTACTCGTAATCAGTGTTTTGTTAAATTCTTCATTCACATAACCGATTAAGGTGGAAAAACCATTTGCAGTAATTCTTAAACATGTTCCTCGATCTGGAATTTGAATTTGTATTTGCTGGGTTAAATTATTGTTCAAGATGTCCTTATAATTGCCAGAGACTTTTTTGCCTCTGGTTTTGCCTTGTGGAGCTGCTATAATATAAGCAACAGCTTGCAACACGTAATTTTGGGGAAATCCATCCTTTGGGGTATTTCCATAAAAGTAATTACTATCGGAATTTACTTGGTCTAATAAGTGATTAACGGAAGTATATAAACTATGATAAGTGGTTTGTTTAAGGTATTCTTCTAGATTTATAATTTTGTCTATTTCTTCTCGCGTCCCTTTTGTTAGACAGGTAAAGGGGCAGAAATATTTTTCTGGTTGACATAGAAAATTTTTAATTATGGTATCTGTTTCTATTTTCACACCAAAAACGCCATTAAAATGGATGTTATGGAGGTATAGGCCCCCTCTTATTTTTTCAGGTAACCATTGTGCGTTTTGATCTTTATGTAATGTTATGCGTCCTGGTTCTTGAATAATTTGTTTTTTATTTCTTGTTACGCCTTTATGTTGTTTACTGTTTTCTGTTGCCGATAATTTTTTGCTTTCAAAAACAAAGCTTCCTTTAAATATGTAATCAGCCAAAGAAACCCTTATCTTGAAGCCTTTTTTCCATGAACGGTAATAGCGATCTGTTCCGCTATGCTGATTTGGATGATTCCATAGGATTTGATCTGGTGGACACTCCAATGAATGAAATATATTGGCAACATCTTTAACTAGCTCGAAATTGTCTCCCTTAAATTCAAAAGAAATAATTTGAAACGCATCGTTAAAGCGGCGATGGGACTTTGCTAAACTGCCAACAGTATCAACCAATCCTGCAATGAACCTCTTTTTGTGCTCATCGCTTTTTAGTGCCGGTATGACGCCTTTTAGATTTGCATTAAGCCGCATTTCGCCAGAGGAAGGCAATGCCAGTTGAACAAGATCTTTCTTCAGGGTCTCTGTTATTTGGGTGCATCTGATTTTCCAGTCTTTTGAAATTGTATAAGAGGTCTCCATTCCATAGGTTGTGGATAGAATGGGGTTCAATCTCATTAGAATGTCGCCGGCAATTCCTCCTGCCCTTTCAGGTTCAAATGCTAAATCGCCCCACTTCTTGTAAGGTAGAGTAATTTGTAATGTATTATTATCAATTCGTCCGCCGCCAATAATTAAACCTATTATATATGCTTTGTCGGTCGTAATTTTTCTCATTAGAACAGGTCATCCCGTATTTTGTTGGCTATATGCAAAGCAAATACAGCTGGAACGGCATTGCCAATCATTTTATATTTTTGGCTTGTCGTGGCGCCAATAAATTTAAAATCATCTGGAAAGGATTGAAATCTGGCAATCTCTCGAACTGAGTATCGCCGGTCTTCCAGCGGATGAAGAATGCCTGAATTTTCTGGTGTTGCTGCAGCCGTAATTGTTCCCATAATTTCGTTTCTGCCAAAGCGTCTATAAAAATTGGGAGACCTATACTTTTGCATGTTATTACGTATTTTCTTTAAACGGGGCGGCAAGGCTTCATAGGGGACATTTTTCCATGAGCCGCCTTCGGGTATATGTTTGGCAATTGTTTTCGATTGAGGGGACAAGTTCCAAATTTCTTGTTTCTCACCTTTTGCAATTGGGAGGGAAATAACGTTTCCAACTGTAAGAGTGGATTTGTCTTCTCGCGGTTCGGGAAAAATAAACTCAGCATCCACATCATCCCGAACGCCTATCATAATAACACGATGCCGATTTTGCGGTACGCCGTAATCTGATGCATTTAGCAATTTAAAATATAAATTATAACCGTGTTGTTTTAATTCGTAACGAATACGTTCTGGCATTGGTTGGCCATTATCGTCTTTAGAAGACAAGAAACCACGCACATTTTCAAACAGAACGACTTTTGGTTTTTTGTTATCAACAATCCTTATAACCTGGCTGAATAATGTGCCTCGCTTGTCTGCCATTGAGCCGCGATTTCCCGCATTGGAAAAAGGTTGGCATGGAACACCTGCAAGGATTAAATCGCAATCTGGTAATTCATCTTCGTTAACATTGCAGATATCGCGAATATCTATTTTCCCAAGATTAGCTTCATATGTAGCCTTAACGGAAGGCGCGATATCGTTTGCATAAACGATATTGAAACCAGCTTGGTGGAAGCCATGGTCAAGGCCACCGCATCCTGAAAAGAGAGATATAGCGCGCATTCTTAAGTTATTCCAAAGCTCATGTTTGTTTTTTCAATGTTTTCAATTGAATTATTTGGATGTTACTCTGTACTGCTTTTTCTTTAAAAAATAAGCCCTATATGTGACCTTATTTTACTGAATAATAATTCTATCTTGATTAAGATCAAGATTTATAAGGAATACGTTTTTTAAGCTTTCTTTCTTGCAATTTTTCTATTTTGAAGGTATGGCATCCTTTCAGGCAAGGTTTTCTTGCCTTTTCGCGTCTGCTATTTTTAAAATTTGGTAGATATTCCAGTTACAAAGACTGAACAAAAAGCCATGCCACAGGGTTTCCTGATGAGTAATGGGATAGAGCATAAAGGAAAAATAACATGTTCGCAGTCATTAAAACCGGTGGTAAGCAGTATAAAGTTGCTGCTGATGACTTGGTTAAAATTGAAAAACTTGACGGTGAGGCTGGTGACAGTGTCACTTTTGAAGATGTCCTTATGGTTGGTGAAGAAGGTGCCGTTAATGTTGGTGCGCCTTTTGTTGATGGTGCCAGCGTTGCTGGTGAAGTGGTTGAACAGGGTCGTGGCCGTAAGATCATTATTTTCAAAAAACGCCGTCGCCAGAATTCACGCCGTAAAAACGGTCATCGCCAATATTTCACAACCGTTAAAATTACGGATATTTTGACTGGGGGCGCAAAAGCTCCTGCCAAGAAGAAGGCGGCACCAAAGAAAGAAGAAGCAGTATCAGTCGATGATGCCGCTCCTGCAGCTCTTTTCACAGCCCCTGAAGGGGAGCCTGATGATTTGAAAAAGATTTCAGGTGTTGGTCCTGTGCTGGAGAAAAAGCTTCATGCCCTTGGTATTACCAAGTTTTCGCAGGTAGCAGCTTTCACACAAGAAGATATTCAACGTGTTGATGATGCGCTTTCCTTTAAAGGGCGCATTGAACGTGATAATTGGCTTGAGCAAGCAGCAGAGCTTGCCAAAGGCTAAAGATTAAAGGTACAAGGAGACTAGATATGGCTCATAAAAAAGCAGGTGGTTCATCCCGCAACGGTCGCGATTCCGCTGGTCGCCGTCTTGGTGTTAAAAAATTTGGTGGTGAATTTGTAATTCCTGGCAATATTATTATTCGTCAGCGCGGTACAAAATGGCACCCAGGTGAAAATGTTGGCATGGGCAAGGATCATACGATTTTTGCAAAAGAAGCCGGCAATGTGACCTTTCAAAATAAGGCAAATGGCCGAACTTATGTTTCTGTTGCACCTGTTATGGAAGCGGCAGAATAAACGCCGGATGAGAAAATTCTGGTGGTCTTAATACCCCCGGAAATCTTGAGGCAAAGCGTTAATGCAAAAACCAAAATCATTAAAGAGGGTTTAAGGCCAGGGTCTTAAACCCTCTTTTTATTCGCCATTAGTGCATTAAAAAAGATATTGTATACAGTTTTGTGTAAAGAAGACGGTGAGCGTTTCTTGAACGATGCGTATGGCCTTGGAGTAGCAGACGTTTTTCTGCTGAAGGCATGCGAGATAGTGGCGGATATGGCTTTA
>CALHLB010000054.1 GCA_938034375.1 uncultured Alphaproteobacteria bacterium | reverse complement strand
ATTCTGTCGAATGCGCGACCACAATATATAGTAGTGCTAATGAATCACTTTAATATTTATAGTGTTCCGACTTAAACGGTCCCTGTGGAGAAACACCGATATAGCCTGCTTGTTCATCCGAAAGAACAGTTAGTTTAGCGCCGAGTTTTGCAAGATGAAGTTCAGCCACTTTCTCATCTAGATGTTTTGGCAGAATATAAACATCTTTTTCATACTTCTTCTCGTCTGCATTTGCATCAGTCCAAAGTTCTATTTGCGCGAGAACCTGGTTGGTAAATGATGCAGACATAACAAAAGAAGGGTGGCCTGTTGCATTTCCAAGATTAACAAGACGCCCTTCAGAGAGCAAAATCATGCGGTTACCATCTGGTTTTTCAATCAAGTCAACTTGTGGCTTCACATTTGTCCACTTAAAGTTTTTAAGGCTGGCGACTTGAATTTCATTATCAAAATGCCCGATATTGCAAACAATGGCCATATCTTTCATGGCACGCATATGGTCAACGGTTATAACATCCTTGTTTCCCGTTGCTGAAACGAAGACATCAGCATTAGGCGCCTCATCATCAAGCGTTACAACTTCAAATCCATCCATACTTGCCTGTAGCGCACAAATTGGATCAATTTCCGTTACTTTCACGCGAGCGCCAGCCCCTCGCAAAGATTGTGCAGATCCTTTACCTACATCGCCGTAACCAGCAACCACAGCAACCTTACCGGCCATCATCGTATCTGTACCACGGCGTATAGCATCAACCAAAGATTCGCGACAGCCATAACGGTTATCAAATTTTGACTTTGTAACACTATCATTCACATTAATGGCAGGAAACGGCAATTCACCTTTTTTAACAAGGTCATAAAGGCGCAAAACGCCTGTTGTTGTTTCTTCAGAAACACCTTGAATACTATCCCGCACACGAGAATAGAATGTTGGATCTTGTGCTTGGCGTTTTTTAATCGTCTCAAAAAAGATTGTTTCTTCTTCATTGCCGGGATTTTCAAGAATAGATGCGTCTTTCTCAGCTTTGGCGCCGGTCAAAATCAACATGGTGGCATCGCCGCCATCATCCAAAATCATATTTGCCAGGCTGCCATCTGGCCATTCCCAAAGCTTGTCTGAAAATTCCCAATATTCTTCCAATGTTTCGCCTTTATAGGCAAAAACAGGGATACCGCGTGCAGCCATAGCGGCGGCAGCGTGGTCTTGTGTTGAAAAAATGTTACAAGAAACCCAACGTACTTCTGCGCCCAGCTCCACCAGCGTTTCAATCAAAACCGCAGTCTGAATAGTCATGTGAAGGGAGCCGGCAATCCGCGCTCCTTTTAAAGGCTTTGAAGCACCATATTCTTCACGTAGCGCCATAAGCCCTGGCATTTCCGTTTCTGCAATATCAAGCTCGGTACGCCCAAAATCGGCAAGCCCAATGTCTTTTACATAATAATCAGCCATTTTATTTCCCAAAATCTTTATCATTCAAAAAGCTTTTCTCTATGAAAAGCACAAACTGCCCCTTCATAACAGGAGAAAGCTCCATATTCAAGAAAGACATAAGGAAATGTTTATATGATTATGAATTTTTTCAATTCAACATCGATAAGCTTTGTTTCATTCTTCTTCACCAAACTTATCATCCACAAGGATTGCCAGTTCTCCAAGAACTTTCTTGGCGTCTGAACCTTCAGCGCTGACATGAATAAAACAACCTTTAGCAGCTGCAAGCATCATCAAACCCATAATAGAGCAACCATCAACGCTTTGATTATCCTTTGTAACGGTTACATGGGCATTATAAGCCTCAACGCATTTTACAAATTTAGCTGATGCGCGGGCATGCAAGCCCCTTTTGTTGCAAATTTTTAAAGTAGTTTCACACATTTTAATTTAGTTAATTGAGAGCCTGATTTTGACGTTTATTCTGCTGCCAAAACATGGCTTGCCACATGAATATATTTTTTACCTGCTTCTTGAGCCTGCACCAAGGCATCTTCCATTGAATGATCTTTACGAACACCAGCTAATTTGACAAGCAGGGGTAAATTCATACCGGCAATAACTTCAATTTTTCCCTGTTCTAAAACAGAAATTGCCAAATTAGATGGCGTGCCGCCAAACATGTCAGTAATCAAAATAGCGCCTTTACCTTTATCAACCTCATTGACCGCCTCTACAATATCTTTCCTTCTCTTCTCAATATCATCATCCGTGTCAATACACACAGTCGCAAGCTGGCTTTGCGCGCCAACGACATGTTCAAGCGCAGCTTTAAATTCGCAGGCCAAATGGCCATGTGTAACCAATATCATTCCAATCATCTTGCCCTCATCCAGACTTGCCACAAATCTGGTAATCACCATCCATACTATATTAGATCTAGATTTTATTTTAATTAGCAAGTGCAAAATAACTTAAAAGTGCATTTTCTTTTTATAATACGATGTTTTTATAAGAATCTTAACATATTACGCCGACAACATTTCTAAAACAGGTAGAGTTACAACTGATATCAAATAGAAGGCATCCAAGGGTCAGAACTGCCTCTCATTAGAGCGTAGCGTAAATATGTCCTAACAATCGCTGGTGCATCAGGATTTCTGGCTACAATTTTGATGCAATCAACAGGCTGATTAAAATAAGACGTCTTGCAATCTTCACAAGGATAGCGCTCAAATTCATCTGGTGCGCTCAAGTCAATAACCAAATGCAACTGCGCCTTATCCCTATTGGGCAAAGAAATAATCCCCACGCCGCGAACTTCAAGCAAACCTTTAATATTTTGCGGGCAATGCATTATGATTTTGTGTTTCTCACATGAAAGACATACGCGATCATCGGCGATCAAACTTGCCTTATCCCCTCTTCCTTGCGCATCATCAAGAAGGCGCATTAAAAGTGACGATTTACCGCTTCCAGAAGCGCCCCTGATCAAAAGGCCAAAGCCTGCATATTCTAGACAGCTGGCATGTAGGGTGGGTTTTGTTGGGGCAGACATTGGTTCACTTTATTTTTCTAAATCATTTAACATCATGCTTCCAAAGGTAGGCGCACTACAAACCGCGCGCCAGCCTTTTTCATAGTCCCGTCTTTTTGTATCATAATATTTTCAGCTTTGATTGAACCTTTATGCGCTTCAACAATCTGCTTGGAAATTGAAAGACCCAGGCCAGAATTACGACCAAAACTATCAGCCCCACCAGGTCTATCTGTATAAAATCGGTTAAAAACCTTTTCAATAGCTTCTGGAGGGATACCTGGCCCATTATCTTCTACTATAATTTCAGCAAAACCAGAAAGCCCTTTTAAAGATAAACGTATTTTCCCATTTTTTTCAGGGACAAATGAGCTGGCATTATCAATTAGATTATTAATGACCTGCCCCAACCGACCTTCATGTCCGCTCACAATAATTTTTTTCTTTGGAGCATTTGGCAAGTCAAGCGAAATAGCAACTCTTTCATTATGTAATTCATTTGTTAATCTTACCAAAGAAGAAAGCAGTTTCCTAATATCAACCGGCTCAGCCTGTTCCCGCACCAGTTCAGCATCAAGTCTTGAAGCATCTGAAATATCTGTAATCAGCCGATCGAGACGAAGAACATCATGTTCAATAATACTCAAAAGCTTCTTGCGATTTACATCTGTTTTCGCCAAGGGCAAAGTTTCAACAGCGCTTCTAAGCGATGTTAAAGGGTTTTTAAGTTCATGGGAAACATCAGCCGCAAAATTGCCGATAGCATCAATACGTGCATAAAGTGCTTCTGTCATATCCCTTAAAGACTTAGATAAATGGCCAATTTCATCTGTACGTTCACCAAAATGAGGAATTTTAACACGCTGCGCTTTTCCTCCGGCAGTTTTAACTCTATCAGCGGCTTCTGATAAGCGTTGGAGCGGGCTTGCGATCATAACCCATAAAACAACGGAAAGAAAAACGGTCACAAAAACGGCAACTAGAAAAACACGGTAAATTGCTAGTCTTTCTGCTCTAACAACTCGGTCAATATCCGTTCCTTCCGTTGATAAAAGCAAAGCGCCCAAAACAGCCCTGAAACGCTGCACAGGAACAGCCACAGAAACAATAATACCTCCTTCCCCTCTCACCCGCACAACGCTGGAATCATTTCCACTCAACGCAAGAGCTACCTCCGGATAAGCCTTGCCATTACTGTTAATCGATTCCTTATAGGTGGGGAAATTCCATCTTTGTGTCCATAGATGAAAATTATCCCATATATCTTGCCAAAAAGGTTTTTTAACCGCATTTAATGTTGGCAAATCGAAGCGTAAAATTTCTCCACCGCTATAAAGAAACTTGGAATCAAGTATCAATTCTCCACTCCGGTCATAAATCCTTGCCCGTAATTTAGAAGGTTCAATAAGCTGGCGCAATACTGGGGCCACCTTTTGCGGATCTATTGGAAAATCAAGACTATCGACATCTGGTAGAATTGTGCCATCAGCGCCACCGACTTCAAGCGATAAAAGTTTTTCAGGGTCAATCGAAATTGCATCACGTTCCACGGTTGCCGATGCACCAATGGCGCCCGATATAATTTTCCCCTGTGTCAAAAGACTTTCAACACGTGCAACAATAAGCCCTTTACGCAATTTATTAGAAAGCTGAATGCCAACAACCAAAACAAGAAGCGCGATAAGATTAATAATAACAATGCGCCTGAATAAACTTGAAAAAGCAGTCGCCCTTATCCAATTTAAAACCCCTTTTTCTGCGGGGGTATTTTTATTTGATATTTTTATCGCTTGAGAAGCCGCTTGCGATGGTTTTTCTAATTTGGCGGGTACGGTTACGAGTGCGGCAAGTCCAGATATCTTTTTTGAAAAATCGCGCAAAAAGCGCCTCTCTTGACGCTTTTTGTCTTCATCAACTTGATGATTTAATTCTGCAACCATCTATGCTGTTCTTTTCAATACCCAATCAATATCTGACACTATCTGGCCTGCCAAATAACTTTGGCATAAGATTTTACTTGCAACCAACCCTATCAGCCCGCTTCCTTAAAGCGGTACCCAACACCATAAAGAGTTTCAATCATCTCAAAATCACTGTCAACCGCCTTAAATTTCTTTCTGAGCCGTTTGATGTGACTGTCAATGGTCCTGTCATCCACATAAACTTGGTCTTCATAAGCTGCATCCATTAGGGCATTGCGACTTTTAACCACCCCTGGACGTTGCGCCAAAGAATGAAGAATTAGAAACTCTGTCACGGTTAAAACAACATTCTTGCCATTCCAACTACATGTATGTCGTTCTGTGTCCATAACAAGGCCATGACGATCAAGAACCATATCGCCTTCAGATACCCTAGAAGGCTGGTTGGGGTCATGAGGTTGTGCGCGTTTTAAAATGGTTTTAACACGTTCAACCAAAAGACGTTGCGAAAATGGTTTAGTGATGAAATCATCCGCCCCCATTTTTAATCCAAAAAGTTCGTCAATTTCATCATCTTTAGATGTTAGAAAGATTACAGGCATTTCACTATCTTGCCGTACACGGCGTAAAAGTTCCATACCGTCCATGCGCGGCATTTTGATATCAAAAATGGCCAAATCCGGCTTTCTAATATCAAAACCCTGAATTGCAGCTTGACCATCTGTATATGTGTCAACCTGGTAACCTTCAGCTTCCAGAGCAATAGAAACTGAAGTTAGAATATTACGATCATCATCCACAAGAGCAATGTTGGGCATATTTCTTCCAATCATTTTATTCAAGCCAATTTGGCCATTATCATATTACATGAATGTGATGGCAAATGTGGGAAAAATATGACTTGGTACAAAAAGCGTAAAAATCTTATCGCAAGTCAGGCTATTATTCTCTGTTTATAAGCCTAATCTAATTTATAGATCTTATCCATGAGTAGGGTCAAGGACCTGAATTTTATCAACAAAGTGCCACATCCTTGCAAAAAGATGTAAGAAACACGACTAAAAGTCACAGACTCATGAAAACCGCGCAATTCCTTCATCAGGGTCAATCGTAATCATTAATTGAATATTAACCATAAAGACTTTTTAATTGTATTATTTTTAAAGCGAAATTATTTATAGCTTTTTTAGTTCACTCCCAGATTTAGAGCGATTCGATCAATTATTGCTTTGTTAACCATTAATAGTCGTCATTTCCTGTTGCTTTGAAAAGTCGCTCTGACTTAATGGCTTATCTCATCAAAATTTTGTGGCATTTAAGTGATATGTGCCAAAGCATAACCAACTTCAAGGATAGCTTCGACATGAATATTGGCGTTCAACACGGGATCTGGAATAAAGACTTTGCAGCAGATAAAGCTGGCTTTGAAAGTGTCGGAACCATTCACTGGAATTATGCAACATCTGAACTCTATGAACAGTCTTTGCAAAAGCGTGAAGGGGAACTGGCCAAAGGCGGTGCTTTAGCCGTTGATACAGGCCAGCATACAGGTCGTTCCGCACAAGATAAATTTATTGTTCGTGATACAAATACAGAAGATAAAATCTGGTGGGACAATAACAAGGCGATGGAACCAAAGCACTTTTCGCTTTTATGGCAGGATATGCTGGCCCATGCCAAAGGGATGGAGCTTTACGCACAAGATCTTTTTGGCGGCAATGATAAAGCGCATCAATTGCCAACACGTGTTTTCACCGAATATGCCTGGCATTCTCTGTTCATCCGCAACATGCTTGTAAGACCTGAGCGTGAGGCTCTGGAAGAGTTTGTGCCTTCCATGACCATTATTGACCTGCCAAGTTTCAAGGCAGACCCTGAACGTCACGGCTGCCGCACTGAAACTGTCATCGCTTGTGATTTTACGCGTAAAGTTGTTTTGATTGCCGGTACTTCTTATGGCGGCGAAATGAAAAAATCTGTTTTCTCACTCCTTAATTACCTTCTTCCTTCCAAAAATATTATGCCAATGCATTGTTCGGCTAATGTTGGTGATAAGGATGATGCAGCCATCTTTTTTGGTCTTTCAGGCACAGGCAAAACAACTCTTTCTGCAGATCCTTCCCGCACACTTATTGGTGATGACGAGCATGGGTGGGGACCTGAAGGTATTTTCAACTTTGAAGGTGGTTGTTATGCAAAAACAATCAACCTTTCCCGTGAAGCGGAACCTGAAATTTATTCGACAACGGAACGTTTCGGGACAATTTTGGAAAATGTCATGATTGATGCAGATACGCGTCTGCCAGATTTCTTTGACAAAACCAAAACTGAAAATGGTCGCTGTTGCTACCCGATTGATTTCATCTCCAATGCCAGTGAAACAGGCATTGCAGGGCATCCTAAAAATGTTGTCATGCTTACAGCAGATGCTTTTGGTGTAATGCCACCAATTGCCCGCCTAACCCCTGAACAAGCCATGTATCATTTCCTTTCAGGCTATACAGCGAAAGTGGCTGGTACAGAAAAAGGCTTAACAGAACCGACAGCGACGTTTTCAACCTGTTTTGGCGCTCCTTTCATGCCGCTTCATCCTTCTGTTTACGGGGAGCTTCTGCGTGACCTTATTGCCCAACATAATGTAACATGCTGGCTGGTAAATACAGGCTGGACCGGCGGCGCTTATGGCGTTGGATCACGCATGCCCATTAAAGCGACGCGTGCGCTTCTAACCGCGGCCCTTGAGGGATCACTCAATGCTGTTGATTTCCGCACAGATGCAAATTTCGGCTTTGAAGTGCCTGTCGCAGTTGAAAATGTGGATACAAAGATTTTGACACCTCGTAAAACTTGGTCAGACAAACAAGGCTATGACACACAGGCGGCTAAACTCGTGACCATGTTTATTGAGAATTTTGAAAAATTTGAAAACCATGTGGATAGTGCCGTGGTGGATGCCGCACCACAACTTTCCCAAGCGGCTGAATAACTCCATAAAAATAAAATTTTTTGAAGGTGGCTTTTTGCCACCTTTATTATTTTTACTTCTTAAACTCCCTACCAATCATCAGTTAGGGTCTTGACCTATTAATTAGCTGGTGCTTGGCGTTTGCTAGCGCATGATGCATTTT
>CALHLB010000053.1 GCA_938034375.1 uncultured Alphaproteobacteria bacterium | reverse complement strand
GTGAGTATAATTACATCCGCAAGCTTTGCATTTATAGCGCTGCTTACCACGAACAATACCGTTTTTGGTGCGGACGGTGCTCCGACATTTGGGACAACTCATAAAATAGCATAACAAATCTATCTATAAGCACCAAGTCCAATAATTCTTTACCGCAATCTAAAATTAATCTGAAAGCCGTTTTGTTGCGTATTTATTATTACTGGTAACAAATAGGTAAAATCAGATGAAAAAATTACTTTTGTCAATTCTACTAATAAGCTTTTCAGCATCAACATCCATTGCATCAAATGATGATAACCGTCTGGATAATGAAAAAATTAAAAATCTTATTTCGGGTAAGAGAATATTTTTGCAAATCCCTTTTGGCGGAGAATTTCCATTGCGATATGCCCATAATGGAACTGTTTATGGAGATGGTCAGGCTGTAGGGTTAGGGCGTTTGTTGGCTCCAAAAGATAAAGGTCGCTGGTGGGTCGAAAGCAATAAGCTCTGTCAAAAGTGGGAAAAATGGTATGATAATCAAATGATTTGTTTTATCTTAAGTAACGTAAAAGACGATAAACTTACATGGATTCGTGATGATGGCCGAAAAGGAAAAGCACGAATCGAATAAAAGATAAAACTTTATTAAGGATTTATTGAAAGTTATAATATAAAATGTGCTGAATGGTCGGCCTTAGTCTTTGTTCTGGTACCTTGTATATGAGTTTTAAATGGGCATTTTTAACACTTCTCCATTCAATTTAACCGTTTGCTATATTTACATAACAAGTAAAGCTGTTGTAAATAAGAACCCAAATTGCGGAGTAATCTCTTGACCTTTAAAAATGGTACTATCAACCATGCAATATGCTGCTCTACTCTTGGGTTAATGGCTATTGCTCTTTCTGCTTGTTCGATCAATCCAGCGCATAAAGCCAATCTTTCTTCAAAAAAACCTGTTATTGCTGAAATTAAGACAGAAACAAAGTTTAAGGCTGGCAAAAAATTTGGTCCTGCCAGTGAACGGGTTGTACGTTCCGCGCTTGAATCTGTTCCTCGTGGTGGGGGGCGTGCTGTTGTTGGTAAACCTTATAAAATTAATGGGCGCTGGTATAAACCTAAACACCAACCAAATTATAACAAAGTTGGCGTTGCCTCTTGGTATGGACCAAACTTTCATGGACGAAAAACAGCCAATGGCGAAATCTATGATCAAACAGCATTGTCTGCCGCCCATCCTACTTTACCTTTACCCAGTTATGTGCGGGTAACGAGCTTATCTAATAATCGCTCGGTTATTGTCCGCGTGAATGATCGTGGGCCATTTGTTAAAAACCGGTTGATTGACTTGTCTTACAGAACGGCTGAACTGTTAGGCACGAGGGCAGGGGGACTTGCAAAAGTTAAAGTTCAGTATATTGGGTCTGCACCAGTTGATGGTAAAGACGAAAAATACCTTCTAGCCTCCTATAAGGGGCCAGGCTCGACGCATGATAGCAAAATTGCTGCGCGTAAAAAATTGCTTACTTATGCTGGCATAAAAGGCACTGATGAAGAGCTTACACAAATTGCCTCAGCCCAATATGACAATGACCATATTAAAAACAAGCCTGTTTCACAGGATCAAATTCACATTGCAAGGTCGCCAGCGCCATCTCAATCCTTGGCAGCTTTCACTGGAAAGCAAGATTCAAATATATTTATTCCTGCTAGCTTCAAGGCGCCAATATCTGTAAAATCAAATCAAGAAAATGTTGGTTTACCTTTAATTTTATCGCCTAGAAATCCTGTCGCAGCACCGACACCACAACCACTGCCAACCTTTGCGCCAAGACCAATTAAAGCGGGCATTAATGCTTACTGGCCTTCTAACGAGCAATCATCTCGCATAACCAGAGTTTTTGATAATCTTGCTCTTGCTATTGATAATCCGGTGCAATTTGAACAAAAACGGATGATTGAAGTTGCCACTTTACAAGACAGAGAGAAAATTGAAAATTTAAAAAATGAGCTGGCAAGATTTGGTGATGTGCTTTTGGAAGCTGATGATGAGGCGGAACCAAACGTTGTCCAGATTAAAGTGGAAACCAGGCTTCCTTTCGCTTTAGAGGCAATTAAAAATTTGTCACCAACAGCACACATTGTTGAATAAGATCTATTCTTGCTATATTAGCTATGTTAATCGCTATGGCTAATATCACGTAGGAATGGGAAAATTATAATGGCGTTTCGTTATGCTATTGTTGGTCTTGTAAGCTTTTGTCTCTTTGTGTTGCCAATCACAGGTGGAACACAAGCGCAAGTATTTTCAACCAAAGCAAATTTCGCAATATTAATTGACGTGAATTCTGGTTCCACATTGTTTGAAAAAAATGCCCATGAACATATGCCTCCTGCCAGTATGGCAAAAATGATGACATTGGCAGTTGTGTTTGATGCTTTAAAAAATGGGGAAATAGCCCTTCATGATACGCTAACCGTATCAGAAAATGCATGGCGCAGAGGAGGGGCTAATTCTGGTGGCTCTACTATGTTTGCCGAACTTAATTCTGAAGTTTCTATTGAAGATCTTATAAAAGGTATAGCAGTACAATCTGGTAATGACGCCTGCATTACAATTGCTGAAGGCATGTCTGGCACTGAAAAAACCTTTACAGGCCGCATGAATGCTTTGGCAAAAAAAATTGGCATGAAGGAAAGTAATTTCACGACATCGACCGGTTTGCCTGATGAAAATCAATATACCACAGCTCATGATTTGGCGCTTTTAGGGCGCTATCTTATAGAAGAGTTTCCAGACCTCTATCACTTTTTTTCTTTACCTGAATTCTCCTGGAATAATATCAAACAAACAAATCGCAACCCGCTTTTGAAGGCCAATATTGGGGCAGATGGTATCAAAACAGGCTTTACCAAGCAATCAGGTTATGGAGTTGTTGGCTCTGCAAAACAAGATAATCGCCGCTTACTCATCGTCGTGAACGGTTTAAAAACAAGAAGAGAGAGAGCAGAAGAAACCAAGCGACTTTTACAATGGGGATTTCGTTCATTTGAATCTATCCAGCTTTTTGAACGCAATGAGATTATTGGTAGGGCTGTCGTTTTTGGTGGTTCACAAAGCCGTGTTGATGTGGTTTCTCACAGACCTGTTTCCATTTTGCTGCCTAAAGGCCAATATGGGCGCATTACAGCAAAAATCGCTTATAAAGGCCCTTTAAAAGCGCCAATTGAAGCGGGAAATTCTGTTGGCGATCTTATAATTAAAGTTGATGGTAAAACAGTACAAACAAGCAAAGTGTTTACAAATGAAGATGTTGCGCATGGCACCTTGCAGCAACGCGCCCTTGATGCCATCTATGAATTAACAATAGGCTGGTTTGGTTCAGCCATTCAAAATTAGTTCTTATAAAAAAATACAAAGGGACAGGCTTGTCAGGTCATTTTATTACGTTTGAAGGGGGAGAGGGGGCCGGCAAATCCACCCAAATCAAAAGACTTGCAAAACGTCTAAGAAAAAAAGCTATTGAAGTTGTTTTAACACGAGAGCCAGGTGGTTCTTTTGGAGCCGAAGCTGTGCGCCATGTCCTTTTAAGTGGCGCGGCAAAACCTTTTGGAGCCGAAGCAGAAGTAATGCTTTTCGCAGCCGCCCGTCTCGATCATATGCAAGAGACAATTTTACCCGCTCTAAAACGTAACGCAATTGTTTTATGCGACCGTTTTTATGATTCAACTAGGGCTTATCAAGGTGGGGGAGAAGGTGTTTCAAAAGAATTATTAACCAGCCTTGAAAAACTGGCTGTTAAAAGACGTAAGCCAGATGCCACCTTAATCTTGGATATTGCTCCAGAAAAAGGCCTTGAACGTGTTCAAGGGCGGTTGCAAAGTAATAAAGGAAAAAATCTGCCGCAAGAAATGGACAGATTTGAAGGGGATACCCTTGAAATTCATAAGAAAAGGAGAGAAGCTTTTCTTGAAATTGCCAGAAATGAACCTGAACGCTGCTATGTTGTGAACGCTGAACAAGAAGCTGATATTGTCTCAGAAGTAATCTGGAAATTAATTGAAGCCCGCTTTGATATACTGCTTCCAGAAGAGGGACTGATTTAATATGGCGTTGGAAGAAATCCCCCTGATTGCAGACCATATTGAAGGACTAAAAGAACCCTTTGAAAATGATTTTTTTTGTGGTCACAATAAAGTCGAACAACAGTTTTTAAATGCTATCAATTCCAACAGGCTTCACCATGCATGGCTTTTAACAGGACCAAAAAGCGTTGGAAAAACAAGCTTTGCTTTTCGCATTGCCCGCGCTTTAGTTGAACGAGAAGAAAAAAAGTTCGTATTGTCTCATCAAGAACTTGATCAATATTCTGAAAATCAATCGCCCACATTTGGTAAAATTGCACGCAGAGCACACCCCAACCTTTTGCACCTTACAATTCCATATGATATAAAGACAAAAAAGTTCAAAACCAATTTGACAATTGATGAAGTTCGTAAAACGAACGACTTTTTCGGAACAACGGCAGGTGAAAAAGGTTGGCGCATTGCTATTATTGATACTGCTGATGATATGACACTTAATGCTGCCAATGCATTGTTGAAAATTTTAGAAGAACCGCCTGAAAATACGATCTTTTTTCTTTTATCCAGCCAACCGAAAAAACTTTTATCTACAATAAAATCGCGATGCCAGATACTAAAATTTGAAGAACTGGCTACAGCTGATCTTATAAAAGCTCTTGATCACGCCCAAATTGGGGGCAGTCTTAAGGGCGATAAAGAGATCCTGTTTAACTATCATTATTTAATTGGTGGACGTGTAAGGCGCGCGCATCAATTTTTACAAAACAATATTCTTCCCTTTTATGAAAGCTTCACATATTTATTAAAACCTGATGGGCGAGGGGATATTGAGCGACTTTATGCATTTATGGATGAAATTTGCGCACGCGGGGCGGATGATAAGTTTAACTTCTTTATTGATTTTCTTGAAAGCCACATTTCAAATCAGATAACAGCGGAAAGACCGTTAGAAGTTCTTGTAAGCTGGGCTGAGTTGTGGGACAAAGTGCAGGAAAGATTAAAAGATATGAATCAATTAAATCTGGATAAAAAACAAACGGTTTTTGCCATTTTTAATGATTTACATGCAAAATAAATCTCATGAACAAGCCACGTGATAATGTCTGATAAAAAAAACTTTTATATAACAACTGCAATCGTTTACCCAAATGGGGCGCCACATATTGGCCACGCCTATGAATTAATCGCAACAGATGCCATAGCTCGTTTTTTCCGTCTGGATGGATATAATGTCTATTTTCAAACGGGTAGCGATGAACATGGTATCAAGATGGTGCAAACTGCCCGTGAGCAAGGCATAAGCCCCCAGGAGCTGGCAGATAAAAATGCTAAAATTTTTAAAGAAATGGGGCCCGCTTTAGGCTGTGCGCCAGACCGCTTTATTAGGACGACAGAAAAAGAACATTATGAAGCCTGCCAAGCTATCTGGAAAAAAATGAAGGAAAAGGGCGATATTTATAAAGACAGTTATTCTGGTTGGTATTCTGTTCGTGATGAAGCTTATTATGATGAATCAGAAACAGAAATTCGAGATGATAAAAAGCGGTATGGTCCACAAGGTACACCTGTTGAATGGGTGAATGAAGAAAGTTATTTTTTCAAACTATCAGCCTATAGCGATAAGCTTTTAGACTTTTATGAAAAAAATCCTGCTTTTATAAGCCCTAAAGAAAGAAAAAATGAAATCGTTCGTTTTGTAGAGCAGGGGCTGCGTGACCTTTCAATTTCACGTACGACCTTTGACTGGGGGGTGCCTGTCCCAGAAGACGAAAACCATGTCATGTATGTTTGGGTTGACGCATTAACGAATTATTTGACCGGTTTGGGCTACCCTAACGAACAAACAGAAGCTTTTAAAACTTTCTGGCCTGCAAATATTCACATAATAGGTAAAGATATAACCCGTTTTCACGCCATTTATTGGCCTGCTTTCTTGATGTCGGCTGATATTGAATTACCAAAACAGGTTTTTGGACATGGCTTTGTTTTGAACAAGGGTGAAAAAATGTCAAAATCTGTTGGCAATGTCCTTGATCCTTTCGCGCTAGCCCAACATTATGGCATTGACCAATTGCGCTATTTCATGTTGCGTGAAGTGCCTTTCGGGCAAGATGGCAGTTACAGCCATGAGGCCATTGTCAATCGTGTGAATGCCGATTTAGCCAATGATTTAGGAAATTTGGCGCAACGCTCTCTATCCATGGTATTTAAAAATTTAGACGGCGCCTTAAAACAACCTGATATTTTTACTGAAGAAGACCAGGCCCTATTAGATATGGCCTCTCAAATGCTAGAAAAAGCACGTGAGGTAATGAGTAATTATACCATACATCGTTATGTAGCAATTATTTGGGCTGTTGTTTCTGAAGCAAACCGATATTTTGCTGCTCAAGAACCTTGGGCATTGAAAAAAACGGACCCAGATCGTATGTCGGCCGTTTTATATATTACCGCAGAAATTGTGCGCCAGGTGGGTATTCTTGCACAACCAATCGTGCCTGAATCAGCAAGTAAGCTGCTTGATCTTTTAAAGATACCTCAAACAGAACGCAATTTTGATTCCTTGAAAAACAGGCTGTCTTCTAACACCATTATTGATAAACCACAGGGCATTTTCCCGCGTTATATAGATAATAAAGAGGCATGATACATGCTTGTTGATAGCCATTGCCATCTTGATTTTCCCGACTTTGAAGACGAGCTTGATGAGGTCATAAATCGCGCTAAATGTGCCGGTATTCAGCGGATGGTTACTATTTGTACCCGTGTAAAGCAGTTTCAAAAAATTCTTGATATTGCAGAAAAATATGAAGAAGTTTATTGCTCTGTAGGCACACATCCTAATAATGCAGATGATGAAACTGATGTAACGCCAGAAAATATATTGGAAAAATGCGGGCATAGAAAAGTTGTTGCCATAGGTGAGGCAGGGCTTGATTATTTTTATGATAAAGCCAAACCGATTAATCAGGCAAAAAGCCTTCACATGCATATTGAAATTGCCAGAGAAACAAAGTTACCGCTTATTATTCATGCCAGAAACGCCGATAAGGATATGATTGATATTCTGGAGAATGAAAGTAAAAAAGGATTTTTTCCAGCAATTCTTCACTGTTATTCGTCTGGTCCAGCCCTGGCAAAGGCAGGTCTTGATCTTGGTCACTATATATCATTTTCAGGCATTTTAACGTTTAAAAATGCACAGGAAATTCGTGATATTGCAGCAAGTGTTCCCATGGAGAGGCTGTTGGTAGAAACCGATGCACCTTATCTAGCCCCAACACCAAACCGTGGTAAACGCAATGAGCCAGCTTTTACGGCATTTACTGCAAAAGTATTGGCCGATGTAAAAGACGTTGACGAAAAAGAAATTGCCAGACAAACGACACAAAATTTTTTCCGGCTTTTTACAAAAATGCCAAAACCTGAGTTTCTGGTCCAAACAGTCTAATAAGCGGGAAGGGCTATTTATGTCTGATATGGTTTTTACCATTCTAGGGTGCGGCTCTTCACCTGGCGTTCCCCGCATCGGTAATGATTGGGGTACTTGCGACCCTGAAAACCCCAAAAATCGCCGTACACGATGCTCACTACTTGTAGAACGTATCAGTCCTACCGGTAAAACAACCGTTTTGGTTGATACATCACCTGATTTTCGTTTCCAAATGCTACGTGAAAATGTTCAACAGCTCGATGGCGTTTTATATACACACCCACATGCCGACCACCTTCATGGCATTGATGATTTACGCGGTTTCTGGATTTTACAAAAAGAACGCATCAATACCTATGCAGACCAAGCAACAGCAAATCGTCTGAATGAAGCATTTGAGTATTGTTACAAAACACCTAAAGACAGTACTTATCCACCAATTTTAAATCAACATCTCATTGAACCAAATGTACCAATTTGTATTGATGGCGCTGGCGGAGAAATTCTAGCAGAAGCTTATCATCAACACCACGGCACAATAAAATCACTTGGTTTTCGATTTGGAAAATTTGCTTATTCAAGTGATGTGAATGAGTTCGATGATGACATTTATGAAAAATTACAAGGTGTCGAAATACTTGTTATAGATGCCTTGCGTTACAGGCCACATCCAAGCCACTTCAGCGTTGATGAAGCGCTAGAGGCCGCAAACCGTATCGGCGCAAAACGCATCATTTTAACGCATATGCACATAGATTTGGATTACGAAATACTAAAAAGTAATTTGCCCAAAAACGCAGAGCCTGCATATGATGGCATGAAAATTAAGATATAAAAATATTCCATAAAATTAAGATATAAAAATATTCCATAATATAAATTACGCGTTCAATTTTTGTAGGCGCGGCACTGTCTATTCCCAAATGCGAAAAATACGCTTACTATCGATATGACAAGTTGCCTGTTTATCTTAGAACCAAGTGACCCTTCTCGCAGTTTAGCACGCCAACGAGTTACAGTTTGCGACTATCCTGAGGTCGCCTTTGCTCTTTCTTGGCTTCTGCCCCAATCAGCCGCCCATCAGCAATACGATCAGAAAGTGCATCTTGACCGCGTACCAAAAGTGGTAAAAGAATTTCTCTTGTTTCATCAGGAAAATCTCGTTCCAATTCCAACATATCGCGGGCATTTCGTATTTTGAGTGCTCTTATCGTTTCTCTTTCTTTTTCCAATTCTAAAGTTTTTCGTTTGGTTTTAATAGCGAACTGCTTATTTTTTTCGCGACGTAAATGCCTCTTATCATAATATGAAACCATGCGACCTATTGCATTCGCTATTGAATCGCAGGCTTTGCCCAAACCAAGCAAATCGATTCCGCCTGGAGATGCATAATGAATCCGCCTCACAATAAGCTTATCCCGCGACATTGTATGGTATCGCGCTCGTTCCGCTAATAAACGATTTATGCGGTCGAGTTTATCGATGTACGAACGTTCGTATGCAAACTCTCTTTCCGAGAATAAATGTTCATCCCAAAAATAGGGATCACGAAATAGTGCCCTATAATCCTTCCGCGCATTAATTTTGTAATACATGCTCTCAACGCTTTGGAAAAGCTTAACGAAGTCACTAGGTTCCCAAGCGTTATCTATATAAATCGAAAGCAATATTAATCTCCCAAACATAACGTCATCAGTTGATGTTCGGTAGAAGATGATATGAAACTTAAGTTGTCAAGAATTTTTGATGCAGCTTTGGCATGTCCACCTTCTCTCGCTCCCAAGCACAACTTAACTGTCGCATTTGAGGTTTGCAGAGACAATATTGAAGGCACTAAAAAATCTAAGGGTTGGGACTCATTCGTTGATAAGTCCTAACCCTAAGTGCTTTACGGCATTACTAATTATCAAGATCAACCGTTACCTCATGCCCACCCAAGCCATGCACACTATCATTGGCTCGCACGACTGCTTTTTTTATGTTACTGGGAATTTTTACAATGGCAGAACGTGTAAAAGGCTGCTCTTCTACATGCGGGTGATGTAGAATCCGGCTACCCAAAACTTTACCGTCAAGGGTAACAACATCCCAACGATTGGCATAATGCTCCCAACCTTCATCATTATGCTGAACACTCACATCAAACCGCCATTCTCCTGCTCCAGTTTTTAATATTTTCACATCAACAACATTCACCTTACCAGCAAATGCCAAGGAGGTCATGGAGAGCGAAAATAATGTAAAACAAGCGACCACAAACTGTTTAAAAGGGAATTTCATCATCCATATCATCCGCAATTGGTGGGTTATTCATTGGGGCGGCAGGAGCACCAGCCTGAGGTCCGCCATATCCCATAGAGCCACCTCCCATGGAGGCTCCCATATTTCCTTGAGAGGCGCCATAATCACCACCGCCCATCTGGTCACCACGGCCATCAAGCATGGTAAGATTGCTGTTAAAACCTTGCAGCACCACTTCCGTTGTATAACGATCCTGACCCGATTGATCTTGCCATTTGCGCGTTTGCAACTGTCCCTCAAGGTAAACTTTCGACCCTTTACGCAAGTAATTCTCAGCAATACGGCATAATCCCTCAGAAAAAATAACAACGCGATGCCATTCTGTTTTATCGCGCCTTTCACCTGTTGCTTTATCTCGCCAGCTCTCGCTTGTGGCAATACTTAAATTCGCAATGGGGCGACCATCCTGTGTTCTCCTGATTTCCGGGTCTGCCCCTAAATTACCAACCAGGATAACTTTATTAATACTGCCTGCCATAACATCCTCATACTATAGTATAGCCTTTTAATAAGGCTTTTGCCTTAGCGACACCATATCGATCTTTTAACATGAAACCCACCAGCATATTTATTATCCACAATATGATAATTTTTAAAAAATTACAATAAAAATGTTCTTTTTTTGTTCTTTTTTTAAAAAAACATGATAAAAAACTCCTATTCTTGATTTGCGCTCATAAACCTCTACTTCTATGAATGGGTTCAATAGAGAAATAGTCATCGCGATTTAAAGGCATTTAAGCATGCATAAAACGGATAAAACAAAAGTCATTTCTATCAGGGGTGCGCGTGAGCATAATTTGAAAGATGTTGACCTGGATTTACCACGTGATCAGCTTATCGTAATGACGGGGCTTTCAGGCTCTGGCAAATCTTCCCTTGCTTTTGATACAATTTATGCAGAAGGCCAGCGCCGATATGTGGAAAGCTTGTCTGCCTATGCGCGTCAATTTCTTGAAATGATGCAAAAACCGGATGTGGACCAAATTGAAGGTTTATCGCCAGCGATTTCTATTGAACAGAAAACAACATCCAAAAATCCACGTTCTACCGTTGGAACAGTGACAGAGATTTACGATTACATGCGGCTTTTATTTGCCCGTGTTGGCATCCCCTATTCACCGGCGACAGGCTTACCTATCGAAAGCCAGACAATCAGCCAGATGGTTGACCGTATTATGGAACTTGAAGAAGGGACACGGCTTTATCTTCTGGCGCCCGTTGTGCGTGGTCGTAAAGGCGAATATCGCAAGGAATTGGCCGACTATATGCAAAAAGGGTTTCAGCGCGTAAAAATTGATGGCGAATTTTATGAAATTTCTGAAGCCCCTGCATTAGATAAAAAATACAAACACGACATCGATGTCGTTGTTGACCGCATCATTGTGCGTAATGATATTGCAACGCGATTGGCAGATTCCCTTGAAACAGCTTTGGGCTTGGCTGATGGTCTAGCTATAGCTGAACTGTCAGACAAAGCATTGCCTGAAGAAGAAACGGCCAAAGGAGGTAGCGCCAACAAATCAAAAAATGAAACACATGAGCGTGTAACGTTTTCAGAAAAGTTTTCTTGTCCTGTTTCAGGCTTTACGCTTTCTGAAGTTGAGCCAAGGCTCTTTTCTTTCAACAATCCCTTTGGCGCATGCCCAACTTGTGATGGCCTAGGTACTCAAAGGCGGGTTGATTCTAATCTGGTTGTACCAGATGAAAGCTTGTCGATACAAAAAGGAGCAATTGCACCATGGTCAAAAGGCACCTCTCCTTATTATCTGCAAACGCTGGAAGCCGTTTGCCTCCAGTTAGGCGCCAAAACATCAACAGCTTTTGGAAGGCTTCCACAAAAAGTACAAAAGGCCCTACTTTATGGCACAAAAGAAGATGTAACCTTTACCTATGATGATGGATTGCGATCTTATCAAACAACAAAGCCTTTTGAAGGGGTTATCCATAATCTTGAACGACGCTGGCGAGAGACTGATTCTAACTGGTCGCGCGAGGAAATTGAAAAATTTATGGCAGCCACACCCTGTAAATCATGCCAAGGGCATCGATTAAAACCAGAAGCCTTGTGCGTAAAGATAAATGACTTACATATTAGTCAGGCCACGGAAATGTCTATCAGGCAGGCCAAAATATGGTTTGATAATCTTCCCCAGCATCTAAATGAAAAACAAAATGCAATTGCAGCGCGTATTTTAAAAGAAATCCGGGAACGCCTGCGGTTTTTAAATGATGTCGGCCTTGATTATTTAACATTAAGTCGTTCTTCTGGCACACTTTCTGGTGGTGAAAGCCAACGTATTCGATTAGCCTCGCAAATTGGTTCTGGATTAACTGGTGTTTTATACGTGCTTGATGAACCTTCCATTGGACTTCATCAACGGGATAATGATCGTCTCTTGGAAACACTCAAACATTTGCGTGATTTGGGTAATACTGTCATAGTTGTCGAGCATGATGAAGATGCTATTTTAACGGCAGACTATGTAGTTGATGTTGGTCCGAAAGCCGGCATACACGGCGGCCAAATTATCGCCTCTGGCGCACCTGATGAAATTATGGCCAACCCAAACTCACTAACGGGGCAATATCTATCAGGAAAATGTACCATTCCCATGCCAACTGAAAGGCGCAAAAGTAACAAAAACCGCAAGTTACGTGTGGTTAGCGCATCAGGAAACAACCTTAAAGAGGTATCTGCAGATATTCCACTTGGGCTTTTAACCTGCGTGACAGGTGTTTCAGGCGGTGGAAAATCAACTTTTCTTTTAGATACTCTTTATAAAGCCGTTGCAAAAAAACTGAATAATGCGCGCGATACCCCTGCCCCTCATGATCATATTGAAGGTATTGAACATCTTGATAAGGTAATCGATATCGATCAATCGCCCATTGGTCGCACACCGCGCTCTAATCCGGCCACTTATACTGGTGCCTTTACACCAATCCGCGAATGGTTTGCCGGGTTGCCAGAATCCAAGGCGCGTGGCTATAAACCTGGCCGCTTCTCCTTTAATGTAAAAGGCGGGCGCTGTGAAGCTTGCCAGGGAGATGGCGTAATTAAAATTGAAATGCACTTCCTGCCAGATGTTTATGTAACCTGTGAACAGTGCAATGGTAAACGTTATAACCGTGAAACACTTGAAATTCAGTTTAAAGGCAAATCCATTGCTGATATTTTGGATATGACAGTTGACGAGGGTGTCGAATTTTTTACCGCTTTCCCGGCTGTACGTGACAAGCTTACGACATTGCAACGTGTTGGCCTTGGCTATGTTAAGGTAGGCCAACAAGCAACAACCCTTTCAGGGGGAGAAGCTCAACGCGTAAAGCTTGCCAAAGAACTTTCAAAACGTGCTACGGGCCGCACGCTTTATATCCTGGATGAACCAACAACAGGACTTCACTTTCATGATGTAGCCAAACTTCTTGAGGTTTTGCACGAGCTGGTTGATAGCGGCAACACTATTGTGGTTATTGAACATAATCTTGAAGTTATCAAAACTGCAGACTGGATAATAGATCTTGGTCCAGAGGGAGGGGATGGCGGCGGTGAAATTGTGGCCGTAGGCTCTCCCTATGACATAATTGATGAACCCCGTTCCTATACAGGAAAATTTCTTGCAGAGCTTTTAGAGCGCCGCAACAAATTAGTGCCTTCACAAAATATGACAGCGGCAGAATAATAATATGAGCTAAAAACACGAAAGTGCCATACATTACAAAACAGTTAAAATAAAAGCATTCAGATAATCATTTTTTGCAGTTTCAACTATTTCATTATGCATTTTTTGCATGGCTGCTATATCTCCTTTGCGCTGCACAATTTTTAAAAATAATTTATATAAATGTTCAACACAGCAATTAACTGCTGGATAAGAATACGAGATCATTACCCTCCTCCCAAATGGTTTCGTTACTTGATGGTTCACCCTCCTCCCAGAACCATCATG
>CALHLB010000052.1 GCA_938034375.1 uncultured Alphaproteobacteria bacterium | reverse complement strand
CCTTATTAGTGAGGGACCGGCCGTTTTGGCAACAGGCGGTGGCGCTTTTATGAATGATCAAACCCGCAGGCTTATCAAACAAGAAGCAATTTCGATCTGGCTAAAAGCAAGCCTTGAAATTTTATTAGAACGCGTTTCAAGAAAGGATAACCGCCCTCTTTTAAAGCAAGGCAACCCAGAAGAAATTATGCGCGCACTCCTTACAAAACGAAATCACGTTTATAAAAAAGCCGACATTGAAGTTCTGTCTGGCAATCAAAGCCATGAAGAAGTTGTCGAAAACGTTGTCGACAAATTATTAAACTACCTGGAAGAAAAAAATGTTAACGCAACCAATTGAAAAAGTTGAAGTTTCTCTAGAAAACCGCTCATATGATATTTTAATCGGTGATGATCTCATTAAAAAGGCTGGAGAGGAAATATTCAACCGCTTTGGCGCTGTGAAGACAGTTATTGTAAGCGATGAAACCGTTGCAAGCCATCATTTGGCACCCTTGAAAACCACATTAAAAAAAACAGGGCTTGAAACTTACGATATTATTGTAAAACCAGGCGAAAGTTCTAAAAGCTGGTCTGTTCTTGAAGAGGTTACAGCAAAAATTCTTGAAGCCAAACTGGAACGCAAAGACCTGGTTATTGCCCTGGGCGGTGGTGTTATTGGTGACTTGGCAGGATTTGCCGCCTCAATCGTACGGCGTGGTATAGATTTTGTACAAATCCCAACCAGTCTTCTAGCACAGGTAGATTCATCTGTTGGCGGAAAAACCGGTATTAACACACCTCATGGCAAAAACCTAGTTGGCGCTTTTCACCAACCAAAACTTGTTTTGGCAGACACCTCTGTTTTAGATACGTTAAGCCCACGCCATATGCGCGCTGGTTATGCAGAAATTGCCAAATATGGCCTTATCGATGAACCTGAATTTTTTACCTGGTTAGAAAATAACTGGCAGGATGTTCTAAAAGGCGGCCCTGCGCGCCAATATGCTGTTGCAAAATCGTGTCATATCAAAGCAGGGGTTGTTGCCCGCGATGAAAAAGAATCTGGCGAACGCGCCCTTCTTAATCTGGGCCATACATTTGGTCATGCTTTTGAAGGAGCAACTGGATATTCAGACCGTCTAATTCACGGTGAAGCTATTGCCATAGGCATGGTGATGGCGCATCGTTTTTCAAATCGTCTAAACCATGCCCCCCTGGAAGACGCACATCGTGTCAAAGCCCATTTTCAGGCACTGGGTCTGCCAACAGAAATTAATGAAATTAATGGCGAAAAACTGGAAGTAAAGCAATTGATGGAACTTATAAGCCAGGATAAAAAAGTATCCCGTGGGACTTTGACCTTCATTTTAACAAAAGGTATTGGTCGCTCTTTTATTGCTCATGATGTTCCTCCATCTGAAGTAGAAGCCTTTTTAATGGAGGAGCTTAAACGACCATGTTAGATATTTTAACCTTTGAACAATGGTTGCATATTGGTGCAATTGCCCTATTAATTATAGTATCAGGCTTCTTTTCAGGGTCGGAAACAGCGCTCACTGCCGCATCACGAGCGCGCATGTTTCAACTAGAAAAATCGAAAGAAAAAGAAGCCGCCCGCGCGAACATTGTTTCAAATCTGATTAACGCAAAAGAGCGGCTTATTGGCGCCCTTCTTCTGGGCAATAACCTTGTTAATATTCTAGCTTCAGCCCTGGCAACAAGCTTATTTTTAAGCCTATTTGGCGAGGCAGGCGTAGCCCTTGCTACAATCTCCATGACATTGCTTGTGGTCATTTTCGCAGAAGTACTACCCAAAACATGGGCAATCTCCAACCCTGAACGATTTGCCCTCAATGTTGCGCCGGTTGTGCGCGTACTTGTTGCTATTTTTGCCCCTGTCACACGCATTATTTCTGCCTTAGTGCGGCTCATTCTAGCCCCCTTTGGCGTTAATATTCTTGATGATCAAAGCGTCCTTTCTGCCAGCGATGAGATTCGTGGAACCCTTGATCTGATGCATGAAGAAGGGGCTGTTATTAAATCAGATCGTGACCGTGTGGGCGGTGTCCTGGATTTACATGAACTTGAAGTCGCAGATGTTATGGTTCACAGAACCGAGATGATAAGTTTCAACATTAACACACCCAACCACGAGCTCATTCCACAAATTCTAGACAGTCCCTTTACCCGCCATCCCCTATATGATGAAGAAATGGACAATATTGTCGGTATTTTACATGCAAAATCTCTATTCCGCGCTCTTTCAGAGGGGGACCACGATCCTGGAAAAATAAATCTTTACGATATTATTCAAAAACCATGGTTCGTGCCAGATACAACCAGCCTGCAACTTCAGCTTAATCAGTTTTTGCGTCGGCACTCCCACCTTGCCGTTGTCGTGGATGAATATGGTGAGGTTGAAGGGCTTGTTACACTGGAAGATATTTTGGAAGAAATTGTCGGCGATATTGCTGATGAATATGATATAAGCCTTAAAGGCGTTGAACCTCTTGCAGATGGATCTTTCATCGTTGATGGCGGCGTTCCCATTCGCGACATTAACCGCGCTATGGATTGGTCATTACCAGATGAAGAAGCAACAACCATTGCCGGCCTAGTGATACATGAAGCCCGCATGATACCCGACCAAAACCAGCAATTTACCTTTCATGGGATAAGGTTCATTGTATTAAAAAAAGAGCGTAACCGTCTTATCTCTCTTAAGCTTATTCCAGCAAAATAAATCCCATAAGCCTATTAGAAAACAAACATTATGGTAATTTTAAAAGGGACACGCTATATCTTATTTCTTCCTTAAAAAACCTACTGCCGTAAGAGCCATCAAAAAAATGGAGGCAATGGCATTCCAACCAGCAAATGAGAGGCCTAAAAAGCGCAAAGCCGCCTCATCGCAATAGGCTATATGCGTATTTTTTATCGCATCAAGAAGGGAGCCGCCTTCTTCTAAAACGGATAAATCACCAACACTACAATTTTCAGGCCCCAGCCACCAGCCCCATTCAACCCCCATATGACGTATCGCAAGGACTGCACTTATTGAAAAAATAAGAAAACCGACCAAAAAACCGAATTTAATAATACCCGTTGAGGCCTTATAATAGCAAATACCCAGCAACAGACCTGCTATAGGAACCCCTGCATAATAGGGTAAACGCTGCTGCAGACACAGCTCACAAGGTTGATAACCGCCAATAAGCTCAAACCCCCAGGCTGATAAAATAACACCAAATGAAAAAACAAAAAAAACTAAGGCTATTATTTTATACGTCATCGTCCCAGCCTATATCAGTTTCAAGAGCATAAATCCGCCAATTAAAAGCGTGGTTCCAACTATTAAAGCTAGCCCAAGCCTCTTTTCAATGAAAGCTTGAACCGGCGCTCCAAATGCTCTTACCAAACCCGCAACGAGAAAAAAGCGAAACCCGCGACCGATAATACTAACAACGGTGAAAGTGACAAAATTAAGACCGGTCACACCAGAAAAAATAGTTAGAACCTTATAAGGAAAAGGTGTGATCGCCGCAAAAAGAACACCCCAGCCACCATATTCATTATACCAGTAACTGATGTCATCAAATTTTTCAGCTTTTCCATAAAAACTTAAAATCGGTTCAGCAACCGCTTCATATAGAAAAGCACCAATAGCATATCCCAAAAACGCACCAAGAACAGAAGCAAGCGTGCAGATAAATGCAAAAAAAATCCAACGATGTTTTTTCGCCAAAACCATGGGGATCAATAAAACATCAGGTGGTATGGGGAAAAAAGAACTTTCAACAAAAGAAACGCCAAACAAGGTGGGTACAGCTTTTTTCGTTCCTGAAAGCGCTAGAAGTCGCGCATAAAGACGTCTTAAAAAGCCGCTATTTCCAGCCTCTGAATTAGTTGTCATAAAAAGCCTGCCCACTAATGATAAGTTTCTTTGCTTGATTATCAGCTTTTGAAAATAAATTTAAGTCTCTTGGTGAAATTCTTTTATAAAACTTCCAAGAATTTACTTGACCTGAAATCGTTTCTTTCTATTATCGCGCCACTCCCAGTTACTTGTTTATCAAGCAAGTTCAAGCCCCTCTGGCGGAACTGGTAGACGCGCGGGATTCAAAATCCCGTTCCTTTACGGAGTGCCGGTTCGATTCCGGCGGGGGGCACCATTTCTGAGTTTGGGTTTGCAAAAGCCTCTAACATATTGAATGGTAAGGTGGTTTTTGCGGTTCGAAAACCTTCATTTCTTACATATGTGAGTTTATCAGCAAATACCAGTTTTAGCACCGCTCTCTTGTCTTCATAAGCATCAGAATACCAAAGATTACAAGGGTTTGCGAGGAATGCGAAAGCGGTTCGAAAAACTTTGTTAAAGTCAGGCTTTGATTTGCCCATTTTGGCAATTTTTTCTGTGATTTCAGCCTTGGTAAATTCAAGAGCCGCGATCTTTTTCTCATAAGCGGTAATAACGGCCATACTGTCAGAATCAGTAATACGATCCAAAAGCTGGTCGATCCTGCGTTCCACCTGTGACAATTCATATTTAAGCCTTGTTAGGCGTTCTTTTGCATGTGTTTCTGCCTTGTCCCAGCAAGCTTTGAAGGCGGCATAAGCCAGCTCAAAAAGATCAGGAGAAAGTTTAAGCTCCTTGAGCAGCCCTTCAAACTCTCCTTCAAGTGTCTCTTTTCGAATCGACTTGCCTTTCATGGCACAACCCTTGTTATGGCATAAATAATAAGGGTATTTTTTGTGTCTACCCTTCGACCAAGCAGAAGTTAACGGATTACCGCAGCACCCACAGGCAACAAACCCTCTTAAAGGAAAGTCTTCATGGCTATCAGCACGCACTGGTGGGAGCACCTTTTTATTCAGGCGATCCTGAATGGCATTGAAGGTTTCCAGATCAATCAGCCCCTCATGCTTGCCTTTGACCATGCTAAGCCCCCAATTGGGCAAGGTGAAATATCCTGCATAAAGGATGCGGGTCAAAAGCTCTTTAACACGCTGCACATTGACCTTGCCGCGTTTGTCTTTGGGGTATTCTGGATGACTTTCCAAAAAGCGGGCAACTTCTATCTGGCTGGTAAAACGACCAGAAGCAAAGCCCTCAAGCCCTTCCTGAATGATAGAAGCAAAAGGCTCATCACGGACAAGGGTTTTACCCTGTCCTTTAATATTCTTATGTTTATAGCCTATCGGTGGCTGCCAGACCCAAAAGCCGTTTTGAACCCGCGCCCGCATGCGGTTTCTTGTTTGCTCTCCGTTTTTATCTCTTTGATGTTGGGCAACGGAAGCCAGAAGGTTTTCAACCAGAATGGAATCGGAATCTTCCCCAAATTCAATCGAAGGACTTTCAAGCCTGCCGCCTGCTTTTTGCAGGGAGGCTCTTAAATCAAGATGTGCCTGTAGGCCACGCGCCAGACGGCTAATATCATCAATGATAACCACATGCTCGCCATGATGCTTATTGGCTCTAAGCCATTTGAGCATTCGGGTCATTTCAGGGCGATTGGCCTCTTTTCCGCTGATATCATCCTTGAAACTCTCGACAACCTGATAGCCTTTCAATTTGGCATATTCACAGCAGCGTGTTGTCTGGCTTTCCAGTCCGTGGCCCTGCTCAACCTGTTTGGAACTTGAAACCCGCGCATAGGTAACAGCTTTACAGGTACACGATCATGCGTCATTTTCAGCCTCCGGTATTGGTGTTTCTTGTGCCAGAACGAAAATATCCTTATTGCTGGCTGCTTTTGTAAAGTTTAGCACAAGAGGCTTGTCCAGTGCCAAATTAACAGGTTTGTTTTGCAACATATGCTGGACAGGATCATTCTCAAAGGCGCGATCAACAAAGTTTTGCATGATGGCAGTTACAATCTGGACAAGTTCTGTTTTCTGGTCTTCGGGAATATCGAAACGATCTGCATAGATGCGAAATTCGTCAAGGTGTGACGGCATAAATATCTCCATGAAATAGAATCCCGCGATAAGACGCCATGCGCCTTTGACGGGAAAGGATTTAAGATTTTGGGAAAAAATGGCATGACGGAGCCTTGGCTCTACATCACAGGAAACGGTTTAAGCGTTTCCGTAAACCTCATATGGGCGTTTTGCTGCATCCTTTCAAGAAGGAAAAGGCAGATACACGCCTCCCTATGAGTAGGACTATAGTCCTATAATATTCTCAAAATGTCAAGATACAATAAAGCCTCATCAATAAGGTTCAAAAGAAGTTTGGACTTACCCGTTTAAAGTGGAGAGCCTTTCTTGTTTTTTGTTTGCGTTTTTCTCAAACGCATTGGGTGATTGATACCCCAAAGCCGAATGTCTCCTTTTCGGATTGTAAAATCCATTGATGTATTTTCCAAGTGCG
>CALHLB010000051.1 GCA_938034375.1 uncultured Alphaproteobacteria bacterium | reverse complement strand
GGTAATGGCGGATGAATGAGGCTTTCTTCAAAATGAAGGGGGGGGGCAAAATCTTTTGCCAAAAGTAAAGGGCCATCTAAATCGACCCAGCTGGCTTTTTGTGCTAATAACATGGCTGGAGCCATGGCCAGTGACGAGGCTACCATGCAGCCCACCATAATGATAAGACCCCGTTTTTCTGCTTCCTCCAAAACGGCAAAGGCTTCCGTCAAGCCTCCAGTTTTATCCAATTTGATATTGATTGCATCGTAACGTTCTGCAATGTGGCCAAGTTCTTTTCTTGTATGCAGGCTTTCATCAGCACAAATTGGAATGGGAGAGGAAACGCCTTTCAGGCCATCATCATCTTGTGCGGGCAGGGGTTGTTCAATCAGCCCGACATTGTTGTTGATACAAGATTTCAGATGGTTATCCCAGTTGTCAAAGCGCCATCCCTCATTAGCGTCGACAATAAGCTTTGGGCTTGGTGCGCCTTTTCTAACGGCTGATAATCTTTCGTCATCGCCATCACCGCCACCCAGTTTAATTTTTAATATTGGTCTGGAGGCGGCAGCTTTTGCTGTTTCATACATTTTTTCAGGTGTATCAAGACTTAAAGAATAAGCTGTATTGCAGGGATTTAAATCAATTTTAAATTGCTTAGCTGCCGAAAGTCCGCTTTTTTTTGCTTGGTAATCAATAAAAGCGCAATCAATGGCATTGCGGGCTGCACCGGCGGCCATATTCTTTTGAATGGCATTAATGTTTTCATAATTACTAGCATCTTTTGCGAAGTCGTTGATAATATTTAAAACGCTTTCAACGCTTTCACCATAGCGTGGGTAGGGTGTGCATTCGCCACGGCCTCTATGTGTGCCATCGGATATTTCAACAATAACGGTTTCTGCACTTGTTTTAACGCCGCGTGAAATGCGAAACGGATTTGCTAAAGGCCAGCTTTGTGCATAGGCTTTGAGGGTTAGGGAGGACATAAAATAGCTCCAATTCGTTTTTATTTGTTAACTCCCTTTTAGTCTGTGTAAAAAAATCGTCCAGCCCTGTCGTAATTTTTTCTCAGAATATATATAGATTCAGTATGGATACTTTAACTGATGAAAATGCAGGTAGTCTTGTTTTAGCGGCGGTCGAAGGATCTTCTGCCCGTTTTCATGTAACGGGGTCTTGGACAATCCGTCATGCGAGCAATCTAGAAAAAACATTTGGAGAAGTTTCAGGAACCGGTTTTAAAGTTTATGACTTTTGCCTGGAACAAACTTCAATGCTTGATACTAGTGGCGCTTGGATTTTATTTAGAATCATTGGAGAACTTGAAAAAAAGGGTGCTAAAGTTTCTTTTAGTCATGTTAGCGATGATCATGAGATTTTATTATCGGCTATTCGTGAGGCTTCTGATAAAATACATAATTTTTCTAAAGAACCAGAGATACATGCCGGTTTTTTAAAACGTATGACAAAAAGTCTGCATGATGGCTTGTTGGATACTTTCCGTCTTATCTCGCTTTTGGGGGCGCTTGTTGCTGCTTTTGGGCGGCGGTTGATTAATCCATCTAATTTTCGCCTTGCCTCCCTTGTAACACACATGATGAGAACTGGTTTGACAGCTGTGCCTATTATTGTGCTGATGTCTTTTGTAATTGGTGCTATTATTGCTCAGCAAGCTGCCTATCAACTAAGTTTCTATGGGGCTGAACCCATGGCAGTTGACATGGTGGCTGTGCTGGTGACCCGTGATATGGGCGTGCTTTTGACTGCAATTATGATTTCCGGCCGCTCCGGTTCTGCCTATACAGCTGAAATAGGGTCCATGAAAATGCGTGAGGAGATTGATGCCTTAAAAGTGATTGGTCTTGACCCTGTTGATGTTCTACTTTTCCCCCGCATTGCGGCCCTTATTTTGGTTTTACCAATTTTAACCGTTATTTCTGATTATGCATCTTTGCTTGGCGCGCAATTGGCGCTTTGGCTTTATATTGATATGTCATGGGAAATTTTTTTAAACAGAACCCGTGATGCAGTGCCACTTGCCTATTTTATGATGGGCATCATTAAGGCGCCTTTCATGGCGCTTATTATCGGCTTGATTGCTATGTCTGAAGGTTTGAAAGTAAAAGGCAGCTCTGAATCGCTTTCAAAACACACAACAACTTCAGTCGTTAAATCGATTTTTCTCGTCATTGTTATTGATGGTATTTTTGCCGTTATTTCTGCCAGTTTGGGATATTAATAATGCAGGAAGAAAAACAACAGGCCGATAAAAAAATTGTTATTCAGACAGAGAAGATAACGGTTGGTTTTGGTCAGAACATAGTCTTAAACGACTTGGATATTGATGTTTATCAGGGAGAGATTCTGGGCGTTGTTGGTGCTTCTGGAACGGGTAAATCTGTTTTAATGCGTGCTATTTTAGGTTTAACACCAAAGCGATCTGGCTCTGTTCATATTTTAGGGCTTGATTATGATCAAGCAAGTCATGACGAGTGCAGACTTGTTGATCAAAAACTTGGTGTTTTATTTCAACATGGGGCGCTTTTTTCTTCTCTAACCGTTAAGCAGAATATTCAGGTGCCTATGCGGGAATATCTGGACCTTAGCGAGACATTGATGGATGAATTGGCATTAATGAAAATGCATCTTGTGGGTTTGGCGCTTGATGCGGCAGATAAGTTTCCATCAGAACTTTCAGGCGGTATGATTAAACGTGCCGGACTGGCACGTTCTTTAGCGCTTGACCCTGCCATTATTTTTCTTGATGAACCAACATCTGGCCTTGACCCAATTGGGGCGCAGGAATTTGACCGTCTGATTTCAAATTTACGCAAAACGCTTGGTGTTACCGTTTTCATGGTGACGCATGATCTTGATAGTTTATTTTCAATCTGTGATAGAATTGCCGTTTTGGGGAAAAAACGTGTACTTATTGAAGGCAAACTGGAAGAAATGCTTGAATTTGATGACCCATGGGTAAAATCATACTTCAATGGGGACAGGGCGAGGCGAGTAAAAAAATGAACGTTGGAAAACAATAAATCATGGAAACACGTGCAAATTATATCGCAATCGGCCTTTTTACATTGCTTACTCTTGCGATGACCTTTGGGTTTATTTACTGGCTTGTTCGATATAATGAGACGGGTGAGGCGCGGTTTGTTGATCTTGTTGTGCCTGGCAATGCAGGGGCTTTGAAAAAAGGTAATGGAGTTTTGTTTAATGGGTTGCGTGTTGGCAGTGTTGTTTCTGTTCAACTTAACCAACAAGACCCAGCTAATGTTTATGCAGTTTTAAAAATTAATTCTGATACCCCTTTAAGGGCCGATACCAAAGTAACAATTGAAAGCCAGCCATTAACAGGGCTTGCTAATGTTGCACTTGTTGGTGGATCATCGAATAGTCCGCTTTTATTAAAACAAAAACACATTCCACCTTTAAAAGCCTCGCCTTCTGCTCTTAATGAAACACTAGAAGCAGCAGGGGAAACGGTTAAACTGGCTAATCGGATGTTGGTTAAGGTTGACGAATTAATTGAAAATAATTTAGGCGCTATCAACAAGACTGTCACTAATGTTGAAACATTTAGTACTGCCATTGCCAAAAACACCGAGAATATTGATTCTTTTTTGAGAAATATTGGAGAGGCCTCAACAGCAATTGGTACTTTGAGTGAAACACTGGGCAACGTTTCTGAAGGTGTTAATCTTATAGTTTCTGCTGTTGAACCTGAAAAGGTGAAAAGCACACTTGCCAATGTTGATAAAATAACCGGTGATTTGGCGCGTAATTCTGGTCGGATTGATGGCATTATAGAAGAAGCGGAAAAAACGGTTGCCAATCTATCAGGCGCAAGCAAAGGGTTGAATACGACTTTGAATACGTTTGACTCTGAGCAATTGAACCGTACATTGAATAATGTTGAAGGTTTTTCAGGGGATTTGCGAAAAACTTTGAAAAAAGTTGATGGGCTTGTCGGTGCGTTGGATGAAGAGCGGGTTCAAAAAATTATTCAAAGTGTTGAAGGCTTTACTGGCCGTCTTGATAAAACTGGAGATGAAATCGATAAAATCATTGCAGATGCCAGCAAGGCAACAGGCAATGTAACTGATTTTACGCAGACGCTTTCTGATAACAAGGAAAACTTTGACAAGATCATCAAGGATGCTTCTGTTGTTTCTGAGCGGCTTATCAAAACCAGTGAAGCCGTTACAAAGCTTTTGGGCCGTGTTGAAGGTTTGGTTGAAGCTGATGGCAAAGGATTTGTTGCAGAAGCAACAGAGGCTTTGCGTGCGGTGCGTCGTATTGCTACAAGTTTTGAAGCGCGGGCTGATGCTATTTCCGGTGGGCTGGAGAAATTCTCAACGCGTGGTTTAAATGACATTCAGGCACTTATCACGCAAAGCCGGCAGGCTGTTACCAGGCTTGAGAGGATTGTGCGGGACTTTGAAGATAATCCCTCGCAGTTTATTTTGGGTGGCGAACGGGTGCCGGAATATAGAAGACAAAGACGATAAGAGAGCACTTTAACAAGGTTTGTGACCATGGGTATGAAATTAATAAAATCGACTTCTTTTGCTCTCGCTGCTTTATTGTCGGGATGTGCTGTTTTAATTCCTGAACCTGCGCCGAGCTTGTATGATCTGGTTTTAGACGAGAATGTCTATAATGTATCTGGCAGGACATCGAGCCAAATATTGATAGCCAATCCAAAAGTCGTGAGTTCACTTGATAATGATCGAATAGTCATTAAGCCTGGGCCAAGTGAAATTTCATATTTTTCAGGGGTGCGATGGTCGGACCGTTTGCCGCGTTTGGTACAGCTTTATTTAAGTCGTGCCATTGCTGCAACCAATGGTGCGCGGGCTGTTGCTCTTCCCGGCGATGGGCTTTTAATTGATCATCAACTCGTCATTGATGTGCAGGCTTTTCAAGTGGAAGTAAAAGGCGCGCAAGCAACAGCTCGTGTTTCTTTAAACGTTCTAATTTTGAATGATAAGAATGGGCGGGTGGTTGCACAGTCTTCTTTTTCTCGTGAGAAAAAAACGCGCGATGATGCTGTTTCTGCTGTCAACAATTTGAATCAGGTTCTTGATAAAGTGAGTCTGGATCTTATTGAATGGGTTTATCGTAAGATATAAGTAAATTCTTTAAGTTTTTGATATTAAAATAAAAAACGGCACTTTTAAAAGTGCCGTTTTGTTCTTTAGCGCATGATGCATTTTCATGAATTTATCTGTTATGCGCTAAGCCTTTATTCTTACGCGAGTTTTTATCCCATAAGTGAATTCACCTATGGGAAACACGCTCTAGGCTCAGGACCTATTAATTTTTCTCTTTAATTTTCATTGCAAATCAGCTTCAAGGTTTCAAACGAAGGAGTTTTTTTATGTCTGATTTGTTCTGGTTGTCTGATCGCCAATTGTCCTTGATTGAGCCGTATTTCCCAC
>CALHLB010000050.1 GCA_938034375.1 uncultured Alphaproteobacteria bacterium | reverse complement strand
AAATGAATCAAGGGATATCAATAATTTGTTAAATTCTCTAAAAAAGAATAATAAAAACCTCAAAGAAAATTACAAAAACAAAAGCAAGAAGCGGAAAAAACACAAACGTATTGTTGAAGCAATAGCAGAGAAAAATCCGAGTGCAGCTCGTCGTGCGGCTTTAAGTGTGCTTGCTTTATCTAAAACGGCATATGCAGACTATTTCCACGATGATGTAGCGGGGTAGAAAAGATTTTGTTCTTAAAAATAGTTTTTTATGCAGTTGTTAAATTATTTCTTGCAATTGCGACTTATTCGCAATATATATTGAGAATAAGTCGCAACTGGAGTGCTGTTTTTGTTAATGTACGGATATTTTTATAAAAAAGTAACGCGCTTTTTTTTCATATTTTTTGCTTTTTTCTGTCTTGCTTTTTCCCCGCTTTATGCTGCCTCGATAAAGGTTGTTGCTACCACCGGCATGGTTGGTGATATGGTTAAAGCTATTGGGGGGGAGACTGTTAATATTCAAACTTTGATGGGGTCTGGCGTTGATCCTCATTCCTATCGCCAAACGCGGTCTGATGTTGCAGCCCTAACGCGTGCAGACATTGTTTTTTCTAATGGGCTTCACCTTGAAGCGCAGTTAGATGAGATTTTGCACCACTTGCAAAGCCAGAAACCTGTTGTTTTCTTAGGTGAATCGTTTTCAAAAGAACATTTGATACAAGCTGAAGGATTCTCTGGGCGTTACGACCCTCATATCTGGATGGATCCTGCTCTTTGGGCCAAAGCCATTCCTTCTGTTCGTGATGCCTTAAGCGCTAAGGCTCCTCATTTAAAAGAAACATTTGCTTTTAATGCGATGGTTTATGAAGAAGAGCTTTTAGATTTACGTGAAGAGGTCGCAGCTCTTGTTAATAAGATCCCTGATAAACAGCGTGTTCTTGTCACCGCGCATGATGCTTTCCGTTATTTTGGGCGCGCTTTTGATGTAGAAGTTGTTGGCATTCAGGGGCTTTCGACTGAAAGTGAAGCGGGTTTGCAGCGGATTGAAAAGCTTGTTGGCCTTCTTGTTGAGCAGAATATTCCCGCCGTTTTTGTGGAAAGCTCCGTCTCGGAGCAAAATGTTAAAGCCTTAATCGAAGGGGCAAAAGCCAAAGGTAAAAATGTTCGCGTAGGTGGAACACTTTTTTCTGATGCGATGGGGCATGAGGGGACCTATGAAGGAACTTACCTTGGTATGATTGATCATAATATCACGACATTGGGAAAGGCTTTGGGAGGAAATGTTCCTGAAAAGGGTTTGAAGGGTAAATTGGGGCAGGGAAGTTAATATGAGCGCTCTTTCAAAACAGTCCCTTATTGATGAAACTGGATTTATCTCTTCTAAAGTGGCCTTTGACGTTTCAGGACTTACAGTTGCTTATGATAGAAAGCCTGTCTTGTGGGATGTATCGTTTCAAGCGCACTCTGGCCGTATAACTGCAATTGTTGGGCCTAATGGTGCTGGTAAGTCGACTTTTCTTAAAGCGTCTTTGGGGCTTGTTCCTGCTGTAACGGGACAGACTTTTATTTTGGGAGAGGCGTTGAAGGAAGCGCGCAAGAATATTGCTTATATGCCGCAGCGTGCTTCCGTTGACTGGGATTTTCCTGCCAGTGCCCTGGATGTTGTGATGATGGGGCTTTATGGTAGAATGGGCTTTTTGCGCTGGCCCTCCCAACATCACCGTGAGCAAGCGCTTTCTTGCCTGGATCAGGTTGATATGGCTGATTTCGCCGAACGCCAAATTGGCCAACTTTCCGGTGGGCAACAGCAGCGTGTTTTCATGGCGCGTGCTTTGGCGCAAGAGGCAGAAGTATATTTGATGGATGAGCCTTTTGCCGGTGTGGATGCTGCAACAGAAAATGTTATTTTCAAGACACTCAAAGCATTAACGGCTGAAGGGAAAACCGTTATTGTTGTGCATCATGATCTTGATACGGTGCGTAAGATGTTCGATGATGTGCTGCTTATAAATCGTCAGGTTATTGCCAATGGACCAATTGATGATGTTATGAGTGATGAAGCGCTTAGACGCACTTATTCTGGTCGTCTTGGTTTTCATAAAGCCGGGGAACCGGTTGGTGGAGCGGCTGTTCAGGCACATGTCTGAGTTTCTGGCAGAATTGATCAAAGCCCTCACGCTTCAAGCGGGCTATAATACGTCTCTTGTGCTTGTTGGGGCCGCCCTTTTGGGTGGTGCTGCTGGTGGTATTGGTGTTTTTGTTCTTTTGAGAAAGCGCTCTCTTGTTAGTGATGCCATCAGCCATGCAACACTCCCAGGTGTTGTTCTTGCCTTTATGCTTGCATCTTATTTTTTTGATGATGGTCGCGCCTTGTGGGCTTTGTTAATAGGAGCTGCTTTCAGCGCGGTTCTTGGAGCTTTGGCCGTTGAATGGATTGTGCGCTACACACGGTTGAAAGAAGATGCTGCAATAGGAACAGTGCTTTCGACATTTTTTGCTCTTGGAATTGTCCTTTTAACGCTTGTTCAATCGGTTTATCAGGGTGGGCAGGCAGGCCTTTCCGATTTTATTTTAGGGTCAACGGCGGGGCTTTTATACCAAGACGCTCTTCTTATTGCCGTGTCTGCCTTTGTTGTGGGGCTTGTTTTAATTTTCAAATTTAAGGAACTAACGCTTTTATGTTTTGATATCACTTTTGCAAAAGCTCAAGGTTATAATGTTGCAAGCCTTGATAGGCTTTTATTGTTCTTACTTTTAGCGGTTGTTGTTATTGGTTTAAAAACCGTTGGTCTGGTTCTTGTTATTGCTTTAACGATTATACCTCCTGTTGCTGCCCGTTTTTGGACAGAGAGGGTTAGTCATATGGTTTTAATTGCTACTTTTATTGGCGCTCTTGGGTCATGGTTTGGGGCGGCCCTTTCTTCCGTTGCAACTGATTTACCAACGGGAGGATTGATTGTTTTAACGCTTTTTAGTATTTTCCTTATATCTCTTTTGGTTGCACCCAAAAGAGGAGCGCTTGCCCATGCATTGCGTCATAAGCTTTTTCAAAGGCGTGTACATGAACGACAAGGCCTTTTGGCAATTTCGCGCGCGGAACCTGTTTTTGATCCACTCACACAGAAAATTTTAAGAAAGAAAAGATTTTTAAGAGCAGATGGTGCCGTGACTGAGGAGGGGCACCAAGCGGCGCAGAAAATGGCGCGTGATCAGGTTTTATGGAATGCCTACCATCAAGCTTATCCCATTGAGGCACTGGCTTTGGAAGATTGGTCTTTGCGTCCAATTGAAGAGGTTATTCCCAAAGATCTGGTTGAGGAACTTAGCGAAGAGCTGATGCTTACCAAAGTTAGGCTTGTTCAATGAATGATTTTATTCAACTTGATTTTCCCTCTCTTCTTCTTGGCACATTGGCGGCTCTTTCCTGTGGGCTTTTAGGTAATTTTCTTTTACTGAGAGGGCAGGCATTGATGGGTGATACAATAAGTCATGTAGTTTTGCCTGGTATTGTGGGCGGTTTTTTATTGGCGGGTTCTGTGGCGGCCTTACCAATGATGTTGGGCGCTTTGTTTGCATCCCTTTTTTCTGTCAGTCTTATTGAACTTATCAAGAGAGCAGGACGCATAGAAGCTGGGGCTGCTATGGGTGCTGTATTTACAACCATGTTTGCGCTTGGTGTCGTTCTTCTGGAACAAAGTGGTGCGCGGGGTGTGCATTTGGATGTAGAACATGCACTTTATGGAAATCTTGAAAGCGCTTTATGGTTGGAAGCTGAAAGTTTCCAGGACCTTCTTTCTTTTTCAAAGTTATTTTCTTTGCCTGAAGATATATGGGTTTTATTTTTTATAACGCTCCTTGTTATCCTTTTTATCGTTGTTTTTTATAAGCCGCTGATGATTACCAGTTTTGATGCTGCTCATGCTGATAGTTTGGGCATATCATCGAAATGGATGGGGCTTGGGCTTGTTTTTATGACGGCTCTTTCAGCCGTTGCTGCTTTTTCAGCTGTTGGCTCAATTTTGGTCATTGCCATGTTTATTTGCCCCCCGGCAACGGCCAGAATGTTAACTGATAAACTTTCAACCCAACTATGGATAAGTGGTTTTATTGCGGTATTAAGCGGAATATCCGGGTATTTTCTAGCTGCCTTCGGGCCGTTCTGGTTTGGGGGGCAAGACAGCGTTTCTGCCGCGGGCATGATTGCACTTATGGCAGGTTTTTTGCAAGTTCTGGCAATGCTTTTTGCCCCGCGCTACGGGGTTTTATCACGCTTGTTTTTTAAAAATAGGTTTCACAATCAATAAGGCCAAATGTTCCCTCATCGCAGCCAAAAGCAAGATAACGCCCCTGTTTTGACCATTTTAGCGCTGTGACAGGGCTTCCTAAATTATCAATTAGCAGGTGTGCTTCACCATTTTGTTGTGCAAGATGCAGGAAGCCGTTTTCACTTCCCGTTGCTATAAAATCAGATTTTGGGTGCCAGGAAACGGCCGTTAGAAAATCTTCCTGCCTTATGGGAATTTGCTGTGCGGCCTGTCCTATGGGGCCATCTTTCGTGTGAAACGGCCAGATAATTAACTCATCGGCACCAGATGTTGCAAGAAAACGCCCCTTTTTTTCCCATGATAGTGCTTTGATGCGCGTGGGGTACCCACCCATTCTGCCATGTTTTGTGTGATCTATGCGCCAAATGTGCAAGGCATTTTCCTGCATCGATGTAACAAGAAAATCGCCATTGGGACTGATGGTGATGGGGCCATGGGCGCCTTGCCATACATAATCATCTGGCTTTGCTCTTTCTGTTCCAACCCAATAAATACTTGCGCCACCATTACGGCTTGCCGCGAGCTTTCTCCCACTTGGTGTGAAAGATAACCCGCCAACACAACCTTCGGCCTTATAGGTTTTAACAGTCATTTCGGGCATTAAAACCATTATAATACGCCCATCAGATGCTGCAATGCCGCCCCAATTTGCACTTGCAATCTGATCGAAAAAACGTCCAGGCTCTTTTAGAAGTAGGGTCGTCTTTCCTTTTATATCTGTCACGATGATTTTGCCATCATCACTGCATGTAACCAGACCATCTTTAAAAGATGTCGCTGCTAGAAGGCTTTCTTCGTGCGCTTTGATTTCATTATCTATGCCTTTTTCTCCAGCAAATAGAATAGTGCCATCCCCACGTGCAAAGGCAAAAATGTCTTTACTATATTCTAGGGCGATAATATCTGTGATATGGATTTTATCTCTTTGTAAAAAAAGTACATTGGATTTAGAGGTTGTGTTCGATAAAGACATGATTACACCAAACAGGCTTTAAAACCTGTTTCCAGTTCTTGTTTGTTTAGGTTTCTGCCAATAAAGACGAGACGGCTTTCCCGTTTTTCGCCCTCGCGCCAAGGGCGCTGGCTTTCACCTTCTATCATCATGTGAACACCCTGTAAGACATACCGTTCCGCATCATTTTCAAAGGATAAGATGCCTTTGGTTCTTAAAATATCTGGCCCCAATGTTTCTATAATAGAGTTCATCCAAGGGAAGAAAATTTGCGGTTTCAAATTACCTGCAAGGTGAAATGCAAAGCTTTCAACTTCATCATCATGATCATGATGGTGGGCGTGGTCGTTTTCTTTTAAAAAGTGCGGCTCCAGCTCTATAATACGGTCAAGGTCAAAGGCTTTTTGGTCAAGAATTTTCTCAAGCCCTATGTTGCTCTTAACAGTATGGTACAAACGAGCATAAGGATTTATTTTTTGTATGGCCTTTTCAACGGATGAGATTTCATCCCTTTTCATCAAGTCTGTTTTGTTAAGGAGAATGATATCACCAAAGGCTATTTGCGTTTTGGCTTCGGGTGCTTTTTTTAATTCCTCCACGAGATGTTTGCCATCTGCGGCAGTGATAATGCAATCCAGCTTTGTTTTGGCGCGGATGTCATCGTCCATAAAGAATGTCTGGGCAACGGGAGCAGGGTCTGCAAGGCCTGTTGTTTCAATCAAGATACCATCAAAACGGGTTTTCCTTTTCATTAATCCGTTTAAAATGCGAATAAGATCCCCTCTAACAGTGCAACAGACGCATCCATTATTCATTTCAAAAATTTCTTCATCTGTCTCAACGACAAGGTCGTTATCAATGCCGATTTCGCCAAACTCATTAACAATGACAGCATATTTTTTGCCGTGATTTTCTGTGAGAATACGGTTGAGAAGTGTTGTTTTACCGGCCCCTAAATAGCCTGTTAAAACGGTAACGGGTGTTTTTTCCTGAGACATTGAATTGAAGCCTGCCAATTTTTGTTGTTTCTGGATTAAGGTGTTGTTTAATGCGCTATTTTCAAAGTGTGCGTGTCAAGAATATCTATATTTTTTGCTGGCGTTAATCCTCGTTCTGTCATTATAACGGACCAGTTTTTTTCTTCTTTTTCTATTTCAAAAAGGTTATAGCGCGCAGATTGATGTTTTGATGAAAGGCCGCTTGAGGCGGAAGGTACCCCGATAACCGGAATTTCTTTGTCGGGTCCATCAATCATCGTTATATTACGTCTGTGGGTATGGCCGTGTAAAATCATTTCCGCTCCCGTTTTTTTGATCATTTTTCTAAAAGCACGATAATCTGTTAGACGTTTATGATAGCGTCTCCTTTCAATAAAGGGTGGGTGATGGATTAAAATGAGACGAAAATAATTATTCTCGGCTGCTTTTGATAATAATTTGGTGGCTTCTGCTATTTGTCTTTTACCTAATGTGCCTGTTGCCATAAAAGGCAGGGTGGCAAGAGCCGTTGACAGGCCAATAATAGCAAGGGGGCCGCGCTGCCTATAATAGGGAAAATGCGGTTTTTCAGGGGTATCATCGCCTAAAAAATAAGGCGCCCACTCTTTTTTTGCCTGTCTTAAGGCAAAGGGTACATAAGCATCATGATTGCCTGGAACGAGGGAGAGATTTTCAGGGGAAGAAATGGTTTCAAGCCAGATTCTGGCAAGGCGTATTTCCTCATCCAGGCCTAAATTAACAAGATCGCCGGTCAGGGCGATGTGATCTGGTTTTTGTGTTTTTAAATCTTCTAGTAAAAGGTCAAGGACATTGTCTGTTAAAAGGCGCCCGCGATTTCTGCGATGATTGATGAAGCCTGTTATCCGTTTTGATAAAAGATGATGCAGATATACTTTTGGCAAGGGACTTAAATGCGGGTCTGAAAAATGGGCTAATTTAAACATGGGAAGGAAAGCCTGATATTTGAAAATCTACTTTCCTTCATGTCATGCTCTTGTCGTTTCGTCTATACGCTGTTTTATAAAGCGTTCCAGCCAAGCGATTTTTAAGTGAGTTTTACGGTTGGTCGATTATGCTCTTTCATGAAATCCTGCTTTGGACCCTTCGGGGTGATGCGGGTTGGATTTATTGTTGTGTGGCTTTCATAATAATGGCGTTTTATGTGGTCCATATTGACGGTTTCTTTTATGCCAGGCACCTGATAAAGCGCTCTTAAATAGTTGGAAAGGCTTTGATAATCTTCAATGCGGTGCAAATTACATTTGAAATGACCAACATAGACAGCATCAAAACGTATCAAGGTCGTAAACAGGCGCCAGTCGGCTTCTGTTATTTGGTCGCCGGCAAGGTAATCTTGTTGGGAAAGGCGCTCCTCTAAATAATCGAGACTTTCAAAAAGGGCTGAAACCGCTTCTTCATAGGCTGCCTGTGTTGTGGCAAAGCCTGCTTTATAGACACCGTTATTAATTGTGTAGTAAACGCGCTCATTGATATCATCAATTTCATTGCGGAGATTTTCGGGATAAAAATCAAGGCTGTTTCCTGTAACATCATCAAAAGCGCTATTGAACATGCGGATGATTTCTGAAGATTCGTTGGAAACAATGGTTTGTTTCTTTTTATCCCATAAAACTGGTACAGTAACGCGCCCTGTAAATTTTGGTTCGGCTTTGACGTAAATTTCGGCCATTGTTCTGGCGTTGAAAAGCGGGTCTGGTATTGCCCCTGCATTTTCAGTAAATTCCCAGCCCCTAGAATCCATCAAGTGGTCAACGATGGAAAGAGAAATAATATTCTCAAGGTTCTTCAGTTTTCTAAAAATCAAGGTACGGTGCGCCCAAGGGCAGGCAAGAGATACATAAAGATGATAACGGTCTTTTTCTGCTTTAAATCCTTGTTTGCCTGAAGGGCCTAGGGCACCATCTTTTGTTACCCAGTCTCTAAAGGCTGCATCTTTTCTTACAAATTTTCCGTCTGTTGATTTGGTATCATACCATTTATCATGCCAGACACCATCAATTAACAAGCCCATTATATATTTCCTTTAATATGATTGTTGCCTGCTTGAGAGATAGTGTTTTCAATTTCTATTGAAAGCTTTTTTAAGTTGTTTATCGAAGTACTTCCAATTTTTTATAAAATGACAGTACGTATAAGATTGATACCCAGAATGAAGAAAACCCCTAAAAGTACAATGCGGAATTGCTGGCCATTGAGAAAGTGCCGGCCTTTTTCGCCTAGTGCAACACCTAAAAGCGTTGGAATAACCATGAGCGCCGAATATAAAAGGAGAGTAGGCGTTGTAAGCCCTGCTTGCCAATAGCCGGCTAAAAGAGGGAGCGAGCCACCAAGAAGTAGAATGCCCATGGCACCGACAAATTCATTTTTCGGCATATGTTTGGACATAAGATAAACAACAACGGCTGGCGCCCATAGGGATGTTAATCCGCCAATAATGCCAGCAATAGCGCCAAGAACGATTTGGAAGGCAAGGTCAAATCTTTCAGGAATGGCGATTGGTTTTACAAAAAGATTAACAATAACAAAGACCATAATCATGATACCAACAAAAATCGTTAGGGTATCGGCAGAAAAATCGGCTGCATATTGTGAAAAAATCAGAATACCGATAATCATAATGCCCAAAAATGGCCAGAAAAGCTTAATTGACTTTAAAATCATTTTGTTCTTATGGGCCTGAAAAATATTCGATACCAAAGCAGGCAGTAAAAGCATGGCAATGGCGATGCGTGGGTCGGTGAATTGCGATAACATGCTAATAACTGCCGTTGGCAGACCAACGCCAACAAGACCTTTTATTATGCCCGCTAATAGGAAAACGCCAGCAGCAATGGGAAGCAGTTCTTCAATCGTCATGGTATGAATCACTTTAATTAAGGCATAAGAGGCTTTCTGCTTAACTTAATTATGTATTCAATGTCGAGAGGAATTATCCTTTACCCAATAGCAAAAGCGTGATAGCAAGAGCTGAATAATATTATTTTGGAAGAAATTCGATGTCCTTTTTGCGACGATGCACCTCTAATCTAGGCCGATTCAGGTTTCTGTTTGCGGCTTTTTGTGCTTCTTGAATTCGTAATAAGATGATGAAAACAGTTCAGGAGGTTTGATTTATCCCCCCCTGAAAGTTTTTTGACCATGTCTCTCTTTGAAATTTTACCTGAAACCGTTGCAAATAATGCCTGTGTGGAAGCTTTGCAAAATAAAGTTTTTGGGCCAGGACGGTTTGTTAAAACGGCTTTTCGCATTCGGGAAGGGATTGCATGTGATGCGCGCTTTTCTTTTGTTGCTATAAGTGAGAAGAAGCTTGTTGGTTCTGTTCGCCTAACGCCAGTTATGATTGGCAATGGAAAGGCTTATCTTTTGGGGCCTTTATGTGTTTTGAAAGATTTACAAGGCAAGGGCATTGGAAAGGCACTTGTTTATAAGGCTTTAATAGAGGTGGGTACTAGGGAACAATTGCCTGTTATCCTTGTTGGAGATGCGCCTTATTATAAACCGCTTGGTTTTGAAAATGCGCCTTCAACTATTCACTTGCCAGGCCCTGTTGATTATAATCGACTGCTTATTGCCTGGCCGAATGCTGAATTAAATCGCGATGTATATAAAGGCATGATGAAAGTTTGTATATGACTTTCTTTAAACGGCAATTTTTAACGGCCTTCTCTATACCACATGAGTGATAGAAGACCTAAAAGAATGCCCAACCCCAAAAAACCTGATAGAAGAGAAAAACGGTTTATGCCTTTTAAAAGACTGGCTTCAGTTTTTTTAAGGCCTAGCCAATTGCGACCGGAAAAGGAACGTGGATTATTTTTCAAGGGAATGAAATTTGGGATCCCCTTTGATAATCGTTTCACACTACCTTTTGTTTTATTTGTTATTTTTTCAAGTTTTTGTGGTGTAGACACGACATCCTGGAACTCTTTAGGGTTTGCCGGGCCAACATGAACAAGAGTTTTTAAAGTGTCATGAGTTATCTTGTAAAGGCCCGCTTCTGGTGATGTTATACGCCCTTCATAAAGTCCGGTTGTCTTGTTTTGTAGGATTATGTTTTTTTGTTCGCCAGAAGGGTGGGTAATTTCAACTTCGGGCTTTTTGCCTTCCTTAAAAACATCTTGCATCGTTTGACGTTGAATAATAAGGGTATCATTTTTTGAAAAACCGTGTAGGGCTTCTTCTTCCAAATCCGGCTCTTTCATTAACCAGTGCGAAAGGCGCCGCAAGAGCTGAACATGCGGGCCGCCCCCTTCAAAGCCTCTTGCCCAAAGCCAGGCATGATCTGAAAGCATAAGGGCAACGCGGCCCTCTTTTTCGCGGTTTAAAACAAGGAGAGGCTTTTTATCCGCACCAGACATAATGACATTACCTTCAGTATGGGCAACATCCACAAGACGAAACCAGCGCGACCAGTTTGGCGGGGTGGCATCTGCACCCTTCAAGTCACGGGTAACGGGATGGCGTGCGCCTTCCTCTGTAATTTCTGCGTGAAACGGTTTTTCAATAACCTCCCCCGTTGGAATGCCGGGTAGAACAGAGGCAAGGGGGGTTTGATAGAGCGAAATGGGCGCTGCATAATCTGGCCCTGCTGCAATTAAAACTGCACCACCATCTTCAACATAGCGGGCAATATTATCAAAATATAAAATAGGCAATACGCCGCGCTGCTGATAGCGGTCAAAAATAATAAGGTCGAATTCATTAATCTTTACCGAGAAAAGTTCACGGGTTGGAAAGGCAATGAGTGAGAGTTGATTAATGGGGGTACCATCTTGTTTTTCTGGAGGGCGTAAAATGGTGAAATGCACTAAATCAACGCTGGCATCCGATTTTAATAAATTGCGCCATGTTCTCTCCCCTGGATGCGGTTCTCCAGAAACGAGAAGAACACGCAAGTTTTCTCGTATCCCTTCAATTGTTTGTACTGCAACATTGTTCAGGTTGGTTAATTCGCCCTTCTTTTCTTTTACGCGAATTTCAAGAATATTTTTTCCACCCCTATCAATGCCAATGGAAAGAGTAATATTTTCACCAACCGGAACGGTTTGTGTAATTAATTCCTCACCATTCAGTGCAATGATAATTTCAGCGGTCTTTTGACTTTGGCTATCGGTTGTTTCAACTTTGAATTTTATTTCTTTTTCTTCTCCAACAATACCAAAACGCGGCGCTTGCGTTAATACGATGCGTTGGTCATATTCGTTTTCTTTGCCGGTAATGAGAGCATGTATGGGGGCATTAAAGCCTAAATCCTCGATTGTTTCTGGAATGTCATGCACTTGCCCATCAGAAAGCAAGATTGCACCTGCAATACGGTCTGGCGGGATGTTTGACAGATTACGTTTTAAATCATGAAAAAGGGCTGTTCCTTCCCCTGCTATATTGTGGCCATTTGTTTCAATTATTCTGGTTTCCATATTTGGAATTTCAGCCAGATGCCGCTTTATTTCTTGTAATGCAGTGCTTGTTTCATCCTCACGGCTTGCGAGTTTTTGACTGGAAGAACGATCAACAATAATGGCAGTAACACTTGAAAGGGGCTCACGTTCTTCTTCTATTAAACCAGGGTTTAATAGGGCAAGATAGGCGCATAACAGGGCAGATAATCTTAAACCCCAGCCACGTGGGCGGTGAAATAGAAATAAGAGCGCTAAAAGGCCAAGAGGAACGGCAAGCGCACTTGTTATTTGCCAAGAAAGAAAGGGGGTAAAATCAAGTGTCCAGTTCATGGTTTATTGTCCCAACCTTTCCAGGAGGGCGGGAATATGCACCTGATCGGCTTTATAATTGCCTGTTAGGGAGTACATAATGATATTAACGCCAGTACGAAATGCGTAAATGCGCTGATTGTTACCCCCTGGTGAAACGGGTAATAGGGGCTGACCAGCTTCATCAATCGCCCAGGCGCCTGCTAGATCATTTGCGGTTATTAAAATTGAAGAAACGCCATCGGCTTTTCCCAGATTTCCCTCACTGCTTTCTTCTGATTTCTGGTTTGTTGCTTCTACCCATAAAGGGCTGCCCATCCAGCGACCGGGAAAATCTTGTAACAAATAAAAAGAACGGGTTAGAACGTGTTTGGATGGCACAGGTTCAAGAGGGGGGATATCTAAATGGCGGACAATAGAGCGCAAATTCCTATTGGCCTTGGAATTATTGTCAATAACGAGGTCTATTTGATCACGGGTATCAAATAAAATACTGCCTCCCTGCTTCATGAAAGCATCAATACGGGCCATGGTTGCTGCATCCGGAATGGTGCTTTGTGCGCTAATAGGCCAGTAAATAAGGGCGTAAAAAGAAAGTTCATCACTTTTTATATCAAGACCCACGGGAGGGCCAGGTTCTAAGGCTGTGTGGCGGGTTAAATAATTTGAAAGACCTTGCAGGCCGGCTGCACTTATATCATCTAGTTTATTGTCACCAGTAATGACATAAGCAAGACGGGTGGTAAAAGTTGCCGCGTAATCTGGCGTTTCGGAATTTTGGTTTTGTCTATCTTGAGCCTGTGTATCTTGAGAAATTAAAAGGGTTGCTGTGCTTAACAAGAGGACGAAAAAGACAGGTAAGGCTTTTGTAATGTCTGTCTTGAGACGGATTGTTTTTTGAAAAGAAAAAAAGCCTGACATAAAAGCTACAATCAAGCTGTCCACTAAAAGTAGGATAAAGGCAAGGATGAAAAATACTGGCCTTAAATCATAAGAGTTTTCCTGATTAAAATCTGATTTATGTGTTTTTCCTGATATGAGGGTGTTGAAATTGGCTGGTTCAAAAGGAGTCTCTTTTTTCATGAGATTATGCGCGAGCAATCCTGTTTTTTTGCCGTAAAAGCCCGGCGGATGGGTTGAATTTACTGGTAATGTGTCCAAGCTTGATAATTTGAGGGGTTCTGCTGTGGCCAAGGGTGCAGTCAAGGTGCCTTGTGCATTTAATGTCAAATAGGGTGGGAAAATGGCTTCCTCGGTAGAAGAGGCTGCATTGTTTTGGGATGATTGATTGGCAGAAAAAGAGGTGAGTTTATTGAGCATATCCACAAAGGCGCCTGAAAGAGGCAAATTTGACCATGTTGCATCTGCTGTAACATGAAAGAGTACCAAAAAGCCTTTGCCGCGCTGTTCGCCGGTTACAAGGGGTGTACCATCTTCAAGCTCGGCCCATGTTTTGGTGTTTAAATCAAAATCAGGTTCTGCTAGAACCTGCCGTAAAATTTCAATATCATCGGGCAGGGGAAGGCCGGCAAAGGGGCCTGTTTTTGAAAAGCGGGCAAGTTTTTGTGGTTCCTCCCAAGTAAGGGAGCCGCTTAAATTTCGTTCACCCTTTCGAAGCCGCACAGGTGTTAATGGATCACCAGTTTTTGCAAGGCGCGGTCCGGCAAAGCGTACTACTGTGCCGCCTTTTTCCATAAAATTTTCAAGGCGTTGAACTTCTTTTTCTGGAATAGTGCCAATATCGGCCATAACCAACATGGAAATGCCGCTTTCAAGAAGGTTTGGAATGGCTTTGGTAATATTTGCTGTTTTGGCATCGCGCAGTTGTGCAAAAGGCTCTAGCGCGCGACTTATATAATAGAGAGGAGAGAGAAGGGGTTGTTCGGAAATATCTTTTGAAACGCCTGATAAAAGACCAACAGAACGCCGCCTGTTTCTGCTATCTATAAGGAAATGCGAACCAATTCCTGGAATTTGAATCTGTTGCCCATTCAAAATTTGTAACCGGTAAATATCATTCCTCAGCTCTAAGGGCAGATCTATTTTTACAACGGTTTCCCGTTTCTGTTTATCGAAGGAAAATGCTTCTTGTGCGAGGGGTAAGCCTTTTTCATCCAAAGCGATGAGCGTTAGATTATGCGCCTCTTCATGAAGCTTTTTTATATGAACATTGAGAAAATCGGGCTTATTATCAATGTGGGTTATGGCAAGTCGGTCACCTTCTTGATGATAAAGGGAAAAAGATGCGGCATTTTCCAGTGTTTTAATAAAAGTGCCATCGGCAGCCAGGGCTAGTTGGCTGGCAATATAGGCGGCCTCGATGTCTTTATGATTCCTTATAAAATGTTTTATAATTGTTTCTGCTTGTTGCCTATCTTCAATGAATGGCTGTGGCCTTTGGGCGTCTAATTGTTCGAGAGCTTTTTCGGGTTTTGTGAATGAGAGATTTTTATTTTGCAGGCTTGCTGTCATTAACAGGGCGACAGGTTGTTCTTGGCTGATTTTGGTTTGGATGAGTTGTTTTGCCAAATCGAGCCTTTTTTGCCAGTCTTTTGTACTTGTCCAGCCGTTATCAATTACAAGAAGTAGAGGGCTATTGCTGCTTTTAATACTTTTGGCTGGTTGCCAGTAAGGACCTGCCAAAGCAGCTATAAAAAGAGCAGCCAATAAGAGCCGAAGAGCTGTTAGCCACCAAGGGCTTGAATGAGGTGTTTCTTCTTTTTGCTCAATTTCTGCCAGCAATCGTGTTGGAGGGAAATCTTGTTTTTGCGGGCTTGGTGGCAAAAGTCTTAGGAGCCACCAGATTATGGGTAGAAGGATTAAGGCAGATAGTGCCAGAGGTGTGGTAAAGGAAAGTGCTGTACCAAACATTAAATGCGCCCTCCCGCCATATGGCTATGAAGAGCTAGGACAACATCACTTGCAGGTTTATCTGTATGGTGGACGAGAAATGTCCAGTTCAATTTTTTGCAAAGCTCTTTTACCGCAGCGCGCCTGCTGTCCAATCTTTCCCGATAATCTGCCTGATAAGACTGTGCGCGGCTTGTCATTATTTTTTGTCCGCTTTCAGGGTCATGAAATTCTATAGGGCCTGAAAAAGGAAAGCTCTCTTCAATTGGGTCCAGTATCTGGACAACATGACCGCGTGTTCCAGATTTTGCGATATTATGTAAAAAACTTTCCAAATTGGCGATGGGATCTAAAAAATCGCCAAAAAGAACGACTTCTGAAAAGCGGTTAATACCATCGGGTACCGGCATGCCCTTATTTGGTGGAAGGGTGCCAATACGCGCGATGCGTTCGGCATATATTTCTGCTGCTTTGCGGCGGGTTGTGGCGCGGGTATGGCCCAAAAGGCCTGTGCGCTCACCTCCAGCGCTTAAAAGTTGTGTCATGGCAAGGGTAAGGACAATGGCGCGGGCTCGTTTCGTAATACCGGAAAGCGATGAGCCAAATTGCATGGATTTTGTTAGATCGAGCCACAGCCATGCTGTTTGTGCCGCTTCCCATTCTCTATCTCGCAAATAAACGGTTTCATCGCGGGCAGAGCGGCGCCAGTCAATGGCTGAAGCATTTTCACCTTCTACAAAAGGGCGAAATTGCCAGAAAGCTTCCCCCGGGCCAGCAATACGGCGACCATGCCATCCAGACATAATGGTGCGCGCTACTTTTCTTGCTTGTAGCAATAAATCAGGCAGGCTTTCTGATGCTTTTTGCGCCTCACTTAATAAGTAAAACGGCGCATCGGCATTTTCATTAATTGTTGTCTGTTTGCTAGCCGTGATAAGCGGCATTTCTAAATCCTATTTTTCAAGGTTGTAATAACATCCCGTACATTAATACCATCCGCGCGGGCAGAAAAAGAGAGTGCCATGCGATGTTGAAGAACGGGTTCAGCCAAGGCTAAAACATCATCCATAGAAGGGGCTAAGCGCCCTTGTAAAAGGGCGCGGGCGCGCACTGTCAACATTAAGGCTTGCGAGGCGCGCGGTCCTGGTCCCCATGCAATATGTTTTGTTATATCATTTGGATCTGTTTTATTCTGGAGTTCTTCTTTGTTGTTTGATTGGGGGCGTGCGGCGTGTACAAGATTTAAAATAGCGTCTACCACGGTTTCGCCAACAGGCATTTTACGCACCAGAGTTTGGAAGGCCTGTAATTCCTGCGGGCTTAAAACTTTCTCCACTAAATTATTTTTTGTGCTTGTGGTTTCAAGCAGAATGCGGCGTTCGGCCTCTAGTGTGGGGTATAAAACATCAATCTGCATTAAAAAGCGGTCAAGCTGTGCCTCTGGCAGGGGGTAGGTGCCTTCCTGTTCTAGCGGGTTTTGTGTTGCTAAAACGTGAAATGGGCTGGGCAGGTCGTAGCGTTTGGCTGCAATCGTAACATGATATTCCTGCATGGCCTGTAAAAGAGCTGATTGGGTGCGCGGGCTTGCGCGGTTGATTTCATCGGCGATGAGAAGCTGGGTAAAAATTGGTCCTTTGAGAAAACGGAAGGAACGTTTTCCCTCTTCACTTCTGTCCATGACTTCAGAACCTAAAATATCTGAAGGCATTAAATCTGGTGTAAATTGAATGCGGCCATCTTCAAGCCCTAAAACTTTTCCCATTGTCTCAACCAAAAGGGTTTTGGCAAGGCCTGGCACGCCTACTAACAAGCCATGTCCGCCGGCTAGAATTGTTGTTAGGGCTTGTTCAACAACAAGGTCTTGCCCAAAAATGACGTTTCCAATAGCTGCCTGCACTTTTTCAAGACGGTTAACGGCATTATCTGCTTCTGCAACGATTTCATCGCCGGTCACAGAATTATTATCAAAGGCGCTCATGAAAAGGGTTCCTTTATATTTATTTTAAAATATCTTAACAGTCTTTGCTGCTATTTTGGCAAACTCTCTTTGTTTTTCAACAATATCGTTCATGCATCTTGTCGTTTTTTGCATGAATGTCCATAAATAAGATTTACAGTGCGTTCACATTCGTGAGATGACATTTATAAAATAAGGTTTCAGGATAGGTATTCATGAGTGTTGTGACAGAAAAGGGTGAAGTTTCCGGCGGGCTGGAGGCTCTGTTATCACGGGCGCGTCACGCAGGGGATGGTGCTAAAGGTGGTTTGCCCCCTGTTGAAAAATGGAACCCGCCCTTTTGTGGTGATTTGGATATACGTATCGCGGCAAACGGGCTTTGGTATTATATGGGAACCCCTATCGGCCGTGATAAAATGGTGCGGCTTTTTTCAACCGTTCTTCGTAAAGATGATGATGGCAAAACCTATCTTGTAACGCCTGTTGAAAAAATTGGTATTAGCGTTGATGATGCCCCGTTTCTTGCTGTTGAGATGAGCGCCCATGATGAAGGCGGCCAAGCCCTTACCTTGCGAACGAATGTGGGAGATATTATTCAGGTTGGTAAAGATAATCCTTTACGGTTTGAAGATGAAGTTGGTACAGATGGTGTGAAACCTTATGTGCATGTGCGTGGCCGGCTGGATGCGCTTCTTGCACGCCCGCTTCTTTACCAATTAGTCGATTTGGGCGAGGTGCGAAATATTGAAGGTGTTGAACAGTTTGGTGTTGAAAGTCGCGGGGTCTTTTTTTCCATCATGGAACAGGAAAGACTGGAAAAGCTGGTGGCCCTTTAGATCATGTTTTCAAGTGATGAAGACTTCCTGGAACGGATCAAAACGCACCTTCATAAAACTTCCGATGCCCTTTTGGATAAAGGGGATGTGATTTATAATGCAGATATAAAGGATCATTTTGAAACGTTTCGGGATGCGGCGATTTTATTTTCAATCATAAAACGAGAAGAAGGATTTACAACGCTTTTGAATCTTAGACCAAAACATCTAGCAAACCATGCAGGGCAGGTTGGCTTTCCCGGTGGCAAGGTTGAAAAGGGTGATGAAAATTATATTGCAACGGTTTATCGTGAAGCGATGGAAGAAATTGGTCTTTCATCTCATCAAATAAAACCTCTCGGTTTTCTGGATGCTTATCTTACAGGGTCTGGCTTTCGGGTCATACCTGTTTTGGCCTTGGTGGAAACGCCTTTTAATCTTGTTCTGGATGAAGGAGAGGTGGAAGAAGCTTTTGAAGTTCCTTTTTCATTTCTCATGAATACCAGTAACCATGAAGTCGGCTTTCTTGAGTGGCGCGGTAAAAAGCGCTTTTATCATCAAATGCCTTATAAAGCAGAGGTAAAAGATTGGCATATATGGGGGGTAACCGCTGGTATTATCCGCCTTTTATATGAAACCCTTTACCCCGATTTTTCCCCTGATTTTCCTATTGAAAAACCTTATCTAACAGGCTTAAAATAATATAATGACAGAGATTTTGAGACCTCATCTAGTTCATCGTGATTGGTTAAGTGATCCAGCTTTAATGAAAGTTATGGCGCTCTTAAATGGGGAAGGAACGATAACGCATATTGTTGGTGGGGCGGTGCGTAATGCGCTTTTGGGTGAAAAAATTGGTGATATTGATTTAGCTACGACGGCATTGCCTAGTGAAGTTATTTCTTTAGCGCAGGAAGCCGATTTTAAAGCCATTCCAACGGGAATTGACCATGGTACCGTTACTTTGGTGGTTGATAATCAGGCCTTTGAAGTTACAACATTGCGAGCAGATATTCAAACAGATGGACGTCATGCCAAAGTTTCCTTTGGAAATAATTTTGAAGAAGATGCAAGGCGGCGTGATTTTACGATGAATGCGCTTTATATTGATGTTGATGGCGCTATTCATGATCCTTTGTCGGGCTTTGTCGATATAGTCCATCGTGATGTGAAATTTATTGGCGATGCGAAAAAACGTATTCAAGAAGATTATTTAAGAATTTTGCGTTTTTTTCGCTTTTTTGCCTGGTATGGTGATGGACGACCAGATCGTGATGCATTGAAAGCGATTGTTCGTAATAAATCAGCATTGGCTGATTTATCGGTTGAGCGGGTGTGGCATGAATTTTATAAAATTCTGCAAGCGCCAGAAGCAGAGCGTGCTATTTTATGGATGCGAACAACTGAAGTTTTGAATGTTATTTTACCGGAAAATTGGGGGCTTGATCAATTTCATTGGCTTTTGCAGCTTGAGCGGGAAAAAGACTTTAGGCCAGACCCACTTTTAAGACTTCAGGCGATGTTAAGGCCTTCAGGCAATGTTGTTCGTGCGGTTTGCGACCGCTTGAAATTATCTAATAAAGACCGTGAACGCCTAAAAGACTGGGCTGATATGAGCGGTACTTTAAGCGATTTTTATAGAATGGAACGCGAAGATTTTGTAAAAAAGCTTTATTCTATGAAACGGCAGCCTTTACTTGATTGTATGCGCCATGAATATGCCAAGAAATTAGTAAAGCAAGACGAGGATGCTGAGGCTTTTTATGAGCTTTTTAGCTTTGTGAAAAATTGGGAAACACCAATTTTTCCGCTCAAGGGACAAGATTTAATCAATTATGGCCTGAAAGCAGGACCAGGCCTTGGTATGCAATTAAAAAAACTGGAAGCAGATTGGGTAGAAAGTGGTTTTTCTTTCACGAAACAAGAGCTTTTGGATAGTCTGTCTTCCAGCTAATATTTTGATATAAAAAGGTTTTTCTTACGGCCATTTCACTTTTGGTGGCATGGATGACAGAATTGAAGCTACATTGCCACCTGTTTTGAGGCCGAAAATTGTGCCGCGATCATAAAGAAGATTATATTCCACATAACGCCCACGGCGAATAAGTTGTTCTTCACGGTCTTCATTAGTCCATGGTGTTTCCATGTTACGGCGAACAAGTTTGGGGTAAATATCTAAAAAGCCGCGCCCGACATCTTGTGTCATAGCAAAATCTTTTTCCCAGTCACCAGAATTGTGATGGTCATAAAAAATACCGCCAATGCCGCGTGGTTCATCGCGGTGGGGCAGATAGAAATAATCATCGCACCATTTTTTGATATGGTCATAATCAATAACTTTTTGATGGGGGGCAACGCAATTCTTCATAGCTTCGTGGAAATCGATCGAATCTTGATCCTCTTGTGTGCGCCGGCGATCAAGAACAGGGGTTAGGTCGGCGCCACCGCCAAACCATTGTTTTGTGGTAACGACCATGCGTGTGTTCATGTGGACAGCTGGCACATTGGGGTTCCACATGTGAGCAATAAGCGAAATGCCGGAAGCCCAGAAGCGAGGGTCTTCCTCTGCTCCTGGAATTTGTGTTCTAAATTCTGGTGAAAATTCCCCATGAACGGTGGAGCAGTGAACGCCGACCTTTTCAAAGACACGGCCTTTCATAAGCCCCATAACGCCACCGCCGCCTTTTTTGCCTGTGTGATCTGTTCGTTCCCATGGTGTTTTAACAAAACGTCCGATTTCTTCACCTTCTTTTGCAAGGCTGCCTTCATCTTCCAGTTTTTCAAAGGCAGAGCAGATTTGGTCACGCAGGTTTTGAAACCATGCTTCAGCGCGTTGTTTTTTTTCATTAAGGTTTTCTGGCAAGGAATCAGACATGGGGTTTGCTCTTTCAAAAATTCTTATTAAACATGCTATTGCTCAATCACTTTGAATATTTTAGGGTGACTGTACATTTTAGCTTTATTCGTTCTACGAGTTTTTTAAAACAGTGGCATGATTTAAATCAATCCTTTAAAAAAACGCCCGTTTAAAAAAACGAGCATTCTGTATTTAATGAAGTTTTTAAAGGAATTTATTGCGCTTTAAGACGAACATCAAAATCAGGGTAGCCCAGCGAATCTTGATCTTCAAACAGGCCGTGACAATCATGGCAGAAACTCTGGCTGATTTTGAATTCTTTACCAGCAGGGTTTACGCCACTATAAAGCCAGTCGCCATATTCAGCGGCTTTGCCGGCTTCAAGTTTTGTCATGATGAGAAGAGGGCCAAGGCGAGGCTTGCCTTCTTTGTCAATTTTATAGCTTTCCTTGGCGAGAATAGAGCCAACAGGCATGGAAAAATTACCTTCATCCTGGTATTTAACATATTCATCGAACGCTATGTCATTGGCATATGTTAGCAGGAAGCGGTTGCCGTGTGTGCCAGGGTTTGCCGGGCCGGTTGCCGTTACTTTCCAAGTGGTATAAATGCTGCCAATTTCATGGCCTTGTTTGCCATAGCTTTCTTTCATTTGATCTTTGACGCATTCATAAAGCTTATCAATATCTGGTTGTTCAAAATCATCCTGTGCTTTTGTAAAGGTGCAGGCTGAAGCATCCTCGGCATGGGTTTGAGGTTGAAAGGCCAGAAGAGAAAAGACGGCTGCAGTACCAGCAAGTAGGGCATATTTCATAAACGACTCCATCAAATAATTTAAAACGTAAGCCTTTTAAAATGATCATCATTTTAAAAGAAAAGCTGAGCGAAAACAAAAGAATATAGCCAAAATCCGTTATCATTCTATATGAGTTTGGCTATATTTCTCAAGGATGACATTACACGTTATGTGACCTAGAAGAACTTCAAGCATCATGACATTTATGTTATTGATGATGTTATTGGTACAAATTTCATCTGTTCAGGGTTTTATTTGGCGTAGGGCCTCACCTGCTACCATGGCAACGGAGCAGGCAAGATTAATAGACCGCAGCCCCTCTACCATTGGGATTGTTATGTTACAGTCGGCTTTAATATGCACCTCGTCTGGTACGCCTGATGATTCACGCCCAAAAAGCATAATATCATTCTCAAGGAAATCATGGGCAAGATAGGAATGGTCTGATTTTGTTGTTGCCAGAATCAGCCTTTTTTTCTCTTCTAACCGCCAGTTTTCAAATACTTCCCACGAACGATGGCGCACCATGCTGGCGCGTTCAAGATAATCCATGCCCGCGCGCTGCAATCCTTTATCGGATAAAATAAAACCTGTTGGTTCAATAATATGCACTTTCATGCCAAGGCATGCGGCAAGGCGCAGGATGGTGCCTGTATTTTGTGGAATATCTGGTTGGTAAAGCGCGATGGAAAGCGTTGATGTGGAACGAGTAAGGGTCAAAACGGACACTCCGACTGAAAGTGAATGATTTCACCATTTTCAGGATGGTAAAGAGAAAGGTTGGTTGCGTGCAGACACAGGCGCGGTGCGGCATTTAACGCTTGTTCATTGGCATAAAGGTTATCTCCTAAAATGGGATTGCCAAGTTCCAGCATATGCACGCGCAATTGATGTGAACGACCCGTTTTGGGGAAGAGAATCATGTGTGTGTTATTTTCATTATAGGTTTTTCTTTGCCATAGAGTTTCAGCCTTTTTACCCTCTTCAAAGTCAACCATCTGTTTTGGACGGTTCGGCCAATCACAGCGAAGTGGTAAGGTGATAAGGCCTTCTTCTTCCAAAACAAGTCCATAAACCAATGCTTGATAGGTTTTTGAAATATGACGCCGCTCAAACTGTAGGCCTAAATGGCGATGAGCTTTGGCATTCATGGCTAAAATTACGAGACCTGATGTATCCATATCCAGTCTGTGTACAATGCGAGCGGTTGGGTAGTCTTTTAAAAGGCGGCTTTCAAGGCAATCTTTATGCGTATCTGCTTTGCCTGGAACTGTTAAAAGGCCTGAAGGCTTATTAACAACCAGAATATCATCATCAGCATAAAGAATGTGTATTGGCGCTTTAGGTGGGTTATATTGAAAAGGTTCAGGCACCTTTATGTTTGCTTTCTGGTTGTTGTTCGATAAAAAGTGTATAAATCCTGTTACTATTTTAAAAAAGGTTTTTGTGGTGAAGTTTGATTGTCTTTTGGAGGTTTTTGAACGATTACACAATCCCTTTCATGAGGCGGATAAAAGGGATAACCTTGAAACACCGCCAGACCGTTTTTTTGCCTTTTTGTGGTTTTATTCAAAACCTTTATGGCCTCTTTTGCTTGTGGTCTCTCTTTTTAGTGCCTTAGTGGCTGTTCTGGAAGTAACGGTTTTTACCTTTATGGGGGAACTTGTTACGCTTTTATCGAATGCGGAGCGGGCAACATTTTTTTCTGAAAACGGCTCTAAACTCATTTTCATGACGCTTGTTTTATTACTGCTTTTGCCGATTTGTCAATTTATATGGGAAGTGCTTTTTCATCAATCGGTTATGGGTAATTTTCCCATGTCCATTCGTTGGCGGGTGCATCGTTATCTTTTAAGACAAAGCCTCTCTTTTTACCAAAATGATTTTGCAGGGCGCATTGCCACCAAGGTTATGCAAACATCTTTGGCGGTGCGTGAAGTGGTAACAAAGGTGAGTGATGTGCTGGTTTTTGTTGCTGTTTATTTTTTTGGGGCGCTTTTTGTAGCAGCCAGCGCCGATTGGCGGTTGGCTTTGCCTTTTGTTTTTTGGTTTATTGGCTATGCGCTTTTATTGCGCCATTTCATTCCACAATTAAGAGAAATTGCCCAAAGGCAGGCCGATAGTCGTTCTTTGATGACGGGGCATATTGTGGATGCTTATTCAAATATTCAAACCGTTAAGCTTTTTTCCCATGCAGAGCGTGAAGAACGGTTTGCCCAAAAATCTATGCGCCATTTTATGGGAACTGTTTATGAACAGATGCGAAAGGTTACGTGGTTGAATACCTGCCTTTCCATTTTAAATAATTCTATCTTTTTGGCCATTGGGGCTGCCTCTATTTGGGCGTGGCATCGGCAAGTGGTGGAAATTGGCGAAATCGCGGTTGCTATGGGCCTTGTTTTGCGCCTTCATGGCATGTCTCATTGGATATTATGGGAAATGGCCGGCATTTTTGAAAATGTGGGGACAGTGCAAGATGGCATGACAACACTTTCCAAAGCGCGCGATGTGCAGGATGTTAAAACAGCGCCTGCGCTTAATGTAACACATGGCGCAATTGTTTTTGATCAGGTGCGGTTTCATTATGGCAAAGAAAAAGGGGTTTTAAACAACCTTTCGCTTTCTATTGTTAAGGGAGAGAAAATTGGATTGGTTGGTCCTTCCGGTGCGGGAAAATCTACTCTCGTCAACCTGCTTCTCAGGTTATATGATGTTGAAGCTGGGAGTATAAAAATTGATGGGCAGAATATTTCTGCAGTCAAACAGGAAAGTTTGCGCGCGCAAATTGGTATGGTGAGCCAGGATACCTCCCTTCTTCACCGAACGATCAGGGAAAATATTGCATATGGTTGTGAAGGGGCAAGTGAAGAAGAGATTATTGATGCAGCTCAAAAGGCGAATGCTTATAATTTTATTTGTGACCTTGAAGATATGTATGGCAATAAGGGGTTTGATGCGATGGTGGGTGAGCGCGGTGTCAACCTTTCTGGTGGTCAAAGACAGCGCATTGCGATTGCGCGTGTTCTTTTAAAAGATGCCCCCATTTTGATTTTGGATGAGGCAACTTCTGCTCTTGATAGCGGGGTGGAAGCGGCCATTCAGGAAGAATTGGCACAATTGATGAAAGGCAAAACGGTTATTGCCATTGCACACCGTCTTTCTACAATTGCCGCGATGGACAGGCTTATTGTACTGGACAAAGGCAATATCGTAGAAGAGGGGCGGCATGAAGAATTAATCGCCAAAAGCGGCCCTTACGCAAAATTATGGGCGCGACAATCTGGCGGGTTTTTATAAGGCTATCATGAGCGGATACCTGCAGTTTTTATTGCTTTGATGACTTATAAAGAGCGTGCTGTTTTTGAAGCTTTCTCATAAACAAAAAAATTATAAATCACGCCTTGAATTTGACAAATAAAGCTTATATTTTGCCCTTGATTTCAAGAAAAATCTGGCTTTTATCCAGTTGATTCACTTTATTAAGATGTTGAATCAGTTTGTGAAGAGTATGAATCATTTTCTTATGATTTTTATTTAAGGTTTTGATTCTTATTGATATTTATAGGTTTTTAATTAGAGGCTCCAAGTATAAAACTACCTGCTAAGCTTTGTAAAAGGTTTTGGACTGTTTCGCGATTGCGCTCCAAAAATTCAATTCTGTTTTCCAATTTTTTGATTTTGGAGCCTTTTTCTGTGATGACGATCGTTACAGTGCCTGGCCAGGCTTTATCAATAGATGGTATAATTGCAGATTCATTGGGAGAGGCTTTTATTTCTTGTTTATCTTCTCCTAATTTTACATCTTTAAATTCGAATTTACGTTCTGCCAATATTTTTATTTCATTGTCTTCATTTAACTGTGATATCCTTATTATTGCATCAAGACTAATTCCTTTGTTTTTTTCAGTTTCTGCTCCTGCATAATAAACACTCAAACTGATTGGTCTTATAAAGTAGGTCTTACTTTTTTGAGATTTTGAAATTTTGAATGAAAATTCAGACGTTATCTTTTCTTTTAAGTCACCATTTTTTGTATCATCGGTAAATTTTCTTGTAATCTTTATGCAAAGATCATCTTTGTTCTTAAAATTGATGAGTGAGCCATAATTGTGGGTTTGTTTTCTAAGTTTCTTTTTGTTAAATTTTAAAAAACCTTCTATGCTTTCATTTATAAGAATTGTTGTAACGGCAGTAACTGCGACACCTGCAGCAAGGCCTTTTTCAGCGCCGTTAGCATTCTGCTTACAGAGATCAGCTGTTACCTCTGATGCACCTGTTTTTCCGCTTCTCTTTTTATCTATTGCGGCAGAAAAAGCCGGATTTGTTGCCAGTATACAGGTTGACAAGAATAGTGGGGTACATAATTTCTTAAGTGACATAATAATCTCTCCACCTAATCAAAATTAACCTTTTGTTAACTTTTAGATGTATTTCAAATTATGTCAATTATAGCGCGTTTTATTTGCGTCTCTTCCCTCCGCGTTGTCCGGCACGTCCTGTCATGCTTCTTCCCACTGGCCTTTTTTCACCTGCCGGGTCTTTGCGTTTACCTCTATATCCTCCAGATTTATCTTCAATGGCCTGTTGTCTTGCCATTGGGTCATTAGCAATTGCGAGTTCTGTTTCCTGCAGGCGTTTGATTTCATCGCGCAGGCGGGCGGCTTCTTCAAAATTCAGGTCGCCTGCTGCTTCACGCATTTGTTTTTCAAGATCTTCTATGTGAGCTTGTAAATTATGGCCTACAAGCTTGCCTTCATCGGCGTATCCTGTATCGGCTTTTACATGGTCGCCCTCATAAACGCTTTCTAAAATATCGCCAATATTCTTCTTCACACTTTCAGGGGTGATGTTATGCTCAATATTATAAGTTACTTGTTTTTCCCGGCGGCGGTCGGTTTCTTTTATCGCTCGGTCCATAGAGCCTGTTATTTCATCGGCATAAAGAATAACACGGCCATCCACATTGCGAGCCGCGCGGCCTATGGTTTGGATCAACGAAGTTTCAGAACGCAAGAAACCTTCCTTGTCTGCATCAAGAATAGCGACAAAACCGCATTCTGGTATGTCTAGTCCCTCGCGTAAAAGATTGATGCCAACAAGAACATCAAAAGCACCAAGGCGTAAGTCACGTAAAATTTCAATACGTTCAATTGTATCAATATCTGAATGCATATAGCGCACGCGTACACCAGCCTCATGCAGATATTCTGTTAAATCTTCTGCCATGCGTTTGGTGAGTGTGGTTACCAATGTGCGGTATCCCTTGGCCGTTGTTTCTTGAATTTCACCCAGAACATCATCAACCTGTGTTGAAGCAGGACGAATTTCTACAGGCGGGTCCGTTAGGCCTGTTGGGCGAATAACCTGTTCAACAAAAACACCCCCCGTCTGTTCCAGTTCCCATTTGCTTGGGGTCGCTGATACGTGGATGGAAGGAGGGCGCATGGCGTCCCATTCTTCAAAGCGTAACGGACGGTTATCCATACAACTTGGGAGGCGAAAGCCATATTCTGCCAGGGTTGCTTTTCGGCGAAAGTCACCGCGATACATGCCACCAATTTGCGGTATGGTTACATGGCTTTCATCGGTAAAGACAAGCGCATTGTCGGGTAAATATTCAAAAAGGGTAGGCGGTGGTTCACCCGGTTTACGCCCTGTCAAATAGCGCGAATAGTTTTCAATGCCGGCGCAGGCTCCCGTTGCTTCCATCATTTCAAGGTCAAAACGTGTGCGTTGTTCAAGGCGCTGGGCTTCCAAAAGGCGCCCGGCATTGGTGAGTTCTTTAAGACGGTGTTCAAGCTCGTTCTTGATGGATTTCATGGCCTGATGCAGGGTTGGGCGCGGGGTGACATAATGCGAATTTGCATAAAGACGTACAAACTTTTTCTTGTCCGTCTTTTGCCCTGTTAGAGGGTCAAACTCTGTAATTTCTTCCACTTCATCGCCAAAAAGAGAAACCCGCCAGGCGCGGTCTTCATAGTGAGCAGGGAAAATATCAATTGTATCGCCCTTTACACGGAAATTGCCGCGCTGAAAAGCCTGATCGTTGCGTTTATATTGCAGAGATACCAGATCAGCCAATAACTGACGTTGATCTATACGGTCGCCGACTTTGATGTCGAAGGTCATGGCGGTATAAGTTTCTACCGAGCCAATACCATAAATACATGAAACCGAGGCTATGATGATCACGTCATCACGCTCTAAAAGGGCGCGGGTGGCGGCGTGGCGCATTCTATCGATTTGCTCGTTTATGGAAGATTCTTTTTCAATATAAGTGTCTGAGCGGGGTACATAAGCTTCCGGTTGATAATAATCATAATAGGAAACAAAATATTCCACGGCATTATCGGGAAAGAAGTTTTTAAACTCTCCATACAGTTGGGCAGCCAGCGTTTTATTTGGCGCTAGAATAAGAGCTGGGCGTTGTGTTTTTGCGATAACTTGCGCCATGGTAAAGGTTTTTCCAGACCCTGTAACGCCCAAAAGAACCTGATCACGTTCTTGGTGGTCTTCAATTCCGCTAACGAGTTCTTTTATGGCTTGGGGTTGGTCGCCGCGCGGTTCAAACTCTGATTTTAAAACAATTTCAACGCCGCCCTCTGATTTGGAAGGACGTTCCGGCCTATGGGGAATCCAAATATCCCCCATTTCTTCCCTTCCATGTTCTATCAGGCGGGAGAGGGATTCAACTGTGGCCGTTGCACCTGATATTGATCCTAGTTTTTCTGCTTCTTCCAGGGAAACATCAAGACCCGCAACGGGGTTAAGGCCCCCGGCTGCTCGTTCTTTCGCACTGGCTTTACCGCCCATGGATGTACCGCGAGATGTTTTGAGTGGTTTTGATTTTGGTTTGGTAGGTGCTTTGCCTTCTTTATTAAGCGGGATTTCCTTGCTTGTGCCAGGCCCCATATCACCAAGGCTTGGTGCTTTCACACGGCTTTTTGTTGCGGCATCAGAAATTTCATCTGCCCAATTGGAAATGGAGGAGGGAGCCATAACGGGCATTCCTTTAAAAGCTTGTTGAGGGGCTTCTTTAAAACCATCCTGCACCTGAATGTCTTTGTTTGGTTTATTTGGGCCTGATTTATTTGGATTTGAAGTTTTTTTTGATCCGCTCATAAGCTACAATATGGTCCATGATAGCGCATTTGAAAAGAGGGGTGGTTAAGCTTTCTTTCTGCTTTTTGTCGTGAGATAAAAAATCATGTTGTTTTGCCTTGAAAAGAGGCTTGTCACATGGCTGTAACAGGCGTAGTCTCCGCGGCGATTATTATATAAGCTTGACGGAGTTCTTGAAAATGGCTTTTCTCTCTGACACTTTATCGCGTGTCAAACCTTCTGCAACAATTGCTGTTTCTGCTAAAGCGCGGGAACTTAAGGCAGAGGGTCGTGATGTGATTGGGCTTGGCGCTGGCGAACCTGATTTTGATACACCAGACAATATTAAGGCAGCAGCTATTGAGGCGATTAATCGTGGAGAGACGAAATATACAGCCGTTCCAGGTATTCTTGAGTTGCGTGAAGCTATTGTTGAAAAATACAAGCGCGAAAATGACCTGACTTATAAAACTGAGCAGGTTATTGTTGGTACTGGTGGCAAACAAATACTTTATAATGCTTTTGCTGCTACTTTGAATGCAGGCGATGAAGTTGTTATTCCAGCACCTTATTGGGTAAGCTATCCTGATATGGTGCTTTTAAATGGCGGGGAGCCTGTTTTTGCAGAAGCCAGTATTGAAAATAATTTCAAATTAACGCCTGAAGCGCTTGAAGCAGCTATTACCCCCAAAACGAAATGGTTTATTTTCAATTCACCTTCCAACCCATCAGGGGCAGCTTATAGTCGGGATGAATTAAAAGCCCTTACTGATGTTCTTCTTAAATATCCTGATGTTTGGGTTTTAACAGATGATATGTATGAGCATCTTTGTTATGGCGATTTTGAATTTGTAACCCCTGTTCAGGTAGAGCCAAAACTTTATGACCGTACACTTACCATGAACGGTGTTTCCAAAGCTTATGCCATGACAGGCTGGCGTATTGGTTATGCAGCGGGTCCCGTTGAGCTTATCAAGGCAATGACAAAAATTCAGGGACAATCAACATCTGGTACATGTTCTATTGCACAATGGGCAGCGGTTGAAGCGTTGAACGGGCCACAAGATTTTATCGCTGAACGCCGCGATGCCTTTCAGGCGCGCCGTGATCTTGTTGTTTCCATGCTCAATCAAGCCAATGGTATTGAATGCCCAATGCCGGAAGGGGCCTTTTATGTTTATCCATCCTGTAAGGGTTGTATGGGTAAAACAACGGAAGGGGGTAAGCTTTTGGAAACGGATGAGGATTTTGTTACAGCCCTTCTGGAGGAAGAAGGGGTTGCTGTTGTTCATGGCTCTGCTTTTGGACTTGGGCCAAATTTCCGTATCTCCTATGCAACATCAACAGAAGCGTTAACAGATGCTTGTGAACGTATTCAGCGTTTTTGCAGTTCTTTAAGATAAGGCCAAGCCGATAAAGGTATAGATTATATAAAGTACAATACGGGCGATATTTCATCGTCCGTATTGGCAAAGTTTAGCTGTTAGGGTCTGGACCTATTAATCAACGGATGATTGGTTGGAAGAAATTTGTTCGGCTACACGGCATAAGATTTTAGGAAACCTTTTGGTTTTCATAATCTTATAACAAAGTAGTCCGTGCAAATTTATCCAATCCAGAGGACGCTTGATAGGGCGGCGACCTATAGCACAAAGTCTTTTGAATGGGGGATAAACCGCATCGGCAAGCCTTTATA
>CALHLB010000049.1 GCA_938034375.1 uncultured Alphaproteobacteria bacterium | reverse complement strand
GGGAAATACGGCTCAATCAAGGACAATTGGCGATCAGACAACCAAGAACAAATCAGACATAAAAAAACTCCTTCGTTTGAAACCTTGAAGCTGATTTGCAATGAAAATTAAAGAGAAAAATTAATAGGTCCTGAGCCTAGGTGTTTGATCTCACCTTGTGGTGGTGTATGTTATGAAACACTACCTACCAAGGAGGATTTATGGGAAAAATACTACATGGGGGAGCGCCCGAACGACAGCGGTTATTTTACCATTTTGAAGTGATTTAGCTATATTTAAGAGCCAAAAGGTCTTTTATTTTATTGACCTGCCGTTGCAATGACTGGTAAGGCGTCATCCATGCCATCAGCTCCTAAAATATTGTCGGAAGCTGATGAGCGCCTTCTTTGTAAATATGTAGAGCGTAAAGTTACATAAGGGTCTGGTGAGGCGAAGATAACATTATCTAATAACGATCCATTGCGGTGGCGCTTGTCGATGATGGAAGTGCTTCTGGCAATAATGCCGGTAAAATTAAAGTCGGTAATCAAACCTACATATGTTGTCGGAGAAAAGGCAATATCAACGATTCGCCCCAAACTATCACGGGTCGTGCTTGGTCCGCCAAAGGGTACAACAACATACCGCCCCTCGCGCACATTCCAATTTGCTAGTGTTAAGCCAAAATCTGTTGGGTTATATTCAATACCCATATAACCAGCTACATCAAGTGCGCCGCCAAGACCCAGCGTTGAATTAATGGCAAAACGTTTGAATGTTTTTCCTGCTTGTTTGCCATTGCCTTGCAGGGTGTAATTAATTAGATCACCTGGAATTTCCAGGTGGCGCAAGCCATTTTTAACAACAAGGCGAACGGGAGGTGGCACAAATATTTCATAGATCTTTGCGGTGGGACGAATAAGCACTTTATCAAAGAAGAAATTAAACTTGTGAATTTTACGATTCCAACGTTCATTTGGATCGTGTGCCTCAATCAGGGTGTCTGTTAACGGGGCGGCCTCTTCAGTTGTCACTTGGGTTACTGTTTGGCCAAAAGTTGAATGACTAATGAGTAAGTCTGATTGTTTGTTTGCGCGCGTAACTTGAACAGGCTTATTATCAAATAAAAGAGCGCTGTTATTTGGTTTTGTGGTGGAGCAACCGGTTAAAATAAGGGAAGCAAAAGTTGCTATAATAAGAGGTTTTGCGATTAAACTTATGGAATTTGACAGAGGCATTATATCAACGTTTTCTAAATGCTGCATGAAGATGCAACTTGTGTGATTCATTTGTTGGTAAATTAATGACCCAATTTTCTCATAATTCCAATTACTTCTTGTTCAAAACTTGTAAAAAAATGTGTTATCCATGCAACAAAATGTATAAGTCTCTCATTATCGTCTTTATATCTATCTCACTAAGCGAAAAACCAGTCTATGTCTCACCCTTTCAATCTATTGATTGTTGTTCTTATAAAACAGGCCATCAAATTTTCTACTCTTTGGCTTTTATTTTATGCTCTGCTTTTTATAGGCAGTTTGATTGCTATATATAATTTTATTGGAGTTGATACTGATTCAAGTCGCATGTTGCGTTCCAGTCTTGACTTTCAGGTGAAAACACAGAGTTTAAATTCTGATTTTCCTGATTTGAAAAATACTGTCATCGTTGTTGTTCGTGCAGATATTGCTGAGCTGGCTGATGAGGCTGTTTTACATCTTGAAAAACATCTATCAAGTAATTCAGATATTGATCGTTTTTTTTCACCTTCAACAAATTCTTTTTTTGTTAGAAACGGCCTTTTATACAAAGATGTTAATGAGCTAGAAAAATCGCTTGACCAGTTAAATAAATCTGCATCGCTTTTAGCCTCAATAAGGGATAACCAGAGCCTGGAGAATTTTTTTCACGCCCTTTATACAGCAGAGGATCTGGCAAAAGGGGCTGATTTTGACTTGGGTTTTCTGGATGATTTTTATGAAACGACTTCCAGAACGATTGAAGCGCGATTGGCCGGTCAATTTATGCCGCTCTCATGGGCATCTATAGGCGATAAGGAAAGTGCCTTAAAAGATGAGGGGGCAGTGCAACGTCTTGTTTATATTAAGCCTAAGTTTGATTATTCAAATTTACAACCTGTTAAAAAAGCTTTGCTCTCTATTCAAGGGGTTATTGATACCATTCCCACTAATGTTACAAAGGCTACTCATATTGGGGTAACCGGCGACCCTGTTTTGAGATTTGAAGAATTAAGTGCGGTTAAAAATGGGATAGGGTATTCGCTGGCTTTGTCTTTTTTGTTGATGGCTATTCTTCTTTATCTGGTTTTTCGCTCTTTTTCCCATGTTATCCTCACTCTTATGACACTTGTTGTCGCACTTGTTTTATCAACCGGTTTTGCTGCACTCGTGTTTGAAAAGCTTAATCTCGTCTCTGTTGCTTTTGTTGTATTATTAGTTGGCTTAGGTTTGGATTTTACCATTCATGTACTTGCCCATTTGAAAGATGGGCGTTTTGAACTTTTATCAGATAAGCTTGTTGATCTGGGCAAAACTCTTGGAAACGCACTCTTATTAAGTGCTGCAACTACCGCTATTGCTTTTTTAGCTTTCACACCAACAAATTTTACAGGCATTGCCCAATTAGGTTTTTTAGGTGCTTTTGGTGTAATTATAGCTTTTATATTATCGATTACGCTTGTGCCGGCCCTTATTATACGGTTTTCTTGGTTTCAGCCTAAAAACTTAACCGACAAAGATTTAGCGCTTGATAGGCAGGGGCTAGGCAGTTTATTGACACGTTTTCTTTTTTTTATGCGCTGGCCCTTTATTGCCTGTTTGCTTTTATTGGGTGTATTGAGTGCCTATTTCGTAAAAGATGTAAGATTTGATGCTGACCCTGTTTCATTAAGAGATCCGCTTAGTCCTTCCATGCAAACATTGGCTTTGCTTGAAGAAAGGCCGCAAACCGTACCTTATAGATTAAGTTTAATGCGTCCCAATGAAGAAGAAGCAAAAAAAGCGGTTGATGATTTGTCTCAGATTGCTTCTGTGCGCCAAGCGCGTATTTTGAGCGATTTGATACCCGATAATCAGGAAGAAAAGCTTGAATTAATTGATTTCTCATTACCGACATTTGACACAATCGTAAGCGGTGAGGGGTTAGACCATGCCCGTTTACCTTCAGGAAAAAGTGCGTGGCAAGCATTGATTGATCGTTTATCTTCTTTGGAGGGGCGGCCAGAAGCGGTGCGCTTTGCGGCAATTATTGGCAAATTGATGCGGTCTGATGAAGAGATTGTAAAATTGGTGGAGCAGGATATTTTTCGCTATTTTCCTGCTATGATTAAAACATTAGAAACTCAAACGGAAGTTGATAGCGTTACGCTTGAAAATTTACCAACATTTTTCAAAGATCGTTTTATAGACGCTGCCGGTCATTGGCGCATTGATATTGTGCCCGAAAATTCAATAAGAAACCGGCATAATTTAATCAAATTTGTCAATGATGTTGAGGCCTATGACAGCCAGGTTGCTGGGGCGCCCTTGCAAATTGTTAAAGCTGGTGATGTTGTTTCAAGTGCTATGGTTATTGCCGTTTTTATTGCTGGCGTAAGTATTTTAGTGCTTTCATTTTTTGTTTTGAAACGTGTTTTTACGGTTGTGGCAATTTTTCTTCCTTTACTTTTAGGGGGAATTATGACAGCCGGGGTGAGTGCTTATTTCGGAATTGCTTTTAACTACGCCAATATCATTGTTTTACCACTATTAATCGGGCTTGGGGTCGATAGTGGCATTCATGTGGCTTTAAGGCGCAGGCAGATGAAAGATAGTTATGCGCTTTTTCAATCGAGTACGCCAAGGGCGGTCTTTTTTAGCGGTTTAACGACCATTGCCGCATTTGCAACATTATCGCTTTCTGATCATAAGGGAACTGCAAGTATGGGTATTATGCTGGCGATTGCTATTAGTTTAACGCTTGCTTGTTCACTTTTGTTAACGCCAGTTTTGATCGATTTATTTGATAAGTGGACTTATAAAAACAGGAAATAATATAAAAGCCACCTTTATATCCCTTGTAATTTTGGGGGGAATCCTCATCTGTTGTCAACATTGAAAGTTTTTGCCTGTTAACATTTAAAGGAAATACTATGCGTTCTAAGTCGGCAGCCATTGCAAAAAAACAGGAAAATCAGTTTAAAAAAATAGCAATATTCTCTTTTGTAATGCTTTTTTCCATATTTCTGCTTTTTGTATTCTTTACAACTGCAAAAGCTCAAACCACGCTTGAAACACGCGCTATGAATGAAGTTAGCAAGCTTTTAAAAGACGCCCATGAAGTAGGCGGCAATCAATCTCAGCTTACATCGATTGTAAAAAGACATTTTGCTGTTGGAACATGGTCGCATGCGCTTTTGGGAAAAGAGAAGAAAAACTTTTCTTCATCTCAGCTGCAGGAGTTTAATCGTCTTTTTCCAGCTTATATTGCAAAGCAATATTTTAAGCAATTTGGTGGTTCTGGTCAAAGTGCAGGTGAAACAACTGGTGCTTCAACACGTAGAGGGGATGTTCTTGTAACATCAAAAATACCAAGTAATCGTCGTACTTTTAAAGTCACTTGGCGTATGCGGGTTATTGGTGGTAAGCCGCGTGTTATTGATTATTCAACGGGTGGTATCTCTAATGTAGTGCTACGCCGTTCAGAATTTCAGTCAAAGGTTAAAAAATCTGGCGCACAAAGTTTAAATGACTTCTTGAAAGCATTTATCGCTTCTTAATTATTTTATAAAAGTTATCATGAGATTGTTCTTCAGTTAAATGTGATTGTTTTATGCTAGACGCTTATTGAAATTGCGTTTAGTGGTATATGAAACTCAAATTACGAATGCCTTTGATCGGTCTTTAAATCAGGAAAGAGGAATGCATGTCTGTCCCTTTATTTCAACAAGCTAAAGTCGGCGCTTATGTTGCTAAACAAAAGTTGAAGGGAAATAAGCATTATCCGCTTGTTTTAATGCTGGAACCACTTTTTCAATGTAATTTAGCCTGTGCCGGTTGTGGTAAGATTGATTATCCAAAACCGATTATGAAACAAAGACTTTCTGTTGAAGAATGTTTAGAAGCGGTTGATGAATGCGGCGCGCCCATTGTTGCAATTCCCGGGGGGGAGCCTCTTATCCATAATGAAATTGTGGAAATTGTTGAAGGTATTGTTGTGCGCAAAAAATTTGTATCCCTTTGTACAAATGCTATTTTGCTTGAAAAGAAGCTGGACCTTTTTACACCTTCAAAATATCTTTTTTTCTCCGTTCATCTGGATGGTATGAAAGACCATCATGATAAATCTGTTTGTCGCACGGGTATTTTTGACAAAGCGGTAAGCGCTATTAAAGCTGCAAAAGCTCGCGGCTTTCAAGTTAATACAAATTGTACCGTTTTTGACGGGCATCCCGTTGATGATCTGGTAGAGTTTCTTGATTTTTGCCGTGATTTGGATGTGGGTGTTTCAATTTCCCCCGGATTTGCCTATGAACGGGCGCCAGATCAAGATAATTTCCTTAATCGTCAAAAAACCAAACAATTCTTTCGGGAAGTTTTCAAAAAAGGTAAGGGTCGTAAATGGACACTTTCTCATTCTGCTTTATTTCTTGATTTTCTTTCTGGCAACCAGGAATATCAATGCTCACCTTGGGGCATGCCAACACGGAATGTTTTTGGCTGGCAAAAACCTTGTTACCTTTTAGGGGAAGGTTATGCTGATACATTCAAGGAATTGATGGAAGAAACCGATTGGGATGCTTATGGCACTGGGCGCTATGAGAAATGTGCCGATTGCATGGCGCATTGCGGTTATGAGCCAACAGCGGCGGCAGATGCAACTTCAAACCCTCTCAAAGCGATGATGGTTGGTTTGCGCGGGCCTAAGCTTGATGGCCCTATGGCCCCTGAAATCAATATGGAAAATCAGCGCCCCTCTAATGATATTTATGATGAGTTGGTGCAGGAGCAGTTGGATAAACTTAATAAACTGGATGCAGCTGAATAAGAGAGTATGCCCCTAATTTTATAGGTTTTATATAACACTAAGACGCCTTAATCAGGTTAGGCAGGGTTCTTAGTCCTGCTTCTTCCAGTCTTTCTAAAGCAAATTTGGTGTTTTTACCTATTTTCAAAAGATGGGGTAGGCTAAGCGGATTGGATAACAGGCCTTTTAAAACAACGCCGATTTGGGGTGTGCCAGTTTCATCAACGCTATTTGCTAGATAAAAGGGTAGGGTGTCTTTCGCCGTATCTGAAATAGCTCGTAATCCAAAAAAGGGTAGACTATTTTGTGAAGCAATACGGGCAATAGCATGGCTTTCCATATCAGCTGCATGAGCGCGGCTTATTTTAAAGAGCCTGCTTTTTTCATCTGGTGTAAAAACAATCTCATCAACGCCGCATAAAGTGCCTTGAATAATTCTTGGTCCTGCATTGAGGCGCATCAGTTTTTCTTCTTTTTTCTGCGCGCGCGTGCCATAACTTTCATCTAATGTTGTAACAATATGATTTGAAAAAATCACATCACCAGCAATGAGTTGTGGGTGAAGCCCACCAGAAATACCATAAGAAATAAGTGTTTTTGCACCTTTTTTAACCAGATTTTGTGCGTGATGTTGCGCGCGTGTTGAGGAAGAGCCAGAGGCTTCTATCAAGAACTGTCTTTCGTTAAGTCCCAATTGCTTTGCAACGCGCTGGAAACTTAAAACTTCATCTTTAAAACCGCAAAGAATACCGATCATGATAATAGAGCCTTTGCTGCCTTTTCACCAGATCTGATAGATCCTTCTATCGTTGCTGGAAGGTCTGTTCTTGTCCAGTCTCCTGCTAGAAAAAGATTGTTAAATGCTGTTCGTGTTGTTGGTCTTTTTGCATTATTTTCTGGTGTTGCGTTAAAGGTGGCGCGGCGCTCTCTTATAAGGCGAGATGCCACTGGTTTGATTTTATCTTTTAAGTTTAATGCCAAAGATACTTCTTCCCATAAAAGGGGGAGGAGTTGTTCTTCTGTTATTCGGTCAAGGTTCAGTTTATCGGCGGCACTGATTGTAAGGCTGATAATGTTGCCGCGCTTGAAAATCCAATGGGTTTTTGAATTAACGAGTCCTAAAAAGGGAGGAACATTTTTAAGTTCTTCTTCAAGTTTAAAATGGGCATTAACAATAGCGCAGTCACCATCAGGTCGCTTTAAAGAGGGTAAAAGGCGGGCTATTTGGGCGCGAGGCAGAGCTAAAACAAGATTATCCCCATTTTCAAGTTGCACCGTTTTATCATTGAAATGAAGCGCTTTTACTGTGTTTTTAGAAAATTCAATTTCTTTCAAAGCATGGTTGAAAAGTGGCTTTTTTGCATGTTTTTTTAAAAATTCCAGAGCGGGGTCTATAAATGTTTCGCTTAACCCATGTTTGGCAATCATTGGTTTGCAGGCCTTGCCACCAAAGGCAAAAGTCTCTTTAAAAACATTACCCAAAAGGCGGGCGCTGGCTTCTTCTGGTAGGGTATTTAAAATAGCCCATGTTAGGGGTTCAAAAAAACGTTCAAAAAAAGGCCCTTTATTCCCTGATAAATCTGAAACGCATGCTTTTTCATTTGCGAAAAGAAATTTAACAAGTTTTAGATAATCTTTTAAAGGCACATTGGGAATGCGCCGCTCTTTATCAAATAACCATAAGGGAAGGCGGCCTTCATTCATGTGAACTTGCCATCGCGCACCGCTTTTCAGATCCATGAAGGGAAAGCGCGCTTCGTTTAAAATTGTTAGTTCATCCCGCGCGCCAATTTTATCTAGATAGGCAAGCGCAGAGCGATTGCCGCTTAAAAGGAGGTGATTGCCATTATCAATAAGACAGTCAAGTTTTTGGTCATAGAAAGAGCGACAGCGCCCACCAGCCACCTTAGCGCTATCATAAAGGGCAATTTTCTTTTTTCCAGCCAAGTGGATTGCCGCACTAAGGCCGGATACGCCAAGACCGATTATATGAACTTTTCCGCTCATTGATCTTCCGCCAAATTGATTTTTGCTATGGGGGGAATAATGATAGGTGCCTGGCTTAAGGTGCGCTTTGGAAAGAGAAAACCATAGCGTAGTCCATAAAGAAGTTTTTGCCCTTTAGACAATTTGTAAAGAGAAGGATTACGTTTAAACCCTTCTTCTTCCATTTTATCTAGATAAGTTTCATAAACCCCCATCATAATGATGGCGGTTCGTAGGGGTTCACCTTTTAAGGAATGCATGAAAATACGTGCCTGATTGAATCTGTCACGTGCAATGGTGCCAAGGTCTTTACAAAGGGTTGGCAGAGCCGGGTTTTTTGAAACGGCAATGGGGTCCCTTTCTGTGATATTATGTTTTTCTAAAAGGTCTAATGGTAAATATAGCCGGCCTAAGGCTGCATCTTCTTCAATATCGCGTAAAATATTTGTAAGCTGAAAAGCATCAGCTAAATGAAGGGCAAATAGGTCGCGTTCTTTTTTATCTGAAACACCAAAAATACGAATAGCCATCATGCCAACAGTTCCAGCGACACAACGTGTATAACTTAAAAGTTCATCCATTGAGGGGGCTATAACTGGGCCGTTTACATCTTTTTCCATTCCTTCAATCATCAAGAGAAACTCTTGTTTCGGTAAGGTATAGCGTTTGACAGGGTCTAATAAGGCGCGACCGATAAGCGAGCGTGGGGCTCCTTTAAAAAGAGCTTCAATTTCATTGCGCCAATTTTGCAAAAGAAGGCGTTTTTCATTTATGTTGCCTTCTTCATCTGCAATATCATCAACAGCGCGACAAAATGCATAGATGCTAAAAATCGCCTCCCGTTTTTCTTTGGAAAGCATTTTCATGCCCAATGTAAAAGATGATCCAGATTGCGCCATTAAATGGGCGGCATATGCTTTGGGATTATCAAAATTTACATGGCTTTCTATGGGGCCGTGTTGAGCAAGAGACATATCTTTTTTACTGTGCTGGTTTGTGAATTATAAGGTGAAAAATTCCAATAAAAGCGGCTTTTAAGAAATCAATTTTACTTGGTTTAACGCGCTTTGCTAGGGGATCTTCTATCTGTAGTTTTTTATGAAGTTTTTTTGCAAGATATAAGATCGTTGCCGATTCAGCGGCCAAGCGGCGACTTTTTAAAGCGCTTGGCAGGCCTTCAGCCTTTTTGATAAGAGGCTCACATTCTTTTAAAACACGGTTTAATACAGTGCGAAGAGAAGAGGAAAGCTTTTTTTCGTCTAGGGCTGAGACGGTTAAACCTTCTTTTGTTAGAAGGTCATCTGGAATATATACGCGATTGATTTCCGCTTTGTCCTTCCCGCAATCTTGAACATGATTTAAAATTTGCAAAAGGGTGCATAAAGCATCTGATTTTTCATAAAGTGCAGGATCTTCCTTATGAAGATCAAGCAAAAACCGGCCAACAGGATCTGCTGATTTGGTGCAGTAATCAAGCAGGTCTGCCCAGTTCTTTGTACGGTTTTTAAGGGCATCCTGGCGAAAGGCATCAAGCAGTTTGCGTGCACGTTCTAAAGAAATTTCCGTTGCATTCAGGCTATGATGGGCGGCGATGGCTTTTTGTGTGCCGGCTCCTGCTTTATTGGGGGTTAAAAGAGCTGTTTCAAATGCAGTTAACCGTTTTATTTTTTGTTCTTGCGAAAGGGTAGGGTCATCACTAATGTCGTCCCCTGCGCGGGCAAAGGCATAATAAGTGGCGACATGGGGGCGTAATTTGCGCGCAATTAAAAAGGATCCAACGGGAAAATTTTCATTATCAGCGCGCTTGCCGGAAGGCGTTTCCAGGTTTTCTGTTGATGCAGGTAATGACGTCATTTGAAAAACCTTATGGTGATGAGATAGTTTTGCTCTTCTCTAATAGGGATAAGATGACTTGACAACTGGCAATGGCAATGGTCGATCATGTCTTTTATGAATTATTTGATTTTTATAAGCTCATTGAGCCTGATCGTTTGGCTTTATCTGTTTTTTTTTAATGGTCGTTTTTGGATGGCAAGTGAACGGCTTAACAGCAAGATTAATGATATGGATGCGATGGTGTGGCCAGAAGTTGTTGCCATCATTCCTGCCCGCAATGAGGAAGAAACGATTGGTGCAGTCAGTGAGAGCCATTTGAAAACTCTTTACAAGGGAAGGTTTTCGCTCATCATTGTGGATGACCAGTCAACAGACAAAACGGCAGCTATTCTGCAAGAAAAACAAAAACAGGCTAACCGTCCTTTTTATGTAAAAACCGCGCGCGATTTGCCAGAGGTCTGGTCTGGAAAATTGTGGGCAGTTCATAACGGCCTTGAAGCTGCGAAAAACTTAACGCCTGAAGCGGCTTACGTTCTTCTAACGGATGCTGATATTATACACAGTCCTGAAAGCCTTGAAAAACTTGTTTTTAAAGCTGTGAGTGAAAAGCGTGTTTTGGTTTCAGTTATGGCAAAGCTGGATGCCAGAGGTTTTTGGGGAAGTTTGCTAATGCCGGCTTTTATCTTTTTCTTTCAAAAACTTTATCCATTTGCCTCAACGAATAATAAAAATAGCCAAGTGGCTGGTGCAGCAGGTGGATGTATGCTGATTGAACGCGCAATTTTGGATGAGATTGGCGGGGTAAACGCCATTCGCAGCTCGCTTATTGATGATTGCTCTTTGGCTTTGTCTTTAAAAGACCCTAAGGGGGCTAAACGTTCTATCTGGTTGGGGTTTTATGAGGGGATTGTGAGTTTGCGTGATAATCGCTCTCTTTCAACAATCTGGAAAATGGTTGCGCGAACAGCGTTTACCCAACTTCATTTTTCAAATTTTTATCTATTGGGATCGCTGCTTGGGATGGTTGTAACTTACCTTGCGGCACCTTTGATTGTCGTAAGTTTTTTCCTACACCAAAATATGAGCGCCTTTTATATTTCGCTTGCCGCCTGGATTTTATCAATTATCTCTTATTACCCAACCTTACGTCTTTATAATAAATCGGCCTTTTGGTTGCTTCTTTTACCTTTATCAGCCTGTTATTATATGACTATGACTTTTTCTTCTGCCTTTAAGTATTGGAAAGGTAAGGGCGGCGCGTGGAAAGGGCGTACTTATTGATCCAGTTCTTTTCTGGACACAGTCATTGCTGGCATTTCGCGGGTGATGTGGCCTTGCCGTTTGAGCCATGAAAGGCTGGAAAGAAGGGCATCTTCTAGCGGGTTGAGATTAATGTCCAGTTCTGTAATAGCTTTCGCATTATCAAACTCAAAAGGCCGGCCGGCCATACGTACACCGGCATAAGGGGCTTTGGGTGGTTTTTGTGTAAGGCGGCAGATAAGTTTTTCTTCACAGCAAGAAAATGCAGATGCGATAGGGTAAGGCACTTTGTAACGTGGCATTGAAACGCCAGTAAGCCTTTCCAAAACATCTAGAAAATCCAAAATTGGGCGGTTTTTTCCCGTCAAAAGATAGCGCTCCCCATTTTTCCCTAAATATGCTGTATTGGCAATGGCTTCTGCTAACAAGTCTACGTCAACAAAATTGGTTATCTGATCGAGAAGCGCTGGAATGTTGCCATTTACCAAATCTCTTATCAAGCAGGTTGGTGCTGTCATATTATAATCACCAGCGCCAAGCGGGGCGGAAGGTAGAACGGTGATGGTTTCGATTTTCTCACTCTTCATGACCAAAAGCTCAGCTTGTCTTTTTGAACGCGCGTAATGGCCAAAAAGTTTTTTGGGAGGAATTAAAACATGTTCATCAATCAGGCGGGGTTTTCTTCCGCCAGCGATGGTTGTTACAAAGCTGGAGCAATAAATAAAGCGTTTTGCACCTGCTTTAATTGCGTGTTCTAAAATGGTGCGTGTACCTTCGACATTGATGCTTTGATATCGTTTTTCATCCTTAATCCATAAGGCGGTAAGAGCGGCAAGATGAAAAACGCAAGAAACCCCTTCGCATACTTCTTTCATTAAAAGAGGGTCTAGAATGTCCCCTTCAATTTTTTCAACGCCTTTGGGAAAGGATGATTTTTCAAAATGTGTATCAAGAGCGCGCACATGAGAGGCTTTTTGACAAAGGTGATGAACCAGATGACGGCCAACAAAGCCATTTGCTCCTGTAACTAAAACAGTTTTATCCATATCATTCTTTAAGAGCTACAAACGAGTAGCCCCTTGTCTCCAACGCTTCCTATGACCAGATATTTACCTGTTTGCACCCCGATGGAAGCCGCAGAGAACTTTTCACCTGTTGGATCATGAAAAAGGTTTAATTTCTGGTTGCCTGTTATTTTGATAATATGGGAGGGCGCGGTTGAAAATCCTAGCCATTGATAGCGATATAGAGCAAGTTTCAACAGGCTTTTATGTATTGCTGCCACAACCAGTCCTGGCCTGTCAATGCTTATATTATCTGCCCCTCCTGTGAGTGGAATTTTTTTGAAAGTATTGGCGTTATAAAAATATTGAAGAGTTTTTGCGCGTGTTTGCGCGACGGCAAGAAAATTATCTTTATTTATCGGGCGGTCTGGGTGTTGAAAACCAATCCCATTAGGAAAAAATAGGTGATCAGCAAAAAGATGCGTTTTTTCACCTTGAAGATGAAGAATAGCTCCTTTTTTTAGGCCAAAAACATTTTCAATTACAGAACCAACACCATTACACGCGTTACGGTCCCTTGTAACATAATATGAAAAGGGTATGTAACCTTGATGAGATTTTGTTTGATGAATAGCAATATCATTGGCACGACAATGAATCGGGTATATTTTGAGTTTATCAATCTTGCCCCTATCGTCAATATTCAAGCTCACCAGTTGAACAGTTTGTTTATTGTTTACATAAGCGCGATTAATAAAGGCGATATGATGGGTGTTTTGGTTAGAAAGCGCATCAATGCCATGAGGGCGTAGCCCCCCTTCATGCTGTTTAATAAGAGAGCGCACTTTAAGATAGGTTTTTGATAGATCGTTCTGTTCTACAATATATAAGCCGCCTGTTGGTGGGACACCATCTTTTATTTTAGAGCGCCTATCATAAGCAGAAATCAGCAGGTTGCCGCTTTTCAGGCGGGCAATATCTTCTGCTCCAAAAACTTCAAGTTGCTTATCTTCATCTAGAAGAGTAAGCCGGTGACATTGATTATGTTGGTATTGAACTTTTTGTTGGCCTTCTTTATCTGAGCAGCCTGTTAGAAAAAACATACAGGTGAAGAGAAAAAAGAAGCGGTGCATTAAGCCACCTCTGGTCGTTCATAGTGCCATTTTTCAATAAAATGGGTGCAACGCTCGCTTACTTTATTGGCCATTTCTTCTGTGCCTTTAAATGTATTCTTTTTATAGGACTTAACAGAACCAAGATAGTTTTCAAATTCAGGTTTTGCTTCTTTAAAGCCTTGCAAATCCAGCGTTTTGTAAATTTTTTCTAATGTAGCCATGGGGTTGGAGCTTAATGTGTCGTACCCAATTTCTACAAAATCTGGCGCTTTGAAATTAGCTGTTTCCCGTTCAAACCTGTGCATCATTTCTTGATAGGTTGAAAGTACAACTTCGTCTATATCGATATGATTATAATTTTGTAAGGCAAAAACTGGCAAGAGCTTTTTATAAAAATTTCGCATGGATAAAAACACTTCAAAAGGGTTTCTGTGAATATGTATGAATTTTGCCTGCGGAAAAATTTGTTTCAAAAAAAGAGGACAACCCGTATAAACGGGGTTTTTTATAAGAAGCGGTTTTTTGTAGCGATAGCTTAGTTTTTGCATGAAGTGGGTAAAGGCAAATTTACGACTTTCCAGTTCTTTATCAGAACAGTTTTCAAGAAAAAGGCCGCGCTTTACTTGTTTGTCAAAAACTTTAGGAAAATAGATAGCATGATAAAATGAAATGGGTGTCATGGATGCTAGGGCAATTTCATCTTCTTGCGGGGCATCGGGGGTAACAGGTATATTGTCGATATAGCGATCCCGTGGGATGGTGCGTTCAAGCAAAGGTCGCAAATAATGGGCAATTCCAAACATGTCCCATGGAAGTCCCGTTGTAATGGGGTCGACAAAGCCAAATGTATTTGCTTTGACCATGGTATTGTAAAGATGCGTTGTACCACTTCGCCAATGACCTAAAATAAAAATTGGGGCTTCCATTTCTTCCGGTTTTGGCAGATGTGAGGTAATGAATGCTTTTTCTAAGGATGAAAGAGGCGCGCGCCCTAAAGCTGCCCCCCATATACCAAGTGCCTTGCCCCATTTATTGGAGGCAGGAAAACCGCCATAGGAAAAAGTTGATAAAAGTGTTTTTAGATCAGCACCACAAAGAGGATGAGACATGGCATTTACTTTACTGTTATTGATAGAAAAAGCTTAAGATGAAAGTGCTTTTTCTATAGCGGGAAGAAGTTCACTTTTTAATCTTTTGTCGGTAATTGGTCCAATAAATTTATAAACAATTTTACCCTGATCATTGACTAGAAAGGTTTCTGGTACACCATAAACACCAAAGTCAAGCCCAACACGGCCGCTTTCATCAACGCCGATGGCATCATAGGGGTTGCCAAGTTCATGAAGGAAGGAGAGAGCTGTAGAAGGCTTGTCTTTATAGTTTAGTCCAAATACTCTTAGCCTTTTATCTTTTGCTAAAGCTTCAACAAATGGATGCTCCAATCGACACGGAGCGCACCATGAAGCCCACACATTAATGAGGGTTAGAGAATGATTGCCGGCTGTCTTTGTTGAAAAACCGGGTTTTGAAGATCCTTCAAGAGCAGGTAAATCAAAATCGGGTAGACTTTTTCCAATAAGGGCAGAGGGGATATGGCTATTGTCGCGCCCACTCGTTAGCTGAAAAAAGAATAGGATGCACAAAACAATAAAAATCCCAAAGGGTAACACATAGAATATATTGAATCCTTTTTTGCTTTCTGGTGTTTTAGTCATCTTCTTTTTCCAATGTTTCAAGAGTTTTTTTCTGCTTTAATTTATCACTGTAAACCCAAAGAAAAAGGCTAAGAAACACAATGAAGGTTATGGCATAAGATGCTGTAATATAAGAATTTTGTCCCTCAAAAAGCATTACAGTGTCTCCGTAATAATTTTTGACGGATGGGGTGCTTTTTCAAAGGCTTTACGGTTTTGCAGGCCTCTGATACGATGCTTCATAATTTCATTTCGCATGGCAGAAAAATGAAGGGTGATGAAAATAAACGTAAAGGCCAGAGCCATTATAATGAGGGGAATAAGAATATCATTATGGATTGTTGGTCCATCGAACCGAAACACGCTGGCTGGTTGATGCAAGGTATTCCACCAGTCTACTGAGAATTTGATAATGGGTATGTTAATAAATCCCACCAAAATCATAACAGCAGCAATACGGGCAGCTTTTGTTGGTTCTTCTATAACGTGCCAAAGAGCAATAAGGCCAAGATACATGATAAAAAGCACAAGGACGGATGTTAAGCGCGCATCCCAAATCCACCATGTACCCCATGTTGGTTTGCCCCATAATGCGCCTGTTACGAGCGTTAAAAGGGCAAAGGCCGCACCAAGCGGGGCTGCAGCCTTAGCAGAAACATCTGCCAAAGGATGTTTCCAGACAAGAGTGCCAATGGCAGAGGCTGCCATTAGGGAATAGGAAAACATAGCGAGCCAGGCAGAGGGTACATGAATAAACATAATACGCACTGTTTGCCCTTGTTGATAATCTTCAGGAGCTACGAAAAAGGTCATGTAAAGACCGAGAAGTGTAAAAATAACTGAAAGACCAATTGTAAAGGGTAACAAAATCCCAGACAGCTTTAAAAACTGCGTGGGATTGGCCAATTTCGTTATAATGCCCATAAACCTATTTACCTTTCTTGTTTTTGGCGCGCCATCGATCATAAACCGCGCCGGTATCAATATCATCTAATTGTGTGATATACGACACCTTCCATGATTTTGGTAGGGTTGATAATGTATCTTGAAGACTATGCGAGGTAGACCAACGTACATTTTCCATAAAGCCCCGTGGTAGGTAGCACGTATTTTTAAGACCGACTAACCAGTAACCGCCATCATCACAAGGACCAAAAACAGCATCATGCGTTTCAAGTTTTTTGAAAGCTTGTTTGATATGATGAACCTCTATATCGGGAATATCGCTGCCAATTATTACAGCTTTTCCTTTGTCGATTTTTAAAAATGCGTTTTTCATGCGCCTACCCAAATCGCCATTGCCTTGCTGCATTAAGGTATAAGGTGCTAACAGCTTGCCAGCTTGTTCTTTGGTGTTAATATTAGGTGTCACAGAAATTTTAAAATCAATATTATTAATATTTATCAATTTCTTGGATAGGACTTCTAAAGTTCTTTGATAAAAGCGCCATGCCCTTAATTTGCCGATTGTGCGGGCTAATCTGGTTTTGCCTTTTCCGTAGCGGGGAAGGCGGGCAAATAGGATGATTGTTTTTTGCATCAATAGAGTTTCGCAATCCAGTTTGTTGGTATGCCAAGGCGAAAAAGTAAAAGACAAAAAAGATTTTTAAGTGATCTTTTTATATAGCCGTCTTTAATAAATTTTTCCGCGCTTGTGGTAGCATGGGCTGGTAATAAAACAATGGCACTTTTCCCCACTTTTTTGTGAAGGCGCCAAATCAGGTCAACATCTTCCATTAAGGGGTGGTTATGAAAGCCTCCTAATTCTTGATAAAGTTTTCGATGAATTAAAAAACCTTGATCGCCATAAGGAAGAGCAAATTGACGGTTACGCCAATTAACGATTTTTTCCAGGCTCTCTGATTTGCTGCTTTTATCATCAAGCTTGAAAATAAAGTGAGCCAGTCTTCTTTTGCTTCCGGAATTTGTCGTGAAATTCTTTATGCATTCTGCTGCATTCTTATCAAGTTTTGTATCTGCATGAAGAAACAAAAACCAATCACCATACGCCACGTGTGTGCCTTGATGAAGTTGGTTGCCTCGTCCTTTTTTTGAATGAATAATTTTTGCTTTATATTTTTGAGCGGTTAAAACTGTATCATCTTCTGAGCCGCCGTCTGAAATTATGATGTCATGAAAAATTGCAGGAAGACTTGCTAAACTTTCATCAAGGGAATCGCCTGCATTCAATGTAGGTATGATAAGGCTGATTGAGGGGAAGGGGGGCGCTTTACTTTCGTTCGGTCGGTTTAGATATGGCACTTTCAATAAACCCTGAGTGCAAAAATGATTGATTTTTGCCTAGTAGGCATGGTTTTTTAGTAATTTCCAGTGAAATAAGTCTTGTTAAAATAAAAAACTGTGATTAAAGGTACATCACTCAAAGGGTGCGAGGGCTTATCAAAAAGTTTCGCGCCCCAATTGCGTCTAGGCACTATATCGAATAATCAATATATTGTAGGCGAAAAATTTAAAGAGATTGAGATGGCATCACGTTTGAACCCATTTAAGTTTTTGCAGGAAGTGCGCGCAGAGACGGCCAAAGTTGTTTGGCCCACCCGCAATGAGACTCTGGTAACGACTGTTATGGTCCTTATTATGGTTTTTTTGGCTACGCTGTTTTTTCTTGCTATTGACCAGATTTTGGGTTGGGGTATCAGCGCATTGCTGAGTATCGGGCGCTAATTTTAAACTTCAAAGTGCGGAGAAAATATTATGGCCATGCGTTGGTATATCGTGAATGCTTATTCAAACTTTGAGAAAAAAGTTTGCGAATCCATTCAAGAAAAAGTGCAACAAAAAGGTATGGATCACCTTGTTGAAAGTGTCATCGTTCCGACCGAAAAAACTGTTGAGGTGCGGGGCGGACGAAAAGTTGAAGCTGAGCGCAAGTTTTTTCCTGGTTATGTTTTGGTTCGTATGGAGCTAACGGATGAAACTTATCACTTAATCAAGGATACGCCCAAGGTTACCGGTTTTTTGGGAAATGATTCAAAGCCTATGCCGATTTCTGATGCGGAAGCAGAGCGTATTCTTGTTCAGGTGCAGGAAGGTGTTGATCGTCCCAAGCCTACTTTCAGTTTTGAGGTTGGTGAGAAAGTTAAGGTTTCTGATGGGCCGTTTTCAGATTTTGATGGCTTTGTCGAAGAGGTGGACGATGATCGTGCGCGCCTCAAAGTTACGGTTTCTATTTTTGGCAGGGCAACACCTGTTGAATTGGAATTCAATCAGGTGCAAAAGCTCTGATTGATGCAATCTATGTGGAAGATTAGAAAAGTTGCCGCTTTTCTTTATCTCACCACGTAGGCTCATGTTGAAAAGGGCGTTTAGTCCTGAATTATGGAGTTAAAAAATGGCGAAGAAAATTGATGGCTACTTGAAGCTTCAAGTGCCTGCCGGGGCTGCAAACCCTTCCCCCCCGATTGGTCCTGCTTTGGGTCAACGTGGTCTTAATATTATGGAATTTTGTAAGGCTTTTAATGCAGCCTCACAAGAAATGGAAAAAGGGGCGCCTGTTCCTGTAACCATTACTATTTTCCAAGATAAATCTTTCACATTTGAGATGAAAACGCCGCCGGTTTCTTTTCTTTTGAAGAAAGCTGCGGGTGTTAAATCTGGTTCGCAAACGCCGGGTCGCGGAACGGTTGCTTCAGTAACACATGATCAGGTGCGTGAAATTGCTGAAACCAAAATGAAAGATCTAAATGCCTTTGATATTGAAATGGCCATGCGCCAAGTTGAAGGCTCTGCCCGTTCTATGGGCATTGCAGTGGAGGGCTAGGAAATGGCAAAATCAGGAAAAAGATTGACAAAAGCTCGTGAAGGGCTTGAAAAGAATACTGAACTTGCTCTTTTAGAGGCTGTTAAGCTTGTTAAAGATCGTGCAACGGCTAAATTTGATGAAACTGTTGATATTGTTATGAATTTGGGTGTTGATCCACGTCATGCAGATCAGATGGTTCGTGGCGTTTGCAATTTGCCAAATGGTACCGGCAAAACGGTACGTGTTGCTGTTTTTGCACGTGGTGACAAGGCCGAGGAAGCCAAAGCTGCTGGTGCTGATATTGTTGGTGCTGAAGAATTGATGCAGGAAGTTCAGGGTGGTAAAATTGACTTTGACCGCTGTATTGCTACGCCTGATATGATGCCGATTGTTGGTCGTCTTGGTAAGATTTTAGGTCCTCGTAATTTGATGCCAAACCCGAAAGTGGGTACGGTAACGCCTGATGTAACGAAGGCTGTTGAGGCTGCAAAAGGTGGTGCTGTTGATTTCCGTGTGGAAAAAGCAGGTATTTTGCATGCTGGCGTTGGTAAGGTTAGTTTTTCAGAGCAAGCCTTGCTTGAAAATATTCAAGCTTTTGCTGAAGCTGTTAATAAAGCGCGACCAAGTGGTGCTAAAGGTACTTTTGTTAAGCGTGTCGGCCTTTCTTCAACAATGGGGCCTGGTGTAAAGGTTGACGTTTCAACATTATCAGCGTAAAGCAGCAAAATTATAAAGTTTTGAAGAAGCGTGCTTGTTATGCTTTTTCATTAATGAGGATTGAAATTCAATCTTCACCCTGTCCGAGATTGCGGGTAATTTGGAGTATTCCAAGTTTTAAACCCTATGGGCCAGCATGAGATGGGATTAAGCCGGATTTATGACCTTGGAAAAGGGTGAATAATCGGGTTTGAACCTTTATCCTGCCTTTAAAGCAGGACGGCAGGCTAAGCCGTTGGTTTGGCTTAGTGTCTTTAGGCCTTCCGTCAAACCAGCAAATGCCAACGAGGTGGTAATCACCTTAAATGGAGAGAAGCAGTGGATAGAGCAGAAAAACAAGAGCTCGTTACATCATTAAACTCTGTCTTTAAAGAGACTGGGGTTGTTGTTGTGGCCCACTATGCTGGTCTTACAGTTGCACAAATGTCTGAGCTACGTAATCAGATGCGTGAAGCTGGCGCCAGTGTCAAAGTGGCGAAAAATCGTCTCGTAAAGCTTGCTCTTGAAGGCACAGATGCGACACATATTCAGGATCTTTTTACAGGTCCGACTGTCATCGCTTATTCAGATGACCCTGTTGTCGCACCGAAAATTGCATCAGCCTTTGCAAAGAAGAACGAAGATTTCGTGATTCTTGGTGGTGCAATGGGAACTACAAACCTCAATGCAGATGGTGTTAAAGCGCTTGCGACAATGCCATCACTTGATGAATTGCGCGGTAAGCTGGTTGGCCTTATTCAGGCACCAGCAGGAAAAATCGCGCAAGTTGTCAACGCACCAGCAGGTCAGCTTGCTCGTGTGGTTGGGGCCTATGCCTCTAAAGATGAAGCGGCGTGAGGCCGACTTTTAAAATTAACAAAATTGGTTCAAACCTTTAGGAAGAAATAAAATGGCTGATTTGGAAAAAATCGTAGACGATCTGTCTGCCCTTACAGTGTTGGAAGCTGCTGAGCTTTCAAAATTATTGGAAGAAAAATGGGGCGTTTCTGCCGCAGCACCTGTTGCAGTTGCTGCCGCTGTTCCTGGTGCTGGCGGTGCCGGCGGTGAAGCAGAAGAAGAAAAAACTGAATTTGATGTTGTTCTTGCTGGTGCAGGCGACAAGAAAATCAATGTGATTAAAGAAGTTCGCGGCATTACTGGTCTTGGCCTTAAAGAAGCTAAAGAGCTTGTTGAAAGTGCGCCAAAGGCAGTTAAAGAAGGCGTTTCTAAAGAAGAAGCAGAAGAAATTAAAGGCAAGCTTGAAGGTGCCGGCGCTTCTGTTGAAGTTAAGTAATTTTACTTGCTATAAAGCTTTTTGGTCTTTATGACGAAAATCGGGTGCGTTGGGTGTTATGCCAAGCGCACCTATAGTTATTTTTAATATTTTTATTATGGATAACAAAATACAGGCACTTAAATCGATGGTTGAATTGAGTGTTTTTTATTTAGTTGCTTTTCCATGCATCTTTAAAATGGTGTTTCGATAATCAACTAATTTGGTTTCATCGCGCAGTGGTGTTGAGCGGCGCGGACGGCGATGAAATATAACCATACCGATTTTAACGCTCAATGAATCGGACTTTCAAGGAGCGAAAATGGCCCAGGCATTTTCAGGTCGCAGACGTCTTCGTAAATATTATGGCGATATTACAGAGGTGGCAGAAATGCCAAATCTGATTGAGGTTCAAAAAGCCTCTTATGATCAGTTTTTGCAGGTTCAGCCTCAAGCCGATAACAGCCGCATTGAAGAAGGACTTCAGGCGGTTTTCAAATCTGTTTTTCCGATAACAGATTTTTCTGGCGCTTCTATGCTAGAATTTGTGTCTTATGAATTTGAGTCACCAAAATACGATGTTGAAGAATGTCGCCAGCGTGGAATGACATTTTCAGCGCCTTTAAAAGTGACGCTTCGTCTAATTGTTTTTGATATTGATGAAGATACAGGCGCAAAATCTGTTAAAGACATCAAAGAGCAAGATGTTTATATGGGTGATATGCCGTTCATGACTGGTAATGGCACCTTTATTGTGAACGGTACTGAACGGGTTATTGTTTCTCAAATGCACCGCTCGCCTGGCGTTTTCTTTGACCACGACAAAGGAAAAACCCATTCATCGGGTAAACTTCTATTTGCATCGCGCATTATTCCTTATCGCGGTTCTTGGTTGGATATTGAATTTGACGCTAAAGACATTGTCCATGCAAGAATTGATCGCCGTCGTAAATTGCCGGTTACAACACTTCTTTATGCACTTGGTTATGACCCTGAAACGGTTTTGGCTGAATATTATAATTCAATTACTTACAGTCGCTCCGGTGAGGGGTGGCGCATTCCCTTCGATGGTGAAAATTTCAAAGGGCAAAAAACTGCTGTTGATCTGATTGATGCTGAAAGCGGTGAGGTTGTTGTTGAAGCAGGTAAAAAAATTACTGCTCGGACAGTTAAGCAGCTCAAGGAAAAAGGTGTTAACTTTATTCAGCTCGAAAATGATGATCTGATCGGTCGCTATGTTTGTGAAGACATGATCAATATGCAAACTGGCGCTATTTTTGCTGAAGCCGGTGACGAGATTGATGCTGAAATTCTGGAAGCGATGATCGAGTATGGTTTTACTGATCTTAGGCTTCTTGATATTGACCATGTGAATATTGGGCCTTATTTGCGTAATACGCTTGCTGCCGATAAAAATGACAGTCGTGAATCAGCGCTTTTTGATATTTATCGTGTCATGCGCCCTGGTGAGCCACCGACCATTGAAACAGCTGAAGCTATGTTTGAATCGCTCTTTTTTGATTCAGAGCGTTATGACCTTTCTGCTGTTGGCCGCGTGAAAATGAACATTCGCATGGGGCTTGATGCAGAAGATACGGTTCGTATTCTGCGTAAAGAAGACATTGTTGAAGTTGTCCGTACGTTGATTAATTTGCGCGATGGACGTGGTGAGATTGACGATATTGACAATCTTGGAAATCGCCGTGTTCGTTCTGTTGGTGAATTGATGGAAAACCAGTATCGTGTTGGTCTTCTTCGCATGGAGCGCGCGATTAAGGAGCGTATGTCGTCTGTTGAGATTGATACGGTGATGCCTCAAGATCTGATTAATGCAAAGCCTGCTGCTGCGGCTGTGCGTGAATTTTTTGGGTCTTCTCAGTTATCACAATTTATGGATCAAACAAATCCACTATCTGAAATTACCCATAAACGCCGCCTTTCTGCTTTGGGCCCTGGTGGTTTGACACGGGAACGTGCCGGCTTTGAAGTGCGTGACGTGCATCCAACCCATTATGGGCGTATCTGTCCAATTGAAACGCCTGAAGGGCCAAATATTGGTTTGATTAACTCTTTGGCGACATTTGCCCGCGTTAACAAATATGGCTTTATTGAAAGTCCGTACCGCAAGGTTGTTGATGGTGCGGTAACGGATGAGGTGATTTACCTTTCAGCCATGCAGGAAGCGAATTATACTGTTGCGCAGGCGAATGCACCTTTGGATGAAAATTCAAAATTTGTCAATGATACAGTGCAGGCACGCCATGCTGGTGAAGTTCTTATTTCGCCAATTGATAATGTCGATTTAATGGACGTTTCGCCTAAACAGCTTGTTTCTGTTGCTGCTTCGCTTATACCATTTCTGGAAAATGATGATGCGAACCGCGCATTGATGGGGTCGAACATGATGCGCCAGGCTGTGCCATTGGTGCGTGCTGAAGCGCCATTTGTTGGAACAGGTATGGAATCTGTTGTGGCACGTGATTCTGGAGCTGCCATTACTGCAAGACGCGCTGGTGTTGTTGATCAGGTGGATGCGACCCGTATCGTTATTCGCGCAACGGAAGACCTTGATCCGTCTCGACCAGGTGTTGATATTTACCGCCTGCAAAAATTCCAGCGTTCAAATCAAAATACCTGTATCAACCAGCGCCCGCTGGTTACGATGGGTGAAACTGTAACGCGTGGCGATATTATTGCCGATGGACCCTCAACGGATCTGGGTGATTTGGCTCTTGGTCGCAACGCTCTTGTGGCGTTTATGCCTTGGAATGGCTATAATTACGAGGATTCAATTCTTCTCTCAGAACGCATTGTGCGTGACGATGTGTTTACTTCAATTCACATTGAAGAATTTGAGGTGATGGCACGTGATACAAAGCTTGGCCCTGAAGAAATTACCCGTGACATACCCAATGTTTCTGAAGAAGCTTTGAAAAACCTTGATGAGGCGGGTATTGTTTATATTGGGGCTGAAGTTTCTGCCGGTGATATTCTGGTTGGTAAAATCACACCAAAAGGCGAAAGCCCGATGACACCGGAAGAAAAACTTCTCCGCGCCATTTTTGGTGAGAAAGCTTCTGATGTGCGTGATACGTCATTGCGTGTCCCACCGGGAGACCGTGGTACAATCGTTGAAGTGCGTGTTTTCAATCGCCATGGTGTTGAAAAAGATGAACGAGCGATGTCGATTGAGCGTGAGGAAATTGAAAGCCTTGCCAAAGACCGGGATGACGAGCAGGCTATTCTTGACCGTAACGTTTATAACCGCTTGAGTGATACACTTATTGGTAAGACAGCAATTGGTGGTCCAAAAGGCTTTAATGGATCAAAAGAAATTACCAAAGAGCTATTAGAAGAGTTTCCGCGTAGTCATTGGTGGCAATTTGCCTTTGATGATGAAAGCTTCATGGGTGAATTGGAAGCTTTACGCGGCCAATATGATGATAGCCGTAAATTGCTTGAAAAACGCTTCATCGACAAGGTGGAAAAATTACAGCGTGGTGATGAACTGCCCCCTGGCGTGATGAAAATGGTAAAAGTTTTTGTTGCCATTAAACGCAAAATTCAACCTGGTGATAAAATGGCTGGTCGTCATGGTAACAAAGGCGTGGTTTCACGTATTGTACCTGTTGAAGACATGCCGTTTTTGGAAGATGGCCAACATGTTGATGTGGTTCTTAATCCGCTTGGTGTGCCTTCGCGTATGAATGTGGGGCAAATTCTTGAAACTCATTTGGGTTGGGCTTGTGCTGGCATGGGGCAAAAAATTGGCCGCATGATGGAAGAGTATAAACGCTCTGGTGAACTTGAACCTGTTCGCAAGGAAATTGAAGGTATCTATTCAGACGGTGTTAAGAATGAAGACGTTTCAGCTTATAGCGATGACGAAATTGTTCTTGCTGGTAAACAGCTTTCAAAAGGCGTTTGTATTGCAACGCCGGTTTTTGATGGCGCCCGTGAGCCTGATGTTGTTGACATGCTTGAGCGTGGTGGTCTGCATAAATCTGGTCAGTCCATCTTGTTTGATGGCCGTACAGGTGAACAATTCGATCGCCGTGTGACGGTTGGTTATATTTATATGTTAAAACTGCATCACTTGGTTGATGATAAGATTCACGCCCGTTCAATAGGCCCTTATTCCCTTGTAACCCAACAACCATTGGGTGGTAAGGCCCAGTTTGGTGGTCAGCGCTTTGGTGAGATGGAAGTTTGGGCGCTTGAGGCTTATGGTGCTGCTTATACCTTGCAAGAAATGTTGACTGTGAAGTCGGATGATGTTGCCGGTAGAACCAAGGTTTATGAAGCGATTGTACGTGGTGATGATACGTTTGAAGCCGGTATTCCTGAAAGCTTCAACGTTCTGGTCAAGGAAATGCGCTCACTTGGTCTTAACGTTCAATTAGAAAGTTCACTTGATGATGGTGAAGGTGATGTGATTGACCATGAGGCAAGTGAAGAACCTGCTGAGTAAAGTAAGCCGTTTATCAGGCAGTTTTTAAAGACTGCCTGATCCTTTCATTTTATGGAAAGTGGCGCGACTTAAAAGGCGCGAAAGCTTCCAAAAAGGGGATACCCCAAAGGAAATATGCAATGAACCAAGATCTTGCACATATCTTTAATCCGCATACGCCGGCACAAAATTTTGACCAAATCAAAATTACAATTGCCAGCCCTGAAAAAATTCGTTCCTGGTCATTTGGTGAAATTAAAAAGCCGGAAACCATTAACTATCGTACTTTCAAACCAGAAAAAGATGGCCTTTTCTGCGCCCGTATTTTCGGCCCTGTAAAAGACTATGAATGTTTGTGCGGTAAATATAAGCGCATGAAATATAAAGGCGTTATTTGCGAAAAGTGTGGCGTTGAAGTTACCTTACAACGCGTGCGCCGTGAACGTATGGGCCATATTGAACTTGCTGCTCCTGTTGCCCATATCTGGTTTTTAAAATCCCTTCCTTCCCGCATTGGTCAGCTTCTTGATATGACGCTGAAAGGTTTGGAACGTATTTTATATTTTGAAAGCTTCGTGGTAACAGAACCAGGTCTTACTCCTTTGAAAGAATATCAACTTCTTTCAGAAGAAGAATATATGACAGCTCAAGATGAATATGGCGTAGACAGTTTTACTGCCATGATTGGCGCTGAGGCAATTAAAGAAATTCTTGCCAGCTTGGACCTTGAGCAGCTTGCAATTGATTTACGCCAGGAAATTGCTGAATCTACCACCGAGTTAAAACCTAAGAAACTGGCAAAACGCTTAAAGGTTGTTGAGGCTTTTATTGAATCGGGTAATCGTCCTGAATGGATGATTATGGATATTGTTCCGGTTATCCCGCCGGATTTACGCCCGCTTGTACCACTGGATGGTGGACGCTTTGCTACGTCTGATCTTAATGATCTTTATCGCCGTGTTATAAATCGTAACAACCGCTTAAAGCGTTTGATTGAGTTGCGTGCGCCAGATATTATCATTCGTAATGAAAAACGTATGTTGCAGGAATCTGTTGATGCGTTGTTTGATAATGGCCGTCGTGGCCGCACCATTACGGGGGCTAATAAGCGTCCATTAAAATCTCTTTCAGACATGCTTAAAGGGAAACAGGGTCGTTTCCGTCAGAACCTTCTTGGTAAGCGGGTAGACTATTCAGGTCGTTCTGTAATCGTTACAGGTCCTGAATTGAAATTGCATCAATGTGGTTTGCCAAAGAAAATGGCTCTTGAGCTTTTCAAGCCATTTATCTATTCACGCCTTGACGCCAAAGGCTATTCCTCAACAGTTAAACAAGCTAAAAAGCTGGTTGAAAAAGAAAAGCCGGAAGTATGGGATATTCTTGATGAAGTTATCCGTGAGCATCCAGTTCTTTTAAACCGCGCTCCAACGCTTCACCGTTTGGGTATTCAAGCTTTTGAACCCGTTCTTATTGAAGGTAAGGCGATTAACCTGCATCCGCTCGTTTGTTCAGCCTTTAATGCCGACTTTGATGGTGACCAGATGGCGGTTCATGTGCCGCTTTCACTGGAAGCTCAGCTTGAAGCGCGCGTGCTGATGATGTCAACTAACAACATTTTGCATCCAGCTAATGGACAACCAATTATTGTGCCTTCACAAGATATGGTTTTGGGTCTTTACTATCTTTCAATCATGGCTGAAAATGAGCCAGGTGAGGGGATGGTTTTTTCTGACATGGGGGAAATTCTTCATGCTTTGGAAAATAAGGTCATCACGCTTCATACGAAAATTAAGGGCCGGTTTAAATCTGTTGATGAAGAGGGCAACCCGACATCAGAGATTTTTGATACAACACCTGGACGTATGATCGTTGGCAATCATTTGCCAAAGAGCTTTAAGGTTCCCTTTAGCATTTGCAATCAGGAGATGACCAAGAAAAATATCTCGTCCATGATTGATACAGTTTATCGTCATTGTGGGCAGAAAGAGACGGTTATTTTCTGCGACCAAATTATGGCTCTTGGCTTTAAACATGCTTGTACAGCCGGTATTTCATTTGGCATGGATGATATGGTTATTCCAGATTCCAAGTATACCATGGTTGAAAACACAGAAACCATGGTGACTGAATTTGAACAGCAATATCAAGATGGTTTGATCACCCAAGGTGAAAAATACAACAAGGTTGTCGATGCCTGGGCGAAATGTACCGATAAAATTGCCGATGAAATGATGGGCGAGATTAAAGCTGTTAAATTTGACGAGGAAACTAAACGTCAAAAACCGATGAATTCGGTTTATATGATGGCGCATTCTGGTGCGCGGGGTTCTCCAAAACAGATGCGTCAGCTTGCTGGTATGCGTGGCCTTATGGCAAAGCCGGATGGGTCTATTATTGAAACACCAATTACTTCAAACTTTAAAGAAGGTTTGACGGTGATGGAATATTTCAACTCAACTCACGGTGCGCGTAAAGGTCTTGCCGATACGGCTTTGAAAACAGCAAACTCTGGTTATTTGACACGGCGTTTGGTGGATGTGGCTCAAGACTGCATTATCAATGAAGAAGATTGCGGAACTGAAACCGGCCTTACTATGCAGGCAATTGTTGACAGTGGTCAAGTTGTCGCAAGTTTGGGGAGCCGTATCCTCGGTCGTTTTACGGCTGATCCAATCAAGGCTCCCAATAGCGGTGATATAATCGTTGATAAAGGCGTTATGCTTGATGAGGCTGATGTTGCAAAAATTGAAGCCGCAAAAGTTCAATCGGTTCGCATTCGTTCGGTTTTGACTTGTGAAACAAAAATCGGTGTTTGTGCAACTTGTTATGGTCGCGACCTTGCGCGGGGTACGCCTGTTAATATGGGTGAGGCTGTTGGTGTTATTGCCGCGCAGTCAATTGGTGAGCCTGGTACACAGCTTACCATGCGTACCTTCCACGTTGGTGGTACGGCACAAGTGGTTGATTCATCCTTCCTTGAAAGTAATTTTGAGGGCACAATTAAGATGAAAAACCGCAATGTTGTGCGCGATTCAGAAGGTAAGATGATTGTGATGGGGCGTAATATGTCCATCATTGTTATTGATACAGATGGCACAGAACGCGCAACCCATAAGGTTAACTATGGTGCTCACATTTTTGTTGATGAAGGCGATAAAATTAAAGCAGGCCAACGTCTAGCCGAATGGGATCCTTACACACGTCCGGTTATCACTGAGGTATCTGGTATTATTGGTTTTGAAGACCTTGTTGAAGGGGCATCCGTTTCTGAAACAGCTGATGAAACGACAGGTATTACCAAACGTGTTGTGACAGATTGGCGCTCCAATACACGCAATGCTGATTTGAAACCTGCCATTGTACTTCATAAAGAAGACGGTTCTGTTGAAAAGCTGGGTCGTGGCTCAGATGCACGTTACTTATTGTCTGTTGATTCAATTCTTTCCGTTGATTTAGGCGCGAAAGTGAATGCTGGTGATGTTTTGGCCCGTATTCCACTTGAAAGCGCGAAGACGAAAGACATTACGGGTGGTTTGCCACGCGTGGCGGAACTTTTTGAAGCGCGGCGCCCTAAAGATCATGCTATTATTGCGGAAAATGATGGTGTTATTCGGTTTGGTCGAGATTATAAGAACAAACGTCGCATTGTTGTTGAACCACAGAATGAAGGACAGGAGCCTGTTGAATATCTCATTCCTAAAGGTAAGCCGTTCCACTGGCAGGAAGGGGACACTATTGAAAAGGGTGAATATATTCTAGATGGTAATCCGGCACCTCATGATATTCTGGCGATTAAGGGTGTTGAAGCGCTAGCTGCCTATCTCGTTAACGAGATTCAGGAAGTCTATCGCCTGCAAGGGGTGACCATCAACGATAAGCATATTGAAACGATTGTGCGTCAAATGCTTCAAAAAATCGAAATTACTGATCCAGGTGATAGTGATTATCTAAAAGATGAGCAGGTTGACCGCCTTGAATATGAGGCTGCAAATCAAAAACTTATTGATGAAGCACGTACACCTGCTAAAGGAACACCTATTCTTTTGGGTATTACGAAAGCAAGTTTGCAAACACGCTCATTTATTTCTGCGGCTTCTTTCCAGGAAACAACACGCGTTCTAACGGAAGCGGCGGTTGCTGGTAAAATTGACACGTTGGATGGCTTGAAAGAAAACGTGATTGTGGGTCGCTTAATTCCCGCTGGTACAGGTGGCAGCATGAATGAGGTACGCCATGTTGCAGGGCGCCGCGATGATTTGATTGTTGATCAACAGCGCAAAACGTCTGGTGTTGATGAGGCTGAAACTTTGCTTTCCGATATGCGTGATGCAGGGGCGGCTGAACCTGCTGAATAGGGTGGGACCTTTGAAATAAAATTTTAAGACGCGGGTTTTTAAGCCCGCGTTTTTTGTTTTGGAGTTATATAACACAATCGAGTTGTTTAGCTTCTGCAGCAAATTTTGCATCATTGTCTTGTATAGCTAAAGCACTATAAAATGATTATGAATTTTAGCTATACTCATTTGTTTTAGCTCAGCTTTTCTTATAGATGATGATCATTTTATAAGGCTTACGCTATAGAAGCTGTGGCTCACTTCTAAGGCGCATAATTTTGTTTTGCGAACTTTCGATAATATTCTCTAATTCTTTTATCTCATCTTCGAGTCTCATAGTGGTAACATTGGACTCATTTCCTAATGCCAAGCCTGTAACACCAGTGACGGGGCCTTTTAAAAGGCCAATTGCATTTACCTCAACGCTTCTGAGTTTTGCATTGCGTAATTCAGTTTTTTTAAGGGGTAATTGTCTTCGTGCATCGTTTATGCTTTGCATGCAAGAGCGCTCTTCATCATTGATATTTTTCACTCTTGCATCTGAACCACGAAAGACTTGACGAATTTCTTCACACCGTTTTGGATTTAGTTCTTACTTCATTAAAATTTCTCCATATTAAGAATGGAGTAAAAATAATTTAACTTACAGAGAAGTGGGTAAGTTGATGATTATAATTAATTTTTTGGCATTGGTGCATTAAAATAGATAATCATTCCAGTTATCGGTAAAGAAGACGATAAGTGTAGCTTGCACCATATGTATTGCTTTGGAATAGCAGAATGTTTTTCTATGGAAACGAGCGAGATAGTGGCGGATGCGGCT
>CALHLB010000048.1 GCA_938034375.1 uncultured Alphaproteobacteria bacterium | reverse complement strand
GGTTTTTAAAACTTTTAAAAACGTTGCCCTTTCAAGCATCAAAAAAGAAAGAGAACCAACAGCTTTTCCTGTATAAGAACGTTTAATATCTGAAATAAGAGCATAGGGATCTGCCAAGCTGTCTGGCATAATTAAAGAACGCTCCCGCATTTCGCCATTAACAAGCTCCTGCAAGGAAAGAGCACCTTCAAGCACGAAAAAAGAGCAAGTAGCAGGATCCCCAACAAAAAATACAGTATCACCATCGCGTGCATGGCTTTCCTCACTATTAAAGGCAATAAGACGCAAAGCCTCATCACTTAAAACAGAAAGGAATGGTATTTTTTTTAATCGGTCAATATCGTCCGATAATCCCATAAATATCAAACACCCTGATTGTTATTGACCTTCAAACCATGCTGAAGACTATTACGGATTAAGTTTATAACCCCCACTTTCTGTCACAAGCAGCTCCGCATTGGAAGGGTCGCGTTCAATTTTCTGGCGTAAACGATAAATATGCGTTTCCAACGTGTGCGTTGTAACACCAGAATTATAGCCCCAAACTTCTTCCAAAAGAACATCCCGTGTAACTGGTTTATCCCCAACGCGGTAAAGAAACTTCAAAATAGATGTCTCTTTCTCAGTCAAACGTATTTTCTTCCCAAAATCATCTGATAGAAGTTTTGAACTTGGCCTAAAAACATAAGGGCCAACGGTAAAAGTCGCATCTTCACTTTGTTCATGCTGGCGTAGTTGCGCGCGAATGCGGGCAAGAAGAACAGCAAAACGGAAAGGTTTTGTGACATAATCATTGGCCCCTGCTTCAAGCCCTAAAATTGTATCGGAGTCTGTGTCGTGGCCAGTTAACATAATAATAGGCGCTGTAAAGCCCCCTTTACGCAAAAGCTTAACGGCTTCACGACCATCCATATCAGGTAAGCCCACATCCATAATCAAAAGATCACAATGCCCGTTTCTAGCAGCTTTTATGCCTTTGGTCGCATTTTCCTGATGTTCTATTTCAAACTCTTCATAAAGACTCAATTGCTCCATCAAGGCCTCACAAAGATCGAGATCATCATCGACAATTATTATTCTACGCGCGGTCATATTTCACCCTTCCCGATTTTTTTATTAGCCAGATAGAATCCTGATAGAAAACAAGGTAAGAGATTTTTGAAAAAAAACAAATAATCATTACCCTGATTATCCCATCAGGTAAACTGCTCTCCTTACAGAGTTATGAGGTTATACTATGAAGATTGTGATAATTAGCCAAAATTGGAAATCACATTCCGATGGCAATTTTGTGATGAAAACGCACAAAAGCAGTTGGTCAACCCCATGCGCGTTAGGGAGAAGCGGCATTTTCTCTTCTAAAAAAGAAGGAGATGGCGCAACACCCATTGGCCGCTTTAATGTGAGAGAAGCTTTTTATAGAGCAGATAGAATTAAACGCCCCCAAACACAAATTCCCCTTTATCCAATAAAACCCAATGACGGCTGGTGTGATGATCCTTTGGACAGGAATTATAATCGGAAAATCAAAATTCCTTATCCCAATTCTCATGAACTTTTAATGAGAGGTGACCACCTTTATGATTTGATCGTTGTACTTGATTACAATATTTCTTGTCGAAAACGCTTTGCTGGCAGTGCTGTTTTCTTTCATCTAGCCCATGCTGATTATAGTCCAACAGAAGGCTGCGTTGCCGTTTCAAAACATGCAATGTTGCGTTTTTTAAAAGAAGCAACACCTCAAACAGACTTCATCATCAAAAGATGATTAACAGCACTATAGCTAAACCACTTTAAAATGATCCCCATTTTAAAAAGAATACGCTATACTTCACAATTGGAAAATTAAGAGCGCATGCCAAAAAGTGCGCTACCAACCCTGATATAAGTAGCCCCTTCCTGAATTGCTTTTTGATAATCAGAAGACATTCCCATGGAAAGCTCTTTCAAATCATTACGCTTTGCAATATCACTCAACTCTTTGAAATAGGGTGTTGGATCAAGATCAGCAGGTGGAATGGCCATCAAACCAAGAACATTTAATTGATATGTATGCCTACAAGTTTTTATAAAATCATCAGCATCTTCTGGCAATATGCCTGCCTTTTGGGGTTCACGCCCACTATTTACCTGAATAAAGACGGGCAAGTTTTTCCCCTGCCTTTCCATTTCTACAGCCAAGTTTTTTGCAATTTTTTCTCTATCAACACTATGAATAACATCAAACAGCTTCACAGCATCAGACGTTTTATTAGATTGCAGCGGACCAATTAGATGAAGTTCAATATCAAGAAAACGTTCTTTTAATGAGGGCCATTTTTTTTGGGCCTCTTGCACCCTATTTTCACCAAATAAACGCTGACCTGCTTTCAAAACAGGCAAAATATCTTCTTCAGTAAAAGTTTTGGAAACAGCAATTAAATGTGTTTCTTGATCGTGTTTTTTTGATTTATGTATAATTTCTAATATTTCTTTTAGATATGTAACGCTTGATAACATCATATGATCCAATTCTTTTTCATTATCAATAGCACAGACAGAGACCTTTAAAGGTTGACCTGCTAACAATTTTCTGGTGATTGTCCTAAAACCTTTCAAAACTGATTTGATATAAAAACCAGAAAAATGGCTCAAAAACAAATGGCAAATGAACGCTATAACCCTCGCGATGCTGAACCACGCTGGCAAGCCCTATGGGCAGAGCAAAAGATTTTCGAAACAGACAATCAGGATTCAAAACCAAAATATTATGTTTTGGAGATGTTTCCCTATCCATCAGGCCGCATTCACATTGGCCATGTTCGCAATTATACCATGGGCGATGTTGTAGCCCGTTATAAGCGAGCGAAAGGTTTTAATGTTTTACACCCAATGGGCTGGGATGCTTTTGGAATGCCTGCAGAAAATGCGGCAATGCAAAATAATTCTCATCCAAAAACTTGGACATATGAAAACATCGCTACGATGCGAGAGCAATTAAAAGCTATCGGCCTTTCTCTCGATTGGTCGCGCGAATTTGCAACATGTGACGTGGACTATTATCACCGCCAGCAAATATTGTTTTTGGACATGCTGGAAAAAGGACTTGTTTATCGCAAAAATTCAAAAGTTAACTGGGATCCAGTTGACCGAACTGTTCTAGCAAATGAACAGGTAATAGATGGGTACGGCTGGCGTTCTGGTGCGCCTGTTGAACAAAAAGATTTAACCCAATGGTTTTTTAAAATCACTGATTTTGCAGAAGATCTTCTACAAAACTTGGATACATTGGAAAACTGGCCTGAAAAAGTGCGCCTCATGCAGAAAAACTGGATTGGCCGCTCAGAAGGACTTACAATCCATTTTCCGTTTAAGGGGCCAGAACCTGAAACGCAAGATACACTGGAAGTTTTTACCACAAGACCAGACACAATTTTTGGTGCTTCTTTCATGGCGATTTCAGCACAACATCCGCTAGCACTGGAACTCGCCAGCAATAGTCCTGAAATTGCAGTATTTATTGAAGAATGCCAAAAGATGGGCACAAGTGTTGCCGCCCTTGAAACCGCTGAAAAAAAAGGTATTCCAACCGGGTTTTCAGTTGCTCACCCATTCATTGAAAACCGTGAACTACCAGTCTATATAGCAAATTTCATTTTAATGGATTATGGAACAGGTGCTATTTTTGGCTGTCCTGCCCACGATCAACGTGACCTTGATTTTGCGCGCGCCTATGGATTACCCGTAAGGCCTGTTATTCTTCCAAAAGACCAAGATGAAAACACATTCCAAATACTGGATGAAGCCGTAAGTGAAGAAGGCATACTCATTAATTCCGATTTTTTAAATGGACTAACTATCAAAAAGGCAAAAGAAATTGTCGCCAAAAAGCTTGAAGCACTGAATCTAAATGGTAAGCAAATGGCGATGAGAAATGTTAACTATCGCTTACGTGATTGGGGTATTTCACGCCAGCGTTATTGGGGGTGCCCTATCCCAATTATTCATTGCGATTCATGCGGCCCTATTCCAGTCAAAAAACAGGATTTACCAGTAAAATTACCGGAAGATATTTCATTTAATGAGCCTGGAAACCCTCTTGATCGCCATAAAAACTTCAAGAAAGCAATTTGCCCAGCATGTGGAAAAGATGCAGTGCGCGAAACAGATACAATGGACACCTTTGTTGATTCATCATGGTATTTTGCACGTTTCACAGATACAAAATCAGAAAGCCCAACAACAGTAGATATTGCAGACGCATGGTTACCTGTTGACCAATATATTGGGGGTGTGGAACATGCAATTTTGCACCTTCTTTATTCAAGGTTTTTCGCACGTGCTATGGGTATATGCGGTCATATAAACATCAAAGAGCCCTTTAAAGGTCTTTTTACCCAGGGAATGGTGACTCACGAAAGCTACAAAACACAGGATGGACAATGGAAAAATCCATTAGAGCTTCGGTTAGAAGAAATTGACGGGGTGAAAAAGGCCTTCGACCTTGAAACCAATGAAGAAGTCATAATCGGTGGCATTGAAAAAATGTCAAAATCAAAGAAAAATACAATAGACCCATCAGATATTCTTGACACTTATGGTGCCGATACAGCACGCTGGTTTATGCTTTCAGATACACCACCAGATCGTGATCTTGAATGGACTTCTGCTGGCGCTGATGGGGCTTTTAAATTCATTCAACGCATTTATCGCCTTTTTGCCGATTATAAAAATCTAAACCATTTAAAAAAGAACGCTCCCGAATCATTTTCAAAAAAAGCACTTTCCTTACGTAAAGCTGTCCACAAAACCGTATATCACCTTCAAAATGATATTGAAAAATTGGGATTTAATAAAGGCGTTGCAAGAATTTATGAATTGGTCAATTTCTTAGCCAAATTAAACCTGAAAGCAGACAGTTCAGACGATATTCTTTATGCCTATCACGAAGCTTTGGAATTTTTAGCCATAGCAATATCACCCATGATTCCTCACTTAGCTGAAGAGTGCTGGAATTTAATGGGGAACAAGAATCTCGTCTGCGAGAATTCATGGCCAACTATAGATAAGCAATTGCTCGTTGAAAATGATATTACGCTACCAATTCAAATTAATGGCAAGAGAAAAGCAGAGATAACAGTGCCACAAGAGGCATCTAAAAATGAAATTGAACATTTAGTATTAACTCATGAGACAGTCGTTAAATTTCTTGCTGGTAATCAGCCCAAAAAACTGATTATTGTACCAAAGCGCATTGTCAATATTGTTCTTTAATAATGTAAAGGCTGATTTATGATAAATCGACTAAGACGTACTCTCATTCTCTCTTTTCTGCTGATAACAGCCGGTTGCCAGATACAGCCTCTTCATTCAACAAATTCATTGGAGACAAATAAAGCAACAAAAACACAAACTTTGTTGCAATCAATCATTATTGAGGAACCTAAAAGTAGATTAGACCAACTCGTTAGGAATGAGCTCAATTTTAAGCTTTCAGCAAATACATCTTCCCCGAACACCAATGCTTTAATTCTAAAGCTAGATAGCACTAAAACAATTCGCTCAGTTGGCATTAGTGACGTTGATTTTGGCCCTCGAGCCTTTTTTGTGACTGTTAAAAGTGAGTATATTTTATCTGATCAAGTAAAAAATATGATTATAACAAAGGGAAGTCAACAAGGAACCGGCAGTTACGACCGCGTTGATCAAGAATTTGCTAATATCAGATCTGAAAGAGATGCGGAGATAAGAGCGGCAAAAGCTGCAGCACTTCGCATTAGACACGCTTTATCCCTGGCGCTTTCAAAAGATCAATAGGTTTAACTTGCAAATCAAAACCAATAACGTTGACAATTATATTGCCAATAAAAAAGACTACCATCCTATAGTTTTAGTTTATGGACCAAATTCTGGTTTGGTTTCTGAAAGAGCTAAAACAATAATTAAAAATCTTAATGAAGATAGCAATAATGCATTTTCTGTTAGAACACTCGATAACGATACGCTTTCCAATAATGAAGGACTGCTGATTGATGAACTTCAAACAGTTGGCCTTTTTAGCGAAAAAAAAATTATCAAATTAAGATTGCATAGCAATAAATCAATTTTAAATCAGATAAAAATCGCACTTGATATAATTAATTCGGATACGAATCTAATTATTGAAGCAGGAAATTTACCGAAAAGTAACGCTTTAAGAACCTTGATTGAAAAATCAAAAAAATCCGCCGCATTACCCTGTTATAATGAGGATGAACGGAGCCTAAGAAATATTATTAGATATGAATTTAAACAACAAGGTATCACCATCGATCATGATGCGCTGGACAGTTTAGTCTCTTCACTTAGTGAAGATAGACAAATCTGTAAGAATGAAATTAGCAAACTCATTTTATATTCTCACAATACAAAAAAACTCCATCTAAATGATATAGAAATGCTTATTAACGATACCGCAAGCTCTATAACAGAGCAAGTTATTGATAACACCTTAATTGGAAATGGGAAAAAAGCATTAATTCAATTTAGTCGAGGACTATCAACAGGAACACCTGCCTATCAAACAGCATATTCATTTCAGCAACACTTTTTGTTACTTTATAAATTTTGCCTCCTGAAGGAAAGAAATTTCAGTTTAAATTCTATCGTTGATAATTATAAACCACCAATTCATTTCAAAAGAAAAAATATAATAAACCAGCAGATACAGATCTGGAATTCAACATATATTCAAAAAGCACAAAATCAAACTCTTGAAACCATAAAACAATCACGCTTGAAATCTGGAATTGATGAACAGCTAATGGCTGAATTGATTCTTAAACTTGCAACTGTCGCAAAACAGATGAACCGGTAATGCTGCCAATTTTAATAGGGTTTTATAGTAGACAGTTTTGCATTGGTGGTTTGTGCCAGTTTCATAGCTGGCGTTATGCCTTCGATGGCCATATTAGGTCTCACATTATTGTAAGTCCATAGCCATTTTGTTGCTA
>CALHLB010000047.1 GCA_938034375.1 uncultured Alphaproteobacteria bacterium | reverse complement strand
GAAAAAGGTAGCAGATTCAACGCATTATCATGCTACTTATGTTAGTCCGCGCTGGCGTAAAAAGATGAAAATTGTAGATCGTATTGGCGTTCATATTTTTTATAGAACAAAAAATGGCGGTTGGTCGTAATATTACTCTTCTATCGATTATATAGAGGCGGGAAAAAAATAATTAAAAAATTTATTATCAATTCATATGAGGTTGAATATATATAAAACTAGTGATTCAGTTAAAAAATTTTATTTTTATTAATGATATAATTTATTTTTTTTGAAGAATAAAACAAAAATATGATTTAATACTATAAATTATTTATGTTGTATGAAGGTTTCATCGATGAATTCTGAAAAAGCTGTCCTTTCCCTGCCTATTGCACTTATTGTTATTTTGTTAAAGTTGGCAGTTATTATTTTAGGGGCGTATTTATTTGTTTTCGGTTTTTTCTTGTTGGCATCTTATCTTTCTGGCTCTCCCGATTATCTTTACGCTATTATGCCGCTTGAACATGCAGGTGCTAAAAACATACGTTTTTTCCTTGCCAATAACCTACTTTTTGCAACAATGATTGTGATGACATTGTCTCTGTTTACATTTGGCATGAATCAGGTTGCCAAAACTTTGTGGCGCATGATTAACTGAAATTAAGTTGGTGTAACGGATATATAAAAAGGGCGCCCCTCAAAGCAGTCTTTTCCACGCCCTATTTGATGGATGGCATCTACCATGCTACCATTGCGCTGTAAAAACTCGTCTGCCAGAGCGACAAGACGTTTATTGGGGGTTGCTTCTGGTGATTTTTCTCGAATAAGCTTGGCAAGCGACCTTTCATCCTTCTCTGGATAAAAATTACAAAGTGCAATAAAGGCTGCTGCCGTTGATCTGGAAACGCCCATCCAGCAATGAATTATAAGGGCTTGCTTTTTATTCCACGAATTTATAAAAGCTAAAAATTTTCTAATATCTCGTTCTTTTGGTTCAATATAGCCGGGTAGTTTTTTTTCAATATCATTAAAAGTAAGGCGTAAACGATTTTCAAGTGGAATGGATAAGGGATAGGGTACGCTAATACCGGCATTGACAAGGCTAATAACCGATTGCGCTTTTGAAAGCTGAATTGTGTTTTGCAGTTTTGAAAGGCTGCATACGTGAATTTGTGTCATGTAAGCTGTCCTTCCAGTTGTTGAAAGCGCTCCATAAACTGGCTTTGTGCCTCATTGGTAGAAACAGGCAGCGCCTTAAAGTCACTTAAAGGATACAAAGCGGGTTTACCAAAAATTTGTGCGGCTTCCTCATCGTCAAAACCTGCTAAACTAGTAGCCTCAATAAAGGCGGCAATTCTATCGGCTTGTTTAATAAGTTTTAAAAGGCTTTTTTTGGGGGAGATAGGCAGTGAAAATCTCATATGAATCGCATGGGTAAGTCTTTGTTCAACATCTTTATAATTACCACCCATAACGGCCTTGAATGGCGAAATCATGTCGCCAATCACATATTCCGGTGCATCATGTAAAAGCGCAATTAATTGGTCTTCAGGCTTTAATGTATCCTCCAGCCCCAACGCAATGTCTAAAACGAGAAGAGAATGTTGAGCAACTGAATAAGCATTCTCCCCTTCGGTTTGTCCGTTCCAGCGGGCAAGGCGGGCCAGCCCATGGGCAATATCAGATATTTCAATGTCAAGAGGCGAGGGGTCGAGCAGATTCAATCGACGCCCAGATAACATGCGTTGCCATGCTCTTGGTCGTTTTTCCAGGGTCATAATCAGGCGTTCTTTACTGCAAGATAAGCTGTGAAATAATCGGGAAGACTGGCTTTAAGCAATGTGTCATTTATTTTAAGCGACTGATCACCTTTTATTCGATCCATCCGTAACAGAGCCAATCCTTCACGATCATGGAAAGATCCCATTGTGCCAACAATTTTATCATCTAACAAAATGTCAGCAAAATTACTCTCGTTGAAGGTTTCATTAGCCTTGACTTTGAAAAAGCGTTTTCTGGCAGTTGAACGATGTTCAACACGGGAGACAACTTCCTGCCCAATATAACATCCCTTTTTAAAATCAATCCCGCCAAGGCAATCCATCATGGCATCATGGGGGAAAATTGAATCATAGGCAAAGTCTTTACCCGCTTCAGGCACACCCAATTTAATGCGATGAATATGGTAATCATTTGAACTTGCATTGCCTTGTTCTGATTTATCTATGATAAGGCGTGAACCTAGAGTATTCAGCCGACTATCAACACAAAGGGTGTCCTCTTCCCCCCAAACAGCAAAGACTGATTTTTCCTCGCTAAGGTTTGTAAACGTAACTTTGGAGCGCAAGCGATAAAGTGCGAGACATTTAAGAAAGTCTGTAACACGCTCCTTGTCAATATCGACATAAAAACCCTGTTCATGTGGGGTTATAAAAAAGTCAAATTGGATTTTTCCCTGAGGGGATAAAAGAGCTGAAAAAAGAGTTGTTTCAGCTGTTGTTTTTTCAATGTCGGCTGTAACCAAGCCTTGTAAAAAAGGTCTGGCATCATCGCCCTCGATGAAAAGCACTGCTCTATCTTCAAGGATAGCTTTTGGCATAAATATCCCTCTTGTTTAATCGCCTGCAAGAAAAAATCTCAACTGGCCGTCAGGCGTTATACCGGCACGATAGAATATATAGGTGCCATAAGCCTGCATGTCTTCAAAATCACCTGCTGTTATAAGTCTGAAAAGCTCAACCTGTTGAGATGGTTTCAGGTTTTGGGGAGGAATATCCACAAAATAGGGCCAAATAAAAATTTCGCCTTCTCCCTCTTCATGACGTTTTATATAGCCACTTTCCAGAACTTCTAACAAAATAGCTAGAATTTCCCGTCCTTCACCATCGCCAGACTGGTTTTTCAAAAATTCTATAGGGTCGCTCTCTTCTTCAAAAGAAAGCAGGGGGATATTGTCAAAGTCTTGAAAAATGGTTCGCAATTTTTCGATATCGCCTTGATGGGCAATTTCTAATAGTTTACGGCGGGTTTCCTTGACTTTTTCTGGCAGGCCTTCTTCCCCATAAAAGATGGTTACGTCTTTTTCGCCAGAATCTTCAATCACTTTATCGGGCCTTGCCTGTTCTTCTTCAGTTTCTGGCTCTGTTTGAAACTCTTCCTCATCAAAGGGAATGGAAGGGACTGTATCAAGGCTTTGTCCTTCCTCTTGTTCTTGTTTTTGGCCAGGAATTTCAATACGAAAAGTTGGGACAGTTTTAGCAGCATAAGTTTTTAAAACAGGAGTAAAGTAGCCGAAAAATAGAACGGCCATTGCTAAAAGAAAAAATCGCGCCAGTTTCATTGAAAGAAGGCCACCTGTAAATATGATTTGCAGTTTGCACTATAATCTTCAAAAGCCAATTGGCAAAGACTTAAAAAGGGCTTATTGAAACAATAAACCCTATAAATTGAAACAAACTTTTCGGCCAACAATGACAATATTATTCCTAATTGGTTTTTTCATTGGCGTTGCGATGACAGCCCCTGTGGGAAGTGTCAACATTCTTTGTTTAAGGAAAACACTGAATTTTGGTTTTTTTTCAGGCTTTTTTACGGCACTAGGTGCTGTTTTTGCAGATATGCTTTTTGCATCTATAGCTATTTTTAGTGTTGGTTATATTTCAGCCCTTATTCAACAACATTCTTTTTGGCTACAATTAATAGGCGGCTTTATTGTTGTGGTTTTTGCCAGCAGCATTTTATGGAAGCATGAACCGTTAAATCAGGCTGTAAGTCAAGATAACTCTTATTCCGAAAGCTCCGATTATGAGGGGCCAATTGTTGCGTTTTTACTTACGATTACAAATCCAGGAACTGTTTTTGGATTTATAGCCTTTTTCTCTGCAATGGGAAAATATGTTCCGCCGCCAAAAGATTTAATTAGCTCCTTTTTATTGTTGGCAGGGGTTTTGGCCGGTTGTACCTCTTGGTGGGGTATCGTAGCGGCGGGCGCCTCTTATTATCGGCAAAAAATTTCTCAAAATTTATTATCAAAAATCAATATAATTACAGGCTTTATCATGTTGGCATTCGGTTTTGTTCTTATAAGTCGCGTTTTAATCAAAAACATTGATGTTTTGATTTATTGAATATGGCGTACAAGTGTGAACTCCCCCTTCATAATACGTTGAGGAACGCGCTCGGCAAATTGGGCAACCGCTTCTTCACCATAAAGTTCTATCATATCCGATAGAGCGCTAAAAAGCGCTGCATGAGCCAGAATTTCATTATCAATGCCCGATTCCAGCCCATTTTCCCACGCATCGAGAATCAGGTCTAGCGCTGCGCGTTTTTTTTCTGAGACTGTGCGGTCATCATCATGACTGACATCGTGGCGCGCCTGTTCTGTTTCCATAATTAAACTCAAACTTTTATTTTCTTGGTGATTATTTTAACGGTTTTCCCGTCCCCTGGCGCACAATATCAGTTTGAGTTTTTTTCGATAGCGAAAGATGAATAAAAGGTTAACGCAATGAATGGGTTTTTATGAATATTTATTAAGTATTTTATTTTTAAGTAATTATCCTGAAAAATCTGATGTTAGATTTTGTACAATTGTCTGGGCTTCTTGAAAATATCTGTCAAGCGCAACCTGAGCAGGGGCGTTGCATGAACGATAAGTTGCTTGAAAACTTTCAAAGCCAAAATTAAATCGTTCAATAAGGCGGGCATGGCGTAGTTTGGAAGGAGCCTCAGCCTTAAGCATATCCTGCATATTGTTATACCATAGCTGCCCATCATCCTTATTGCACAATAGCGTAAGGAAATGCATTGACCCCATGATTTCTGAGAGGCGCAGTAGGCGTTGTTCATAGGGGGGTATTTTTTCATCAAGATTGGTTGTTTGAGAAAATGCAAAACCAGCGCCCATAATTATGAGAGGTATTAGGAGAAGCAATAAGGTTTTGTGTCGTTTTTGAGGCATAAAAAGCTGCTGAAAAAATGGAAAGACTGAATAAATAAATATCATATATCCTTTTGTAACAGAAAGTCACGTATCCCTGAAAAGGTATCCTTTGTTATTTTGCTTTCTTTATCAAAATTTTCCATCTCAGTCAGCGTAAACCACCTCACATCCATTGCATCATCGCCAGCCCTAAAAGGAAGCCGGTTTTTAACCTTAGCCTCATATACCATCAAGACGTAGTGAAAATCAGGATATATTATTTCTTTTGTCTGATAAAAAGAAGCTGCCTGGAGCGTAATTCCTGTTTCTTCCCGCAACTCGCGCAAAATTGCCTGAAGCGCTGTTTCCCCAAATTCTATCTTGCCGCCAGGCAGGCTCCATAAGCCTTTAGCAGGTGGCTTGCCCCTTTGGGTTAAAAGTACCTGTTGTTTATAATGTAAGAGAATGCTAACGCCTAAAACAGGTCTCATTTGAAAATTATGCATGTAAATGAGGAGGCAGGGTTAAATCAAGTCAATCAAGCGTATCAATAAAAGCTGTTATGCCTTTGCAATTACCGTTTGGTGTAATCACGCTGTTAAGTTTTAAAATGCAAGGTCCAAGAAATTCTTTCGCATCATTTGCAATTTCAGCCAATTGTTGCTTGTCGTTTAAATCGACAGCAATACCGGCACGTGTGATAAGCTTTTCAATACCTATATTCGCTTCTTCAGAAAAGCGGGCTAGATCTTCACGCCTTTTGCAGTCAACTTTTTCATAGGCCTTGAGGACAATTTCATCATTAGGTAAGCCGCTTTGCTTAACATGGGCAGGATAGCTCATTGCTCTCCAGTCTCGAATGTCTTCAAAGCATTCTGGCATATCAACCAACATTTCAAGAACAAGTAGAATTTCCGTATAATGATTGAGATAGTTTGTAGCAAGACCAGAAACAAGATTGATATTATTGTCAATCAATAGTTGATAAACTGGTTTGTCATCAGATAAGTCTTGTAGAGTTTGATTGGTCATGCCTATCTCTCTATCTCTTAATTTATAGATTTTCCGCATTAATAGGATTATATATGAAATGACAATAATGTGTTAACATGATGTAAGATAATTTATGTGTGGGCGATTTTCTTTAAATACCAGTTTGTTACAGGCTAGTGATATTTTTAATGTTGAAACGCAAGAACAAGCACCTCCGCGTTACAATATAGCGCCAACACAACCCGTTCATGTTATCTTTAAAAATCAAGGAGTGCGTCACTTAAATTTGATGCGGTGGGGTTTTCTTCCCTCATGGGTAAAAGAGCCAGAAACATTTTCACTTATTATTAATGCACGCTGTGAAACGGCATTGCAAAAACCTTCCTTTAAATCAGCCATGCGCCATCGCCGTTGCATCATTCCTGCAAATGGTTTTTATGAATGGAAAAGGGAGGATGGTGTTAAGACGCCTTACTATATTAAACCGCGCAAACAGGAAATTATAGGTTTTGCTGGTCTTTATGAAACTTATATGGCAAAAAATGGTAGCGAAATTGATACAATGTGCTTCTTAACCACAAAGGCAAGCCGCGATATTGCAGAAATTCATCATCGTATGCCAGTTCTTATAGACCCAGAAAAATCTGATATCTGGCTGGATTGTGGGCAAAATAGAGCGCAAGATTTAAATTTGTTTTTTGATAATACTGAGGAAGGTCGATATGATATTCTTCCCGTTTCCAATCGTATCAATAACGCGAGGAATGATGACGCTGGTTTGCAAGATGCTATTGATGAAAAAGAGCAGTTAAAGCAGCAAGCACCTGAAACGGATCAACTCACTTTATTTTAACCTAATCCTTTCACTAGGATGATTTTTTCATTTAACTATTTGGAAAATATAAACCATCCAGAGTGGGTGTGTTTTCTGTTTTTACTGTCTCACGCAAGACTAAATCTTCTAAATGGGCCAAAACAGAAAGCGCTGCCGCACCATGAAGGTTTGGGTTTGTTGTGGCATATAGGACCTTTACCATATCAGCGATGGTTCTGTCGCCAGCCTTAATACGTTCAACTATGGCGGCTTCCCGCATTAGGCGATGTGTTTTGAGGCCTCTCATAAATTTAGCAGGATTTTCAACACGTCCACCATGGCCCGGTAAAAAAAACTGTTCCTCTCGTGACATCAATTTTTCAAGAGAAGCCATGAAATCCGACATCGAGCCATCAGGCGGCGCAACGATTGAGGTTGACCATGCCATAACATGATCGCCGGAAAATAGAGTATTTTCTTCCCGTAATGAAAAGCTGAGATGATTAGCCGCATGGCCTGGCGTTGCAATAACATCCAAAGTCCAGTCTTCCCCATATAAAATATCGCCGTCTTGAAGGCTCTTGTCAGGCGTGAACTTGTTATCAGCGCTGGCATCAAGCGGGTTTATTTCTCCAAGATGCAAAGCACGCGATAAACGATGGGGGCCTTCACCATATTGCGGAGCATTGAAATATTTGGTTAAAAAGGGGGCGGCTGGTGAATGATCCGCATGAGTATGGGTTACTAGAATATGGCTCACGGGGCGTTTATCCACAGCCTTTATGATGGATTGAATATGGGCTTCAAGGGCAGGGCCAGGATCAATAATAGCAAGGCTTTTTTCACCAATCAGATAGGTATTTGTACCATGAAAGGTAAAAGGGCTTGGATTTTCAGCTGTTAAACGCGCCACTCTAGGGCTTAGTTGAACAGCTCTTCCATAACGCGGGTGAAAAGTTTGATTAAGTTCCATGGATGATTTGTAAGCCTGAAAATGGTTTTTGGCCATTGGATTTAAGACAATCATAAAAAAAATTAAAATTAGCGCCTGAAAAGCGTTGCACTTCACAAATAATGACGCTATACCGCCTCGCACGATTGATAATATATCATCGATTGGGGTGTAGCCAAGCGGTAAGGCAGCGGTTTTTGGTATCGCCATGCGAAGGTTCGAATCCTTCCACCCCAGCCACTTTCTTAACAATATCGACTGATCACTTAACTAACAACTGTGCAGCCTAAGGTCTTTCTCAAGGCTTCAGTTAATTCCTCTACGGTGTTGGTAGAAACATATTGACCGCCTGTTTTATCCGGCAGGCAATGTGTGTTGATGTGTTGTTTGGCAAAAGCCTGCGCTTTTTTGCTTTTTCCTTCAATAGTATCCCATTTCAGGCGAAAGCCAATGACGTGTATAACAAGAGAAAGGCCTTCTTTGGCAATTTTATCGGCTATATAACAAGGGCTATTGCCGCAGGTTTCTTGACCATCGGTTACAAGTACGATGACGCCTGGTTTTTCTTTGTAGTGAAGTGTTTTAGCGGCTTTAAGAACCGCACTGCTTAAAGGAGTGCTGCCGAGTGGGCGGATGTTTTCAATCTCGTTAAGAAGAAGCTGGCCGGCATTTGTTACAGGTTCAAAGCGTACAGATATATTAGCGCAACTTGCCCGATTTCCAGGGCCATAAACAATAAGGCCGACTTTACGAAAAGGCGAAATTTTGGGAATGGCTCTGCCAATGGCTTTGCGGGTATCCTCAATACGGGAGTTTTGAAAGCCTTCCCCAACTTCAAGCATGGAAGAAGAACCATCAAACACCAGCATGGCATCATCAAGGCACGTCGCTTCATGTTTATTTTGCGCTATCGATGATGTGGTTGCCACTAATAAGCAGAATGTAATTGACCGACGAAGTGAGGTTATGATTTTCATGTTAATGAAGAGGCCCTGACCCTAAACTGCGTTATCATTTAATAGCAGTTTAGCTATATTTGGTCAGCAGCCTAGTTATTTCTTTAAAAAAACGGGCAAAATGGAATTACTTGATATTTATCAAGGTGGTCCCACCTGTTTTATGCCCATTTTGTGCTGTATGGAAGTTTTCCAACGGGAGCATTGTCATGTCTCGAAATATTCTAATTATTCTGGGTCACCCTGCCAAAAAGCGTGAAAGTTATTGTGAGTTTATAGCACAAATATATAAAAAAATGCACAAGAGGCAGGTCATCATGCCGATATACTTAAAATTTCCAGTTTAAAATTTTATCCATCACTTGATGAGGGGTATCTGGAAGAGCCAAAGCTTGAAATTGATATAGAAAAAGCCAGAGAAAAAGTACTTTGGGCGCATCACATTGTTTTCATATACCCACTCTGGCAATTAATGGTGCCTGCCTTATTGAAGGGGTTTTTAGAACGTGTTTTTATTAAAGGCTTTGCTTTTGATTTTAAAGGAAAAAACCAGTCGTCAATGAAATTGTTAAGGGGTAAAACAGCCCATATTATTCAGACAATAGCAACGCCGAATTTTGTGCTTTATTTTCTGGGGGCGCACCATGCCGCGAAGGCCCTTAAATCTTTTCTGACTTTTTGTGGCATAAAACCTGTTAAAATAATGTATCTCGGACGTGCTAGAAATATATATGAAAAGCAATTGAAAAAACACAAAAAATGCATTCGTGCTTTGGCTCATACAATAAAATGACCATTAGTCCCATTCGTTTTCTACTTTTTTAACGCGCCCTTTAGCCCGACTGGCACTTCTGTGCGCCTGCAAATTGTTCGTAGAGCGAAATTTGAGTTAAGCCGCTCAACACCCGGCAGTTTTGTTAAAATATCGCGGTGGATGCGTTCATAATCTTCCACCCCGCCGCATAAAATACGCAAAAGATAATCGGTATTACCTGCAATCAACGAACAATCCATAATTTCTGGCTGTTGAAGAATATGCGCTTCAAAATTATCTAATGTTTCTTGTTTTTGGTCTTTCAGATGAACCTGCACATAAGCACTGGTTTTAAAGCCAAGTGCCTCTTCATTCACTAAAGCTGCGTAGCGTTTAATAATGCCTTCTTCTTCGAGAGCTTTAACACGTTTGTGACAGGCTGAAAGGGAAAGGCCAACAACTTCCCCCATATCTTGAAAGGAGGAACGGCCATGTCGTTGTAAGTAAGACAATATTTTCGAATCGAATGCATCCATGATAAAGGATTTCTCTAATATGAAGTTTATTCAATAAAATATATCACAAATTAATATTTTTACGACTAAAATTTACAAGATTTTTAAAGCGTTTTACGTATAATATACAAGAAATCATTCAATAGATTTGAGGCCAATATTTTTGAGGAGAGAGAAAATCATGAAAATTGGTGTGCCTAAGGAAATAAAAACCAAGGAATTTCGCGTTGGTTTAACACCGTCCAGTGTTGCAGAAATTACTGCACGTGGGCATCAAGTTGTTGTGGAAACGAATGCGGGTGCCGGTGTTGGTCTTTATGATGAAGATTATATCAACGCAGGTGCAGAAATTCTTCAAAAAGCGGAAGATGTTTTTAATGCCGCTGAAATGATCGTTAAAGTGAAAGAGCCGCAACTCAATGAATGCGCCATGTTGCGACCAGATCAAACACTTTTCACCTATTTGCACCTTGCAGCCGACAAGCCACAAGCAGAAGCTCTTTGCCAATCAGGGTGCCTGGCTATTGCTTATGAAACAGTTACAAGCCCTCTTGGTAGTTTGCCGCTTTTGCAGCCGATGAGTGAGGTTGCAGGCCGTATGTCTGTACAGGTTGGGGCTAATACATTGATGAAACACGCGGGCGGCGAAGGCCTTCTTGTAAGTGGCGTACCAGGTGTTGCACCGGCCAAAGTGGTTATCCTTGGCGGCGGTGTTGCAGGGGAAAATGCCCTGCAAATGGCGATTGGTATGCGTGCTGATATAACAATATTTGAACGTAATCTAACACGCATTGCAGACCTGGACCGCCATTATGGCGACCGTGTTCGCATTGCTTATTCAACATCACACGCAGTGCATGAAGCTGTTTTACAAGCTGATCTTGTTATTGGCGCTGTTCTTATCCCCGGCGCTGCTGCACCAAAATTAATTACAAAGGAAATGCTGGGCGAGATGAAAGACGGCTCTGTTTTGGTCGATATTTCAATTGATCAGGGGGGATGTTTTGAAACGTCAAAATCAACAACGCATGATGAACCAACCTATATTATTGATGGCGTTGTACACTATTGTGTGGCCAATATGCCAGGTGGCGTTCCCAAAACATCAACATTTGCCCTGAATAATGCAACACTCCCTTTTGTTTTGAAATTGGCTGATGGAGTTGAAGCGGCTTTGGCTTCCGATCCACATTTGGCCAATGGCGTGAATGTCTGGAAGGGCGCTATCACCCACGAAGCTGTTGCCCGCGACTTAAACATGGTTTTCAACGCTTATAATAAAGCTGCATAAAACCAAAAGTCGCTTTTAAGCCTCGCCGATTCTCCTCTTCCGGCGGGGCTTTTTATTTAGCTAAACCAGCTGTTTCAAAGAGTGACGCCGCTAATTGACTTTATATGTTGGAAAGCGCGAATACCCCAAAGACCTGCTTCCCGCCCCATGCCAGATGCTTTTACACCCCCAAAAGCAGCCCCCTCTATACGGCTTTGCCCATTAACCTGAACCATGCCGACTTTCAAACGAGCAGCAAGCCGATTAAGGCGTTCATGGTTGCTGCTTTGAATGTAGCCAGACAACCCAAAAGGCGTTGCATTGGCTAATCTGATAGCCTCCGCTTCCTCGTCAAAAGGGGTGATGGTTAAGACAGGACCAAAAATTTCTTCTTTGAAAATTGCCATATCTTCAGTCACATCTGCAAAGACGGTCGGTTTGACAAAATATCCTTTTTCAAAAGAGGTAGGCTTGCCTGGCCCCCCTGCAAGTAAATGTGCGCCGTCTTCTATACCGCTTAGAATAAATTTTTGTACGCGCTCATATTGGCGTTTTGATATGAGGGGGCCAAGATGATTGCCCTTCTTTTCCGGCATGCCTATTTTTATATTTTGAACTTCTTTTTGAACAAGGGCTAAAACCTCATCATAGATTGAACGCTCTACCAACATGCGTGAAGCAGCATTGCATGACTGGCCGCTATTTCTAAAGCAATGGGCAACGCCTTGCTGGACAGCTTTTTCAATTATGCAATCTGCAAATATTATATTGGCCGATTTACCACCTAGTTCCAAAATACAGGGTTTGAATTGGCTGGCAGCTTGGACGGAAATTTTCTGGCCAGTTTCGGTGGAACCTGTAAAGGAGATAACATCAACTTGAGGGTGAGAAATAAGAGCTTGGCCTATAATGCCATCGCCTATGATAAGATTGAAAACGCCATCTGGTACGCCGCTTTCCAGAATGGTTTCTTCCAGTAAAAGCGCTGTTTCAGTTGTTAATTCAGAGGGTTTTAATAAAATAGTACATCCCGCCAGAAAGGCGCCAACAACTTTTAATATAACCTGATTAAGGGGCCAGTTCCATGGTGTGATGAGAGCTGCCACCCCCATGGCTTCATAGCGTGTGCGATGCTGTGGATTTTCATCCTTCACAGGCAAATCAAGGGAAAGATTTTCTGTAACCTTTAGACTTGCTTGAACATGGTTGATAGCCGTTTGAACCTGCTGTTTTTTGCTAAAATCGATTGGAGAGCCTGTTTCAAGAGAAATGATGTGGGCAAAATCGTTTTGCCTAATAATTAAAAGTTCAAGAAGTGCCTTTATATATTCCACGCGTTGAGAAAGCTCACTCTCACACCAGAAATTATCAAAACTAGTGCGAGCTTTCATAACAGCATTATGCACGTCTTCAATATGTGTAAATTCAAGCGTGCCGCGCGGGCTTGCATCCCCTGAATGATAAAGCGTCATGGAGCGCTTGGGGGCAGAAAATGTTTTGGTGTAGATACGGTTATTCATATGAATTCAATTCACGCGATGGTTATCATTACATTTGTAATAATATCAGTTTTGAGGTGTGCAAAGGAAAGGGCCACCATAATTTTTTGAATAAGCCATTTTCATTTTAGCATTACGAGGCAGATATTCGTTGCTTTATTTGACTTTTAATCCGGTTTTTGTGATTGAAAACTTGTAAAGCATGAAAAAGGGTTTGAAAATGTCACCAATACTTGTGGAAGTTACTCGCGGTCAGGCCGTTGAAAGTGTTCATCGGGGGAGCATTGCCATCTCAGATGCATCGGGCAGAGTGTTGAAATCCATTGGTGATGTGGAGCGTCCTGTTTATCCACGCTCTGCCATTAAACCAATGCAGGCGCTTTATTTGGCTGAAAGTGGTGCGATGGAGCATTTCAACCTTGAAGAAAGCACGTTAGCCCTAGCTTCTGCTTCCCATAATGGGGAGGATATTCACGTTAAGGGTGTAGATACAATATTACATCAAGCAGGGTTGGATTTAAAATGCCTGGAATGTGGCAGTCATTGGCCAACTTATCCAAAAGTCTGTTCACCATTGATTAAAAAAGATGAAAAGCCCTCTGCACTTCATAATAACTGTTCTGGAAAACATGCAGGTTTTGTTATTGCCGCTCATCATTTGGGGCAAAAGCTTTCTGGTTATATTGAAGAGTCTCACCCTGTCCAAATAGAATTAAAAGGTATTTTGGAAGATTTGATGCACTATCAAATCAATCAACCAGCCTTTGTGGGGCGTGATGGTTGTTCTATTCCAACTTATGCTGTTCCTTTGAAGAATTTAAGCCATGCCAGTGCCAAATTTGCTGGTGCTTCCTCCATGGGCGCGGCGCGAGATAGGGCGGCAAAAAGAATACACAAAGCTTGTACTCAGTACCCACTTCTTGTTGCGGGTAGCAAGCGCTTTGATACGCTTGTTATGGAATCGTTTAACGGGGAAGTTTTAGTAAAAACGGGCGCTGAAGGGGTTTATTGCGGTATGATACCGAAATTGGGCCTTGGCATTGCACTAAAATGTGAAGATGGCGCAACCCGCGCAGCAGAAACCATGATGGCGGCCTGTCTTGCAGCGCTAATGGAAGAAGCACCAGAAATTATTCAGCATTATATAGAGCAGCCGATTAAAAACTGTAATGATTTTGAAGTAGGAAGAGTGCGTATTGCACAAGGTGTCTTGGAAAAACTACGCCTTTCATGAAAGGCGGTTACCTGAAATTGTAAGATGATTATATTCTGATTTTCTTTTTCCTAAAAGTTCGCCGGTTTCAGGGCGCGCCCATTTAAAGCCGGTTATGGCTTGTTTGCTAATTTGTGAAAGTACATTATTTCTTATGATGACATTTTTAGCGCCACGCACCACGCTTGCTGTAATGCCCCAGGGGGCTTGGCGGACAATATTTTGTGCAACAATAACATCGCGGCAAAATTCACCCCAGCCAACGTGAATTCCGGCCTGTGGTACATTTTCAATAATATTGGCTGAAAGCGTGGTATCTGCTTCTGCATAGATGCCGATACCAGGTTTGAAATTTCCTTTATTTTCATAAGGCAAAGCATCGGAAAGATTGCGGATGAGGTTGCCCGTTACAGTGGCTAATCGGCCGCCTTCGTTAAAATTGGCAAGGGATATGCCAATCGTGCCGCCATCAATCAGGTTGTTGTGTATTGCGGCTCCTTCATAGGAAAATTCGCCATAAAGGGCTGTTTCACCGGAGCCACGGCAATGATTGCCTAAAATCTGAATATTATGAGCGGCATTGGCACGAATAGCAGAAAAAGCGGCTTGGGTGATATGGTTGTTTGATATGGAAACATTGTGCGCTTGAAAAACATTAATGGCATTACCCCATTGGCCTGTTCCACCATTGACAGCGCGAATATTTTTTACTCGGTTTGCCCGTATAACCGAGCCATCATCCCCTTTGGTAAAACGGTGAACAAGAATGCCACCATTGCCACAGCGTTCAATGTCATTATCTGTAATTGTCATGCCGCCATTTGATTGCTTTGAAAAAATGGCTGTATCACCAATATCAAAAAATGAACAATGGCCAATAAAACCGGATGCGCCTGTTATATCAACTCCATGTAAGCCAGAGGCAACAAACTCACAGCGGTCAATTTTTAAATCACGAACAATATTCAGGCTTAAAAGGCCTTGGCCCCGTTGAGAAAGTGGCAAACCAAGGCCATCAAACACAATTCCTTGTATATGAGTAATATCAGCCCTATCTGATCGCATTAAAAACTTACGCCCATTAAAGCTTAGTCGTGTTGATCCGGCAACGCCGATTAACCGCGTACGGCGTGGAAGGGTAATGCCGCCAACCCTATAAACACCACTAGGTAGAAATAAGGGCGTATCTTGTTTTGAAGATAGATTGAGAAGTTTTTGAAATGTCGCGCTTTGATCATCCAGTGAATTGGGTACAAGGCCATGAGCCTGAGCTTGAATGTAATAGCCAATATCAGGATTATTTTTAGAAATATCTTGATTTGGATTAACTGGAAATGACAATGCATAAGAAGGTATATATGCGCCTAAAAAGGCTGAATTTTTTAGAAAGGCGCGGCGGGAAAAAGAGCGGGTCATTAATTAGCCTGTTAGTTTAGCAATAAGAAAAATTATAGACATACAGGTTGATAATGTCAGTTATTAATTTTCAGTTTATCCATAAAACCAGACTAAAAATCTGGACTTGGTGCTTATAGATAGATTTGTTATGCTATTTTATGAGTTGTCCCAAATGTCGGAGCACCGTCCGCACCAAAAACGGTATTGTTCGTGGTAAGCAGCGCTATAAATGCAAAGCTTGCAGATGTAATTATACTCACA
>CALHLB010000046.1 GCA_938034375.1 uncultured Alphaproteobacteria bacterium | reverse complement strand
AGGATCATTTTAAAAGGATTACGCTATAGAGAATTGACGGGAGAAGCGTTTTCCTTTGTAGACAGAGACATATTTCCAAGCTTAAGATAAAGTTGGTTTAAGCTTCAAGTTTCTTAATTATGGAGAAGGACCAAACCTTTTATATGAATATCTACTAGGTATATTGCATGAATGAGGCAGAGTTAATCTTTCTAGGTGTTAAAATATGGGGGGGTATTGGCGCTATTATTGCAGCCCTTTTTTTAACCATTGGAATTGATCGTTTTGATGAAGATGCCCAAGGCGCTTATATTTTTCGGCCTCTTCTCATTCCTGCTATCTTTCTGATCTGGCCTTTAATTTTATGGCGCTGGTTTATTATTGAAACTAAACGTGACAAATGGCCTTTGCGACATAAACCGCCGCGTAAAGCACATTTTATTATTGCCCTATTCTTAATCACACTTATTCCAACCATCATTCTAACAGGCTTTTTAGTACGCCCTCAATGGGACACTGATTTTAAACCCCAACGCCTTGAAGCGCCTGAACAAGTTTTCAATCAAGATCATGGGGGGCCTCATAATGAGCGTTAAATATATTCCGGTTCAATGGAATTCCAATAAATGGAAATATAATGCCATTATGCTGGCAAGCGTTTTCGCTTATTTGTGGATTTTTATTGAACTCACCCCTGGCTGGATGAATAATCAAGGGCGTATTAATGGTCAGGTCCACAATGCGCGGGCTTTCGGCTCCTGTGCATTTTTCATGCTCAGTGTCATTTTATGCATTGGACCGCTTGCCCGCTTAGATAAAAGATTTTTGCCATTGCTTTATAACCGGCGGCACTTTGGCGTGATGACGTGTTTTGTCGCCATTACTCATGCAGGCTATATTATAAACTGGTATTTTGCTTTTGCAGAAGCCAATAAATATGAAGCTCTGTTATTTGCTAATACCAGCTATAGTCAAATTTCAGGCTTTCCTTTTGAAGTTTTTGGTATTTTTTCTCTTTTATGTCTGATGGTTCTAGCAGCCACCAGCCATGACTTCTGGTTAAAATTCTTTACACCTCGCCTTTGGAAATCAATCCATTACCTAATCTATGCAGCTTATATTTCAATTGTTGCTCATGTCAGTCTTGGTATTTTGCAAGACCAGCAAGACCCCCTCTTTACCCTTATTTTTATATTTTGCGCCTTGAGTGTAGGGATTTTGCATCTTGCAGCCGCAATAAAAGAACGATTAAAAGGCGACCCGGTTGCTTTAAACCATGAAAACGATTGGGTAGAAATTTGCACTCTTTCAGAAATGAAGAACAATTATGCAAAAGTTGCCAGACTTGAAAATGGTGAACGGGTTGCCGTTTATCTTCATGATGGAAAGCTTTCGGCCATTTCTAATCATTGCGCCCACCAAAACGGTCCCTTGGGGGAAGGAAAGATTATCAATTGTCTTGTCACTTGCCCCTGGCATGGCTTTCAATACCGCGTGACGGATGGTCAATCACCAGCACCTTTTACAGAAAAAGTACCAACCTATTTTGTTAAACTTATTGATGATAGGATTCTTGTACACAAAAAAGCCAATGCACCTGGCACCTATGTGGAGCCTTTCCCTGTTCCTAGTTTAAAGGAAAAACCCCATGAATGAAAAAGAAAAACCGTTTTTTGTTGGCTATCTTGGTATTCCAAAACGTCTAAAGAGTTTTTTGCTTTTTGTTTCTTTGTTAATGCTTGCCGGTTTTTCTTTTGGTGCCATTCTGGCTGGTATATCACAAGATGACCCTGGCAAAGCTGGGTTTCGTTTTGATTACGGACGACAAACTCTAACAGGTATTATTGAAGCCCATCCCTATCCACTTCTCCATGTAACAAAAGGCAATGACCGTATCAAAGCGGGGCAAACCTTAATGTTAACAGGACAAGGCAAAAGCGGCATCATGTCTGATTTGCGCGCGCTTCAAAACCAGATGGTTACCGTTACAGGCATTATTCTGGAACGAGGCGATTTAAGCATGTTACAATTATTGTCAGGCGAACGCGGCTTGAAACTTATTGGTGAAAAGGGCGATATACCCGCCACAACTTCGCTGGGTAGATGGCGCCTTCAAGGTGAAATTTGCGATGGCAAATGCGTTGCCGGTGCCATGCAGCCAGGTCGTGGCATTGCCCATAAGGCCTGTGCTAATTTATGTCTTTTTGGCGATATACCACCAGTTTTTGTTTCAACCCAACCGATTGATGGGGAAGAATTTTTATTGGTTCATGGACCGGATGGTGGGCATTTATCCAAATCCTCGTATAATCATATTGGTGCATTTATAGAAGTGGAAGCACAAGTTAGACGCCATGGGAACTTACTCGTTGTCCAGATCGATCCGAAAAAAACAAGAGAAGTGCAATGAAACGTTTCATCAGCCATCTCATTATCTGGCCTTTTACTTTTATCTTGCTTTATATATCGCGCTTTTGGGTTTTTGAATGGTGGGAAAGGCCTGGTCTATTTGACCTCAAAGCCTTACCTCCAACTGGCAATCTGGTCCAACGCTGGCTCAGGGGAACAGAATTTGCACCCTATGATCTTCTTATCTGGGTCATTGCCGTTTTTCTTTTTTTAACAATTTTACAAAAATTTTATGACCATTTCTTTGCATCATAAATCTGAAATTAATTTATATTTCAAAATTTTAAGTAAAAAATCTGGATTTGGTGCTTATAGATAGATTTGTTATGCTATTTTATGAGTTGTCCCAAATGTCGGAGCACCGTCCGCACCAAAA
>CALHLB010000045.1 GCA_938034375.1 uncultured Alphaproteobacteria bacterium | reverse complement strand
CTTTTTTATGCCGTGCTCCAGAAGCTTGGGCATGCGCTCGGATAATCGTGGCATCCATCATCAGAAAGTCACAGTCAGCATGTTCCCGTAAAGCATCAAACAGTGCCTCAATGGCACCAGCCTCCACCCATAAATAATAGCGCCGTTTTACGCTATCAAACTTACCGTAACATTCAGGAAGATCGCGCCAGCGCCCACCAGAGCGGGCCATCCATAACAACGCATTGATAAAAAGACGGTTGTTGGCGTTACGACCGCGCTTGCCTGTCGAGCCTGAGGGTAAATGAGGCTTTAAGCGTTCCCATTGTGCGTCTGTAAGTTCCTGATAATACGACATTGAAATCCTCCATAATCGAATCACCAACAAATTATGGAAAACAAATGGTTAATTCTTCACTGCGACCTAGGCTGTACCAGTTTTTAATTCTTTTTCATCAAAGCAGAATTTAACGCAATTTCGGCCTGCTTTCTTTGCATTATAAAGGCATTTGTCTGCGCGTGATAAAGACTTGTCAATTGAAATATCGTCCTGCCGCCACATTGTACCGCCAACACTTGTTGTATAGTATAATGTCGCTTCATTAACTTTAACACGCGTGTTTTCAACATGTTCTCGGATGCGTTCAGCGATGCGGGCGGTAGAGTGAAGGCTACTATCTGGAAGAAGAAGGGCAAATTCTTCCCCGCCCATGCGCGCAAAAATATCCGAATCGCGAATACATTCACTTACAGCTTTTGTAAAACGTAACAATACTTCATCGCCAACCGCGTGGCCGTAAGAATCGTTCAACTGTTTAAAATTATCCAGATCGAACATTAAAACGCCAACATCCAAACCACCAATGCCAGCATATTTTAAAAGCTCATCAGATCGATCATAAAAAGCGCGGCGATTATAAATGCCGGTCAACGGGTCGATTTGAGCAAGTTCTTTTAACTTCCCTTGTTGACGTCGAAGTTCGCGGTGTTTTGCTTCCAGTTCTTTTTCATATTGAACAAATTGGCTTATATCATTCATCATGCAAATAATGCATTCACCAAGTTCTGGAAGGTTTGCCAGACGTTTTTTTATCTGAATGATTTTTTCAAGTTTATCATGTGTTTTTAGGGATAAAACGAAGTCTTTAATTGGTGTTTCTTTACTAAGAGATGCGTCCGATCTTTCAGATTTTTTGACGATACTTGGGATTAAAAAGTCATTTATTTGTTTGCCAATAACTTGGTCTTCTTTTAAATTTAAAAGTTCAAGAAAAGGATCATTTACAAAAAGAAAGGTGCCAGAAATACTTTTTATGTAAACGGGATTTGGTAGATAGGATAAAAGAGATAAGTAAGTTTGATCTATACTTTTATGCATTGTTTCCCCCTTCCTTATCTACTAGATATAATACTTTTGTCTTATAATCAATAAGATCAGGTTTATCTGCCATAGTTTAAAGATTGCTCTATCTTTTAAGCAGTTTTGTAACCTTTTATAATTTTGGCCCAGCCCGCCATTGGAGAATATAATTTTAGTAAGATCTATATAAAGAAAGTTAATTTTTTAATAATGAGGTGGTGAGAGTATAAAAACAAATAAGTTTACCATTTTTTTGTTAATAGAGTTTATACATTTAGAGTAAAATTTGGTTTTTATATAAGTTTGTGTGATAAATTAAAAAATCAAAACATTGGGCTGCCTTAAAAAATACAATAATCATTCATATATAGGGCGCTCTGAGAGGGAATTGATTATTATGGCTTTCTATTTCATGCATGAAATGACACATGCAGCACTTAGTCCATTTCGCGCAATGGCAGATATGACAAAATTATATTTTGAAAATCCGCTCAATCCAGTCTCTGTAACACCTGTTGGTCGTTCCCTCGCAGCTGGTTGTGAAGTTTTTGAAAGAGCAACCAGACAATATGGAAAACCTGAATTTGGCTTGCATGAAACGGAAATTAATGGCGTTAAATTGCCCATTATTGAAGAGATTGTCTGGTCAAATACATTTTGTAATCTCATTCAGTTCAAGCGTATGACAGTTGCCGGTGAATGCCCTGATATGACGGGTAAAATGTCGAAAGTGGTTTTGGTTGCTCCAATGTCTGGGCATTATGCAACCTTATTGCGCGGCACCGTTGAAGCATTGTTGCCGCATCATGACGTTTATATAACGGACTGGATTGATGCCCGCCAGGTACCCTTATCTGAGGGAAGCTTCGATTTGGATGATTATATTGATTATATAATATCTATAGCCCACTTTTTTGAAGGTGATGTGCATTTTGTTGCAGTTTGTCAGCCTTCCGTACCAGTTCTGGCAGCCATTGCAAGAATGGAAGAGGAGGGTGATAAGTTTGTTCCTAAGTCCATGACTTTGATGGGAGGGCCGATTGATACACGTATTAGTCCAACTGCGGTTAATGAATTGGCTAGCCAAAACTCTCTCGAATGGTTTGAAAATAATGTCATTATGACGGTACCCTTCCCAAATCCAGGTTTTATGCGCCGTGTTTATCCAGGTTTTTTGCAGCTTTCAGGCTTCATGAGCATGAATATGGACCGTCATTTGACCGCTCAGCGTCATTTTTATAATCATCTTGTGGAAGGGGATGGTGATTCTGCTGAAAAACATCGTGAATTTTATGATGAATATTTAGCAGTTATGGATTTAACTGAAGAGTTCTATTTACAAACTGTTGATACAGTGTTCATTCGTCATGCTCTGCCAATGCGAGAAATGATGCACCGTGATAAATATGTTAACACGAGCGCCATTAAAAATGTTGCTCTTCTAACCGTTGAAGGTGAAAAAGATGACATTTCCGGTTTGGGTCAAACTAAAGCAGCACATGACCTTTGCGACCAACTGGAGGATGGAAAAAAAGTTCACTATGTCCAAAAATCAGTCGGACATTACGGAGTTTTTAATGGGTCTCGCTTCCGTTCCGGTATTCGTCCGTGTATTTCAGATTTTGTTAATAAGTTTGATGGAGCAGACAGGAAGCAAAAGCCTGTTTCTGAAAAAATAAAACCATCGATGTTGGATGCTTCTATTAAAGGGGCGTGCGATGATTTGAAAAAGATTTCCGGCATCGGGCCAAAACTGGAAATGTTGTTGAACGAAAATGGTATTTTCAATTATAGCCAGATTGCAAATTTGAAAGAGCAGGAAATACAAGAATTGGATGAGCGTCTATCCTTTAAAGGGCGCATTGAGCGGGATGATTGGGTTATGCAGGCGAAAAAATTGTTAACCCAGCTAAAAACACCGAACTAAAGGAAGCGTGACCTGTGTTTGGATGAAAAAGACCTTCTTATATATTTGTGATGCCATTTTATAAGCAAAAAATAAATATCAAAGGCAAAAAATGGCCCGTGCACATTCAGCTAGAAAGTGAAAACGGGCCAATTCACGTTAAGGTACGTCATAATGTTAGGGCCAAACGCTATAATTTAAGAGTGGCGAACCAGGCAGAGTGTCTTGTTCTAACTATTCCAAGATATGGATCTTTAAAGCAAGCGCAGGCATTTGCCCTTTCTCATATTGGTTGGATTGAAGCCAGGCTTAAAAACAGGCCTAAAAGAATTCCTATTGAGCCAGGCATAATGTTGCCATTTAGGGGAAAGCATTATCAACTTTGTGCAACAGGCGAAAAGAGAGGCTCAATTACAATAGAAGAAGGAACAACTATTAAGGTTGCAGGTGCCAGAGAACATTTTGAACGCCGCGTTATTGACTGGTTAAAAGGGCAGGCAAAATTAGAGTTGCTAAAATCCAGTCACTATCATGCAGAAAATTTGGGATTACGCTTTAATAAATTAACGGTTAGAGATACAAAAACCCGTTGGGGCTCGTGCTCCAGTCTTGGTTCCCTCAATTATTCATGGCGGTTGATTATGGCGCCTGTCGAAATTCTTGATTATGTTGCCGCGCATGAAGTTGCGCATTTGAAGGAAATGAACCATGGCCCTGCATTTTGGGCGCTTGTTTCTAAAACTTGCCCACAAATGCAAGATCATAGAGCATGGTTGAAACGTAATGGCAACGACTTACACCTTTACGGATCTTAGAAAATAAAGCGAAAATTTTAATGAGATTGCGTCTTATGGTTAAGACATTATGAAGTAAATATTAAAAAAAATCTACAAATTTTAACGGGTAAATTTCTGATGTCACGAAAGTTGTTTTAAATATTGCATTTTTATAAAGTGTATTATTTTATTTTTACTTTATGTTTACTATATTCTATCACTGTTTATATTTCATTTTATTCAATCAAATTAACCAGACAGCAAGAAGTCTATTGTAGATTACATTCATCGATGGTTCCAAACTAAAAAAAGAGAACCACGATGTGTTGTTTAAAACGTGTGATTTACAGGAGCTACAAAATGAATCTCTTTAAAAAGTTTTCAAAAGATAAAAAAGGTGCAACAGCTATTGAATATGGTTTGATTGCAGCCTTAATTGCCGTTGTTATTATTGCTGGTGCAAGAACAGTTGGTACAAGTTTGAATGGTGTGTTTGGTAATATTAATACAGAATTAACAGGCCTTCCATCATCCTCTAGCTCTTCTAGTTCTTCTTCTAGCAATTCAACAAATGGTGGCTAAATATAATATAAGATACTTGGTATCTAATGTTATTATTTGAGTAATATAAAGCGGAGGTTTTCTCCGCTTTTTTTGTCTAAACGGATGGGGCGATGATTTATCTATTCACAGGTGGCTTTGTTTGCTTAATGCTTTTTGCAGCCTATAGTGATTTACGGTCGTATACGTTACCAAACTTTATTTCTATTGCGCTTATTATCCTTTTCATAGCGGCTTCTCTTCTTGTTATGCCGCCATGGGAAGCACTGGTCTGGCATATAGGTATTGCTAGCCTCGTTTTTCTTGTTGGTTTTTTATTATTTGCAATCAATGTGCTTGGGGGAGGGGATGTTAAGGTTATTTCTGCTTTGGCCCTTTGGTTTGGGCCTAGCAGTTTTATGCCTTTCTTTGTGATAATGGCTTTCCTAGGCGGTATTCTGGCACTTTTCCTGATAATTTTCAGAAAAATTTCCTTAAAAGAGAAATGGTTACAAAGCAAAATCCTTAAAAGTTTACATAATCCACATGAAGGTATTCCATATGGTGTCGCCATTGCGCCGGCTGCATTAATAGAACTTCCTAAAAGTGAAATTTATCTGGCCTTATCGATGTTTTAAGGCGGCTCTTTGCAGTTTAATATTTATTAATCATAAAAAAAAACCTTTAATTAACTATAATTATACCTTTGCCATGGCATGTTTTCTCAAACTTTATGCTTTTTGCGTGATTGAAATGAGGAAATTTTATGAGTCCGACACGCCTTTTAATTCTTGTGGTAGGTTTTGTTGCCGCTATTCTAGCGGCCGTCTTGGCCGTCAATTTAACATCAACAACACCGCAAACTGTTCGTGAGATTGTTAAGGTTCCTACAATTGAAACATCCAAAATTTTAGTCGCCTCACAAGAGTTAAAACGAGGTGATACGGTGCAGGCCGGTTCTTTGAGATGGGTGGAATGGCCAAAAAATAGTTTGACAGATCAACACGTAACTCAAAATGCAAAACCCAAGGCCATAGAAGATTTTGAGGGAAGCACAGTGCGCCTAACAATGACAAAGGGTGAACCTTTTCAAGTGAGCAAGGTTATACAAAATGGTAATGGCCTAATGGCAGCCATTCTTGAAAAAGGAAAACGCGCTGTCTCAACTAATGTTTCACCAGGAACAGCAGCTGGCGGTTTTATTTTGCCAGATGATCGTGTGGATGTGATGATGACACGGGCCGTGGATGGGCCGGATGGCAATCAAACATTTAATTCTGTGCCGGTTTTAAGAAATGTAAGAGTATTGGCAATTGACCAGCAAATTGAAGAACAAGACGGCCAGGCCGTTGTTGTTGGCAAAACAGCAACTTTAGAACTCGATGACAAGCAAGTTCGCATTTTAACTGTAACGCAGCAATTAGCCGATCGCATTACTTTGGCTTTGCGTAGCCTGCAAGATGCCAATGAGCCAGCGACATCAGATGGGGCATTTCTGGTCGGCGATTCTGATAAACAAGATTATATCTCCATTGTAAAATACGGTAAACGCAGCGCCGTAAAGGCAAATAAATAGGTTCGTGATGAGAAATAGTAAAATGAATAATCACACCATTATATTGATTAAAAAAATGCCGAAAGCATTGATAGCATTTATTTTTCTTTTATCTGCTATAGTCTTCCAAACGACATTTTCTGTCGCCAATGAACAAAGAGTGCAGTCTGGACTTGACGTCTTAAAAACGCGTCATGTGGGAGCGACTAAAAAAATTGAATTGGGGCTGAATAAGTCGCTGGTTGTCGAATTGCCACGTGATGTAAGGGATGTTCTTGTTGCCAATCCTGAAATAGCTGATGCTATTGTTCGAACAGCTAGAAAAATTTTCCTGATAGGTAATTCTGTTGGTCAAACAAACATTTTCATGTTTGATGAGGTTGGCAACACGGTATTAAGCCTTGATTTGAAAGTGGAACGAGATATTGGCCCTCTGGAAGAGTTGATTGAAAAATACGTTCCAGGGTCTGATGTTAAGGTAGAAATAGCCAATGATAATGTTGTTTTAACAGGCTCTGTGCCAAACCCCTTAGCGGCAAGGCGCGCTGCTGATCTGGCTTCTGCTTTTTTAAGCGGCGGTGAAGCGACTACCGGACAATTTACTCAAACAGCGACCACAGGTGGTTTGGCAACGGCATCAACATCCGTCATTGATAATCCAGATTCAGAACGCCAAACAAGTCAGGTGATTAACCTTTTGAAAATCGAAGGTGAAGATCAAGTGCATTTAAAGGTTGTTGTTGCAGAGATTAAGCGCTCGGTTTTAAAACAGCTAGGTATTGATTTGAACAATGTTAATGTAGGGCAAACAACAAGCCAGGTTTTAAGAAATGCAGTTTTCGGTGCAGCCGGCTTTAGTCAGGCAGGGGGGCTTTTCGCAAATGTTAGCAGGCAGGCTGGCAGCAATACATTTTCATCAACGATAAGGGCATTGGAAAGGGCCAATGTCTTGCGAACATTGGCAGAGCCAACATTGACAGCTCAGTCTGGTCGCGAAGCATCGTTTTTAGCAGGCGGTGAAATCCCCATACCTGAAACATCAAGTACGGATGAGAATAATGTGGTTTCAGTACAAACTGCATTAAGGCCTTTGGGGGTTTCCTTAAGCTTCACACCAATTGTTCAATCACCGGAACGCATTAGTTTAACAATTAATACGGAAGTGAGCGAAATTGATCCAACAAGATCTTTAACGTCAGTTGGTCCAGTCAGCATCCCTGCAATTTCTGTTCGAAGAGCGTCCTCAACCATTGAATTACCTTCAGGGGGAACCATGATTTTGGGTGGGCTGTTGCAAGATAATATTCGTCAGGCATCTTCAGGTCTTCCTTATTTGAAAAATATTCCTGTCTTGGGGCCGCTTTTTGGATCCAACAATTTTATTCGAAATGAAACAGAACTCGTGATTATGGTAACGCCCTATCTGGTGCGTCCGACCGCGCCGAAAAAAATCACAAGGCCAGATAAGAATTATGCCGTTCCAGAGGATGTGAAAAATTTTCTCTTCAATAAATTAAACCGCCTTTATGGTGGCCGGGGTAAACCGGAAACCGGAGAATATCATGGGCAAGTTGGCTTTATTTATAAATAGAGCGGTACCCAATGAAGGATTTTGATGATGCCAGTATGTGTTAAAAGAAAGATGGGCGAAATGAGTAAAGCTAAAATAAAAAAATGCTTTGGGGTCGGAGCCATTATTGTTATGTCTGGTCTGGTGACGGCTTGCGCTAAACAGCCGTCTTCAGGCTTGAATTCTGCTGCCTTAACCTATCAACAGCGCCATCCCATTATTGTGGATACATCTCCCACAACACTCGATCTTCCTGCTGGTAATGAAAAAACCCATTTAACTGCGGGCATGAAAAGCGCGATTAAAGGTTTTGCAGATGATTACCATCGTTCAGGTGCAAAAGGATTGCAGGTTTTAGTACCATCCGGCTCTTCTAACGAAGTTTATGCAGGTCATATCGCCAATCATGCACGTGGTCTTTTGGAAAAACGGGGCGTTTCAAAAAATCATATAAGTGTGCGTTCTTATCAGGCTCAAAGTACAGAAGACCCGGGCCATATCAGGCTTTCTTTTGTTGCTGTGAAAGCGCGTGTTGATAGTGAATGTGGTGTTTGGCCAACTGATTTGAGTTCTAATTTTAACAATCAGAATTATCAAAATTTTGGATGTGCAACGCAAAGTAATCTTGCCGCAATTGTAGCAGATCCCAATGATTTGATTACGCCAAGAGGGAATGGTGAAATTAATGCGGAACGCACAGGCGCTATTTTTGATGATTTCCAGGATAATACACCGCCTATAGTAACACCAATTGCGGTATCAGATGCGTTTTAGAGGTTCATGATGGAAAACAACGATACAGGTTCTTCTGAAATACGTCCTATACCACGTATATCCATTCAGGCTTTTTGTGAAACAGACAAGGTTCAAGGTTCCATCCAGTCTTTTTTAGAAGATCGGCGCCTAGTGCGTGCCCATGTCAAAAATCATATGGGGGGCATTCGTGCTGCGATTGAGTTTTATGAGAATGCTCCAACACCCAATGTGGTTATTGTTGAAACGGCTCTAGAGGGGGAAGCGCTGTTTGAGCATTTGAATAATTTGGCCAATGTATGTGACGTTGATACGAGGGTTATTGTTATTGGTAGCAGAAATGATGTTGAACTTTACAGGAAACTGATAAAATTCGGCGTTTCTGAGTATATTGTAGCTCCGTTAAATACGATGGACCTCATCCATACAATTGGTGAAATGTTTACAGCACCGGATGCTGAGCCATTAGGGCGCTCAATAGCTTTTCTATCAACGAAGGGGGGAAGCGGCTCCTCAACCCTTGCACAGAATGTGGCCTGGTCAATATCAGAAATTTTTGATAACGAAGTTGTCTTGGCCGATTTTGATTTGGCAGGCGGTACAGTGGGATTAAATTTTAATCAGGATCCGGCACAAACAATAGCAGATTGTCTTTTTTCAGATCAAAAAATTGATGAAACATTTCTTGATCGTATCTTATCAAAATGTACCGACCATTTACATCTACTAACTGCACCAGCCAGTTTGGAACGGACTTACGACCTTAAGGTTGAAGCTGCCGACCAACTTATTGAGACGGCGCAAGCTTCCGTTCCTTATTTTGTTGCCGATTTGCCTTGTCAATGGACGCCGTGGGTCGAGCATATTGTAACAAGTGCTGATGAAGTTGTAATATGTGCAACACCAGATCTGGCAGGCCTTAGAAATGCGAAAAACTATTATGATAATTTGATTCAAAAGCGCCAAACGGATACGAAACCCAGATTGGTTCTCAATCAACTTGGTCGCAGTAAAGAAACTGAAATTAAACCGGCTGCTTTTGAAGAGGCGCTAGAAGCAAAACTGGATTTGGTCATTCCATTTGAGCCAGCGCTTTTTGGCACAGCCATGAATAATGGCTTGATGGTTGGCGAAAGCAATCCCAAAGCACCTGTTGTGAACGATTTTAAAAGTCTGGCTGCCCTTGTTACCGGGCGTGTTGAAGTGTCAGCGCTTGAAAAGAAGGGACTGAAATTACCGTTCCTTGATATGCTAACACGTCCCAAAAAAGCATCTTGAGTGCTTGTGTTTGAAATAGACGATAATAGAGGGTTTTATGTTTGGTAAACGAAATTCTGGAGGAGGCGGTGAACAGGTAAAACCTGATGGCATTATTCTTGAACAGGCAAAGTCTAAAGCTGTGTCGGCTGAAAATACCAAAATATCTGTTACCGTAAAAGAAGCATCTCCTAAAACAACCTATAGCGATCAATCAGACGAATATTATGACATCAAGACATCTGTTTTTGCTGCATTGATTGATACGATTGATTTGTCACAATTGGCAGTACTCGATCATGAAACAGCACGTGAAGAAATTCGAGATATTGTTAATGATATTATTGCGCTGAAAAATCTTGCTCTTTCTATTGCCAAACAGGAAGAACTTTTAAGAGATATCTGTAATGATGTTTTGGGGTATGGTCCGTTAGAGCCTCTTTTGGCGCGGGATGACATTGCCGATATTATGGTGAATGGGGCCGGCACAACCTTTATTGAGGTGCAGGGCAAGGTCGAGGAAACAGGTCTTAAATTTCGCGATAATTCACAATTGATGAATATTTGTCAACGCATCGTAAGTCAGGTTGGCCGGCGGGTTGATGAATCCAGTCCAATTTGTGATGCGCGGTTACCAGATGGATCAAGGGTTAATGTGATTGCCCCTCCCTTAGCGCTTGATGGGCCGGCATTGACCATCCGTAAATTTAAAAAAGATAAATTGACCCTTGATCAATTACAGGGGTTTGGATCGATTTCGCCAGAAGGTGCTGAAATTTTAAAAATTATTGGGCGGGTGCGTTGTAACGTTGTAATTTCTGGTGGTACAGGGTCGGGAAAAACAACGCTTTTAAATTGTTTAACCCGTTATATTGATACAGATGAACGTGTTATTACATGTGAAGATAGCGCCGAGCTTCAATTACAGCAGCCTCATGTTGTGCGCCTTGAAACGCGCCCGCCAAATCTTGAAGGTGAAGGCGAAATTACCATGCGGGATCTGGTTAAAAACTGTCTGCGGATGCGTCCTGAGCGTATTATCGTTGGTGAGGTGCGCGGTCCTGAAGTCTTTGATCTTTTACAGGCCATGAATACAGGCCATGATGGTTCAATGGGTACAATCCACTCTAACTCGCCTCGTGAATGCTTGGCGCGTATGGAGGCCATGATTGCAATGGGTGGATACACTTTGCCAGCTAAAACAGTGCGGGAAATGATTTCTGGCTCCGTTGACGTTATTGTGCAGGCTGCACGCCTGCGCGATGGGTCAAGGCGCATTACCCATATTACCGAAGTTGTTGGCATGGAGGGGGAAGTCATAACAACGCAAGATCTCTTTGTTTATGATATTCAAGGCGAAGATAACGCAGGTCGTATTCAAGGGCGTTTCCGCTCCACTGGTATTGGACAGCCCAACTTTTGGGACAGGGCGCGTTATTATAATGAAGAAAAACGCCTGGCCGATGCTTTGGATCAAGCCAATGTTTTAGAGGAGGATAGCTTTTAGAAGTTATAGCGTAAGCCTTATAAAATGATCATCATTTTATAAGAAAAGCTGAGCGTAAACAAAAGAATATAGCCAAAATTCATAATCATTTTATATGAGCTTGGCTATATTTACGAAATTGAATGCCTTTTACGATAAAGGGTAGGAAATGTTTAAGTTCTAAAAGTTACTATGAGAGCCGGATATGTCGCTTAATGTTCTAATTATTGCTGTTTTGGTTGCTCTTGCCGTCATGATGTTGATGGTTGCTTTTTTGATGCCAAAATTATCATCTGAAAAACGAAGTTCTGCAAGATTGCAGAATATCCGGAACGATGCGGGAACGCGTTCTGCCAGACTTGAAAAGCGCAATCGTGTAGAAGAGGCTAATAAAAGGCGCAAGAACGTTCAAGAAACTTTAAAAGAAATTGAAAGTAAAAACAGCCAAGATACAAAAAAACGTTCCTCCTTGAATGCCCGTTTAAAACAAGCAGGGCTTACAATTTCAAAACCGGCATTTTATACATTCTCCGCTGTTGCGGCACTGTCATGCGCGCTCATCGCATTCATCTTTCAAATGCCAATTGGTTTGATTGCGGGCATCGCCTTTGTTGGCGGTTTCGGTTTGCCGCGTTTTGTTTTAAATTTCCTTGCAAAGCGCCGCATTAAGTTATTTTTAAATGAGTTGCCCGATGCCATTGATATTATGGTGCGGGGCATTAAAGCGGGTCTGCCTTTTGCCGATGGCATGAAACTTGTCGCCAATGAGGCAAAGGAGCCGTTGGCTTCTGAATTTAAGCAGGTTATTGAAGCACAGCAATTGGGGGTGCCGATTGGCGATGCCATCCAACGCCTTTATGAACGCATTCCTGTACCAGAGACTAATTTTCTGGCAACGGTAATAACTATTCAACAAAGTTCTGGTGGCTCACTATCAGAAGCTTTGGGGAATTTGAGTGCTATCCTACGTGAACGCAAGAAAATGCGAAATAAGGTAAAAGCGATCAGTTCTGAAGCCAAGGCATCTGCGGGCATTATTGGCTCATTACCCATTTTAGTGGGGGCTGCTGTTTCTATTTTAAACCCTGATTATATGGGGCTTCTTATCGATACAAAGGTAGGTAATATTGCGCTTGGTATCGGGGCTGGCATGATGATGATGGGTGTTTTTGTAATGCGTAAAATGATTAATTTCGAAATATAAGGAACACCACAATGGAAGCTTTTCTTGCATCCTTGACACAGAGCCAAACAATGGTGGCTATTGTAACAGCGATTGGTGTTTTTTTTACCATTATAGCCTTAACACGGCCACTGGTTGCAGGCGACACCCTTAAACGCCGAATGAAAAGCGTTGCAACAGAGCGTGAACGTATAAGAGCGCGTGAACGCGCAAGGTTGGTTGAGGGGGCTAAAGATAAAAAAGGTTTGCGTCATAACAATAAGCAGGGCAACAAAAAAATTGTTGAAGATATTGTCAATAAATTCAATTTGAAGGAAGCGCTGGATGATGGATCGATGACTATGAAGTTGGCGCAGGCCGGTTATCGTGGTCCGCGTCCAATGATGACTTTTCTTTTTGCACGCGCAACAATTCCATTTGCGTTTTTCATTCTGTCTTTGATCTATATTTTTTCGCTCGGTCTACTTGAAGAGTGGGGGCTTGCAACACGTTTGACGGTATGTCTCTGTATTGCCTATCTTGGGTTTGTACTGCCCAATATTATTTTAAAAAACAAAATACAAAACCGTCAAAAATCCATTTTACGTGCTTTCCCTGATGCACTTGACCTTCTGTTAATTTGTGTCGAATCTGGCATGTCAGTTGAGGCCGCCTTCAAGCGGGTTGCCCGTGAAATTGGTGCAGCGTCCCCCCCTCTTGCAGAAGAGTTTGCTCTAACAACGGCTGAACTTTCTTTTCTGCAGAAAAGAACCCAGGCTTATGATAATTTGGCTGCGAGAACGGGGTTGGATGGTGTTAAAGCTGCTTGCCTTGCTCTCACACAAGCTGAAAAGGTAGGAACGCCTGTAAGCTCTGCCTTACGGATTATGGCGCAGGAAAACCGTGATCAACGTATGAATGCAGCTGAACATAAAGCGGCTTCCTTGCCACCGAAATTAACAGTACCGATGATTATTTTCTTCCTGCCGGTTCTATTTATAATAATTATTACACCTGCAGCAATTCAAGTAATGGAATTGGAAGGCTTTTAAAGGCAAGCCTTGTTGAAGGGACAAATATTGCACGAAGCATTTCTCATGTGCAATTTAGAATCTTAAGTCAAGTTCGAATAGAGACTGAATATTGCAGTTAAAAAAATCAAAACTGAACTGATGCGTGATACTGAATCACCTGAAACAGTGCTGAATTTTCCTAAATAACGACCTGCTAAAGTCCACAAACTATTGAGACATAATCCAACGGTTAATGTCGTGATGCAAATTAGAGGCAAGCTAAGTTTTGCATGGAATGTAGCAATTACGCCAACGGCGATAATCCAAATTTTCGGATTTACAAATTGGAACAAGAACAATCCGGCCACCTGTTCTCTCATGACCGCTTTGCTCTCTTTAGAAGGAACGTTGCCACGCGGCCACATTCGAAATGCTATAAAGCATAGAACAATAAAAGATATCCAAATGAAATATCGCTCTAAATTTGGCAAAAGTTCGGCGATAAAAACCGCGCCGATAGCAGAAAGCATAACGACAAGGACTACACCAAAGTTAATTGCAAGCAAGGTTGGAACAGCACCACGGTACCCCTCCTTTAAACCAAGTGAAAACAGTACAAAGTTATTTGGGCCTGGTGTGCCTATGATGGTAATTAGTGTTACGAGCAACAAAATAAATTCAGCTTGCATGATAAAACTCCGATTCTTTGATTGAATTTTTGTCAACCAGTTTTGCGATTTTCAAGGCCCGCAGGGATGCGAGGCTGAGTGAACCAGCATCACCCATACCGTGGAACCGTTCACTCAATCCATTGAGAAATATTTTACAGTTGGTTCGTTCATTGGTACGTAATTCATAAAAATCAGTAACATCAATCGAATGATCTTTCAGCGCGAGTAAATGCGCCACTTCAGACAACATGGGAGGCAATGAAATATCCCCAATACCCTCGCCATAATTCTGAAAACCTGTAGCTAAGACAACTGCGTCATAATCTTCGGTGAGTGTAGCCCTTTTTAAATGGTTTTTAATTGTCAAAGATACTTTGCTATCATTTTTTGATACAGTATCAATGTCGCAAACACGTTGTAAAACGATTTTGTTTGTACCGTGTAAATCATCATGGTAAATCTGGCGATATACTTCTGCAATTACATCCATATCTGCAGCGCCATAATTCGTTCTGTAAACGTCTTTATCGATGCGTTTCTTAATCTCAGGAGAGGCCGAAAAATAGAATTCCGTAAATTCTGGGAAATAAATTTCACTCATAAACGGACTCGTGTCTTTCAGCGGAAAACCAAAATGACGCATGATAATATGCACATCCATATCAGGATACACTTCTGTAATGTGCAAAAGCAATTCAGCTGCTGTTTGACTGCTACCAATAATGGCAACTTTACGTGCTCCTTGTGCGTATAACTTAGCAATCTGGGATTTATATTTTGAGAAATGAAAAATTTGTTCTCCAAGCATTGGTTTGAACACATCCGGGATATTTGGCTCCCGTCCATGGCCCAACACTAGGTTGCGTGTCTGCCACATTTCACCGTTACGCGCGGAAAGGTGCAAGACATTTAAATCAGCAACATGCTTGATTGATACAATATCTGCCCCCCTACGAGTCTTACCCGATAGTTCTTCTGCACACCATTCAATGTATTTAGCAAATTCAGGTCGCAATGGCATTTGAAGGTCCATATTTAAATGCGCGAAAAAGCGACCATTTTCATGAAGATAGTTCAAAAATGTATAACGACTTCTTGGATCACGGGGCGTTGCTAAATCCCTATGTGGGATATTTTGAATATCAGAGTGTAGGTTGAGCGCGTTTTCAAATAACATTTCCTCTTGCCACACGAAGCTATTTCGCCGCTCTAGGAAAATCGGGTTTAAATGCCCAAAAACTTCTTCAAATGTGGCTGCTAATGCAATATTTTCTGGACCAAATCCGACACCGATACAATCATAGATATTCATGGTATTAACTTTTTCATTAAGATGCTATTCTGGTGCAACAGGCTGGTATCAACGCTGTGACTGCTGATTGGATAATTCCAAATGCACGAACAACTTCATCTTCCGTTATAGTAAGTGGTGGTAGAAGCTTGAGAACTGTTCCTTTGGGTCCACAAGTTTCAACGATTAGACCTGACTGAAAGCAATATTCCTGAATCTTTTTTGCAGCCTCCAGATCGCCAAACTCAATTCCTCGAAAGAACCCTCGTCCTCTGATTAGAAGACCTGTCTTCTCATGAATTTGCGTGAAATGCAGATCGAGAGTATCAGCTTTAACCTTCAGCATATTCGAAAAAATATCCCTCCCCCAAAAATACTCAATTGCCTTTGCCGCAGTTATAAAGGCTAGATTATTACCACGGAAGGTTCCATTATGCTCGCCTGGCGTCCAGATATCGTATTCTGATTTAATGAGCAATAACGACATTGGCAGACTATAACCGGAGATTGCTTTTGCAAGGCAAACCAGATCAGGCGCAATCCCAAGAGCTTCAAACGAGGAAAAATCACAAGACCGTCCACAGCCAGCTTGGATATCATCGATGATCAACAATGCACCATGCTTACGACAAATTTGTTCTATTTTTTGCACCCATTCACGAGAAGCCGTGCCCAGCCCGCCTTCACCTGAATAGTTTCTAAAACAATAGCTGCTGGTCGATCTATGCCGCTAGAAGGGTCGGATAATAATTGTTCCAAATGGTTCGCCGTATCAACACCTTCACCAAAATAGTTATCATAAGGCACTCGAGTCGTGTTTGTGAGTAATGGCTGGAACTACTGCGATGATTTGAACTACCTGTCAAAGCCAACGCACCCAAGGAACATCGGTAATCCCCCCATTATTTAGCATGGATTTTGAGTAGAATTTTCTATGATGGATAAAAGGAGAT
>CALHLB010000044.1 GCA_938034375.1 uncultured Alphaproteobacteria bacterium | reverse complement strand
TAAAATAACAGCAGTAGAGCCTATTCCAATAAAGGTTGCTCCAAGCGTAATCAGAATGAATAAAAATGCATAACGCACAATAAGACCTAATACTCACCAGCGATAATTTCAATATTCCCCTTCGGCGCATCATCAAGGGGAGCGAATGCTGTTGTAACAGATTTTGAGCGATCTTTAAGCAGGTCAGAAATTTTATTCAGTACTTTTGTCGATTTGACGGAAAGGGTTCGAATATCCTTTGATTGTGTGGGATTGGCAGATATTTTCTCTCCATCCGATAATTCAACAAGTAAGGTCGGCGTTTGTTCCTGTTCTGGTAATCCCTCTTCCTTAACGAAAGGAATGGGCTTTTTATCCACGCCTTGATGGGCGAAACTCATAATATCTTTCCATGTCATAGCAGGAAGACGTCCACCCGTTAAGCGGTTACTAGGTGCGTAATTGTCGTTTCCATACCAGATAGCCCCAACATAATTGCCAGTATAGCCCACAAACCAAGCATCGCGATAAGATTGTGTTGTGCCGGTTTTGCCAGCGGTTATACGGTCGTCAAGTTTGGCTCTACGACCGGTTCCCCATTCTGGTACTTGGGTAAGAATTTCATTCATGGAAGCAACAGCTTTTTCGCTTAAAACCCGCTCGCCCTTTCCTTTGGCGCCATTATCAAGCAAAAGTGTGCCTTTAGAATCATATATTCTTAAAATTGCTTTGGGTTTTGCCTGGTAACCACCATTGGCAAAAACGGAATAACCGGATGTCATATCAAGAACAGAAATTTCAGAGGTACCTATCGGCAAACTTGGGTTATTTCGCAAGGGGCTTGTAACACCCATGGCAATTGTTTTTTCAATAATATGCGAACGCCCAATTCTTTGGGCAAGCTTAACTGGAATTGTATTAATGGATTTCACAAGCGCTGTTGTCATACTAACAGAACCAGAGTAGCTGCGCGTATAATTTTTGGGACACCATCCGCGAATACAAATCGGGCTATCACTCATAGTAGAATTAGGGCGATAGCCCTTTTCCATCGCCGTGGCATAAACAAACGCTTTGAAAGTTGAGCCAGGTGAACGGAGCGCATCAACAGAACGGTTAAACTGGCTTTGCCCATAATCACGCCCACCAACCATTGCGCGGATAAACCCGTTGGGTGTCATAATAACGGCGGCACCTTGTGTGATATTGTAAATATCTCCATTTTCAACCAAATAATTGTTGATTGTATTTTCCGCTTTTCTTTGAATATCAGCATCAAGACTAGTTACAACATTAAGCACCCTATCTTGTTGGATATTCAGGGCAAGAACCTGTTCATATGCCCAGTCAAGGAAGTAATCTGGCCTTTTTTCACGTTTCCGATTAACAGCATTGGCGGGTTTTTGGCGGGCCGGCAATGTTTGCGCCTCGCTTAAAAAACCTGCCTGCACCATATTGGTTAAAACCTCATTGGCCCGTTCCCGCGCAGCGGGCAGATTGATATGGGGGGCATAATTGGCTGGTGCCTTGAAAAGGCCTGCAAGCATGGCCGATTCAGCAAGTGTTAAGTCGGCATAATCCTTGTTAAAATAAAATTCAGAGGCTGCTGGAATACCAAAGGCACCGCCCCCTAAATAAGCGCGGTTGAAATAAAGTTCCAGAATTTCTTGTTTTGTTAAATTCGTCTCAAGCCAAAGAGCCAGAAAAGCTTCCTTGACTTTACGTGTTAGGGTGCGTTCATTTGAAAGAAATATATTTTTGGCAACCTGTTGGGTAATGGAAGATCCGCCTTCAACAACGCCGCCAGCCTTTACATTCGTTGCAAAAGCGCGGGCAATGCCCAAAATATCAACCCCGAAATGTGAAAAGAAACGTCGATCTTCTGTTGCAAGAGTGGCTTTAACTAAGTGATCTGGCAGACGTTCCAGTTCAATGGGTTTATTTTGAAAAATGCCGCGGCGCCCCAAAACTTTACCTGTTTTATCAACAAAGGTAACGGAATATTCTTCCTGATTACGCCAGTCTTTACTTGTCTCACTAAAAGCTGATTGTGCCAGCGCCAGCATAAGCACCATACCAACAGTTCCCCAAGTGAAAGCCTCATTGCCCAGTTCAACGGGTAATTTCTGCCACCCATGAACGCGAAAACGGCGCATGAAAACAGAAAAATCAGCATAGCTTGTTGAAAGCCAGTTGAAAAAGGCAAAAACACCATTATCAATAGCGCTATCGATTTCCATCAAGCGGAATTTCAGGCGATTGCGTTTATTTTGTGAAAATGGGTCTTTCACTTTTCATCAACTTTCAAAAAAATTTTAATAAAATGTAAATAAGCCTTTATAACAAAAGAATAAAGAGGTTAGGTTAATGAAAAGAAAGAATGGTTAATGGACGAAGCCCCTTATTGGCAACACCTAACATTGGACGAAATGTCTGATAAACAATGGGAATCTCTGTGTGATGGCTGTGGCAGGTGTTGCCTTAACAAGCTTGAACATGAAGATACAGGCCAAATTATCTGGACGAATGTTGCCTGTTCACTACTATCTGATGAAACATGCGCCTGTTCAGATTATAAAAATAGATCAACCCTTGTACCTGATTGCATTCAATTAACGCCTAAAAAAATACGTGAGTTAAGTTGGCTGCCAGCCACATGTGCTTATCGCCTCTTAAGTGAGGGGAAAGACCTGTATTGGTGGCATCCACTTTTATCGGGTGATAAAGAAACGGTCCATATAGCCGGCATTTCCGTTCGAGGCTTAACAGTAAGCGAGGAAGGCATGGAGGTTGAAGACTATGAAAACTATGTCGTCTCATGGCCTAATGAAAATCCGTTTGAAGAAAATTAAATCTATAGGAATAAATTCCTTGACAGCGTAACGCTGGTTTGGTAAAAGATTTATACAGTCGCAGAAGTGGCCCTTTTTGGCAGGTTTGCCTTAAGGGGTTTTTTTATTGAAACGTCGGTTCTTTTTAAAAGGGGCCGGCGTTTTTGTTTGAAGGGATTTAAAACCGGAAAATGACAGATTGGTCAAAAATCAAACAGGCATATGAAGAAAGTGACATGACAGTTAAAGCCTTGTGTGAAATCTATCAGATTTCACACAGTGCGCTTTATAGAAGAATTGATCAGGAAGGCTGGTTGGTTAGAAAGGGGCGTGAAAATCTAAAAGGTGATGGCGAGCGCCTGATTGACAGGCTTTATAAAGCCTTTGAGCAACAAATGAATGATTTTGAAGCGGCTTTTCAGGCAGAAGAAGCAATTAGTGAAAAAGATGCACGTACTTTGGGTACCTTAGCTCGTACTTTGGAAAAGTTGATCGACCTTAAAAACGATCAAAAAGAAACGGAAACTCTTCAGGATAATGAGGTAGATATTGACGACTTGCGTGAAGAACTTGCGCGAAGGCTTAAGCTTATGCGCGAAAAAGGAATGCTTGAGTGAGCTTCTAAAGGGGTTCACCCGTTCCCAACATGAAACTTTGCTATTTGACTGGCCATTATGGGCGCGCAAAGATCAACTTCCCCCTTTAGGTAATTGGTTATTATGGTTGATTATGGGGGGGCGCGGTGCGGGAAAAACGCGCGCAGGGGCAGAATGGGTAAAAGGTATGGCTTTGGGTCGCCGTCCCTTTTGTGGTCGCTCTGTTGGACGCATAGCCCTTATTGGTGAAACTTTTGCAGATGTGCGGGATGTTATGATTGAAGGCGTTTCGGGCATATTGTCTGTTCATGGGAAATGGGAAAGGCCAATTTGGAAAAAAACACAACGCCAGCTTGAATGGAAAAACGGTGCTATTGCCCAGGCTTTTTCATCAGAAGATCCAGATAGTTTAAGGGGGCCGCAATTTGATGTGGCGTGGTCGGATGAATTGTGTAAATGGCGTTATGCAGAAGAAACATGGGATATGTTGCAATTTGGTTTAAGACTGGGCGAAAGGCCGCGCCAGCTTGTTACAACAACGCCAAGGTCCATGCCCCTTTTGTGCCGCTTGATGCGGGATCCTCATACGATTTTAACAAAAAGCACCACGATGGCGAATGCAGCCCATTTATCCGAAGGTTTTCTGGAAATGGTCAAAGAACGCTATGAAGGGTCTAGACTAGGACGCCAAGAGCTAAATGGTGAATTGATTGAAGACAGGCAAGATAGTCTTTGGCAACGTAATCAGATCGAAAAATTGATGGTTAAAAAGGCACCGGAACTGGAGCGTGTGGTTGTTGCTATTGATCCACCAGTAAGCGCCCACAAAAAATCAGATGCCTGTGGCCTTGTTGTTGCTGGCCTTGCTCCTGATGGACATGCTTATATTTTGGCAGATGAAACACTCAGTCAGGCAGCTCCATTAAGGTGGGCAAAGGCTGCCATTGAGCTTTACCATACTTATCAAGCAGGCAGGATCGTTGCTGAAGTTAATCAGGGTGGTGATATGGTAACGTCCATTTTGCAGCAGGTGGATGCCCAGGTGCCGGTTAAAGCGGTGCGGGCAAATCGAGGGAAATATATTCGTGCAGAGCCAATTGCACTTTTATATGAACGCGGCCTTATCCACCATGTTGGCAGTTTACCGAAATTGGAAGATGAATTGTGCGATTTTGGTTTGGATGGTCTTTCATCGGGCAAATCACCAGACAGGTTGGATGCACTTGTTTGGGCTTTAAGCGACTTGATGCTGATTATTAACAAAAATCCGAAGATCAGAAACATTTAACAAAATGCGGGAAGAAGAATGGTATTTTTTAATCAACGCGGAAAAGGCGGGGACACCTTTTCAATAGAAAATGAACTTAATCAAAAGGCCTCGAAAACGGGGCCTTTGGTTTATTTACAGTCACAAGGACAGCCGGTCTGGACAACACGAAATTTTAACACGTTGGCAGAAGTCGGTTACATGAAAAATGTCATTGTTTTTCGTGCCATACGAATGGTGGCAGAAGCTGCTGCCTCTGTCCCTTTATTTCTTTATGAAAATGCAAAAAGGTTGGATGAACACCCTGTTTTATCTGTTTTAAAAAAACCTAACGAGAAACAATCAGGCATGGAATTGATTGAAGCGCTTGTTAGTAATCTTTACCTCTCTGGAAATGCTTATTTGGAAGCTGTAATTTTAGGCGATAATTTACGGGAACTCCATGCTTTAAGACCTGATCGTGTGAAAGTGGTTGCAGGTGAAGATGGATGGCCAGAAGCTTATGATTATAGCGTGGGGGGCCAAACTATTCGCTTTGAACAGATGGTCGAAGATTTTCCGCCAATCTTACAATTTACCTTGTTTCATCCACTGAACGATCATTACGGTTTCGCACCTGTTGAAGCGGCGCAAATGGCGCTTGATATTCACAATATTTCAAGTGCGTGGAATAAGGCGCTTTTGGATAATGCAGCCCGTCCATCAGGCGCTCTTGTTTATCAGGGAGGGGAAGGGAATTTAACCGATGATCAGTTTGAACGATTAAAAGGGGAGCTGGAAGCCAGTTTTCAAGGGGCAGAAAACGCCGGACGTCCCATGCTTTTGGAAGGGGGGCTTGACTGGCGTGCCATGAGCTTCTCGCCAAAAGATATGGATTTTTTTGAAGCGCGCAATCAAGCTGCAAGAGAAATTGCTTTGGCCTTTGGTGTGCCACCTCAACTTTTAGGTATACCGGGTGATAACTCTTATGCCAATTATCAAGAAGCCAATAAAGCTTTTTGGCGTCAAACCGTTTTGCCTTTATTGCGTCGTATGGCACAGGCTTTAGAGAGCTGGGTGCAAAAATTATATGGCCCAGAGACAAAACTGGCTTTTGATGAGACGGGAATTTCGGCTTTGTCAAATGAACGGGATGCAAGTTTGCAACGCCTTTTGGAGGCTGATTTTTTAACCGTCAATGAAAAACGGGCCGCTCTCAATTATAGCCCGGTTGAAGGGGGCGACACACTCTTTGGAGAAGGAATATGATGAAACTTATCCCCTCCGTCACGGTGTCGGTTATAGTTTTTATATGATGGGAAATGTGCCTCAAAATATTGAGCCAATTACTAACTCGATTATAGAGCGCGGTGACTTGGCGCATTTAGCGCTTTTCCTATGGGCAGCCTCAAGCTCGGCTTTGTTAGTGTGGTCATTAAAAGAGTTGGTTAAATCAAATCATCGCTTTAACGACTTTGTCCATCAATTGCACCGCTTGAATCAACTTTTTAACGAACGGAAATAACATGTATAAAGTTATGCAAGTATATGTTTTTAATAAATTATTCGTATTTCTTGAATCTCCGCATGAAGATCATGAAGATGTGTTCAACAACTTTGGCAACAGCTTAATAAATATGCTTGAAAAACCTGAATCAAAATCTGAAGAGATTATTTAGTTTCGCGTTTTCAGGATCTGAACAACCTTTGTAAGGTATAAGAAATTTCAAAAAATCTGAAAGAAAATTGAATGATCTCGCACAAAAAAATGGGCGGGGGTGAACATAAGTTTGCCCGCACAAAACTTGCCCGACTAGATGAAGATGGCACATTTTCAGGGTATGCCAGCCTGTTTGGAAAAGAGGATTTAGGCCATGATGTAATGATGAAAGGGGCTTTTCAAAAGTCGCTTTCCAAAAATGGCGCACGTGCTGTTCGGATGCTTTTTCAGCACGACCCAGATAAGCCAATTGGCGTTTGGGATATTATCCGTGAAGATGAAAAAGGGCTTTATGTTAAAGGACGTTTAACATTAGCTGTAGAGCGTGCGCGGGAAGTTTACGCCCTCATGAAAGAGGGCGGGCTAAATGGTCTTTCTATCGGTTTTAAAACCGTCAAAGGCAAACGCGACAGTGTGCGGGGTCAACGTCTTTTATATGAAGTTGATCTTTGGGAAATTTCAGTCGTCACCTTTCCCATGTTGCCAAAGGCGCAAGTGGATACGGTAAAATCGGTTTTAAAGCCAAACAGTCAATTACCAAGTTTAAGAGAATTTGAACGATGGCTCACGCAGGACGCTGGGTTATCACGCAAGCAAGCCAGGGTGGTTATCCATTCCGGTTATCACAATCTGAAAGCCATGCGGGAAGCGGCATCAGAAATCACGCATAAAACAGCTGCAAACAGCCAGGCTTTTTATTCAATCAAAAAAGCGTCTGCCGATTTGCAAAAAGCAATTCAGTCTTCAAGGATTAAAGGACAATTATGACTCAAGTAACATTTAAACAAAAAGCGCCAGAAACTAAAATGGAGCCTATGAACGAAAGCCCTGTTTCAAGCATGGATGTTGTTGAAGCTTTTGACGAGTTCATGCAATCATTCGAGGCTTTTAAACAGGCCAATGATGAGCGGTTGGCAGAGATTGAAAACCGCGTTTCGGTGGATGTTCTTACAGAAGAGAAAATGAACCGCATTAACAGCGCGCTTGACCAGCAAAAAAGCGCGATGGATACGCTGCTCTTAAAACAGCGACGCCCTTCCATGGGTAAGAATGCGTTGCCGCTTTCTTCATCAGCGCGTGAGCATAAACAGGCTTTCGATCAATATGTAAGAAAAGGTCAAACAAGCGGTTCTTATGGCTCGCTTTCCAGACTGGAAGAAAAAGCGCTTTCTGTTGGCTCTGATCCTGATGGGGGTTACTTGGTACCGCATGAAACCGAAACGCAAATTGGAAGGTTGCTGGCAGATATATCGCCTATTCGCGAAATTTCATCAGTCCGACAGGTAACAGCATCGACTTATAAAAAACCTTTTACGATCAGCGGGCCTTCTGTTGGTTGGGTAGGGGAAACCGAAAGCAGAACCCAAACAGCGGCCCCAACATTGGATGAACTTGAATTTCCAACAATGGAACTTTTTGCCCAGCCAGCAGCCACAAGCGCCCTTCTGGATGATGCGGCAATTAATGTTGAAGAATGGTTGGCCGAAGAAATTCAAATTGCCTTTGCTGAACAGGAAGGCGCAGCGTTTGTGCATGGGAATGGAGATCGTCGACCGCGCGGTTTTTTAGATTACCCAACCGTTGCCAATGACAGTTGGTCATGGGGTAATTTAGGAACAGTTTCAACGGGAGCCGATGGCGCTTTTGTCGATAGTGATGCGTTGGTTAATCTTGTTTATGAATTGCGTGCCGGTTATCGCCAGAACGCTCATTTTGTCATGAATCGGCGAACACAGGCAGAATTGAGAAAACTGAAAGATGCCGATGGTAACTACTTGTGGGCGCCTGCCACGGGTATTGATGGTAAACCAACATTGATGAATTTTCCTATCGCGGAAAGTGAGGATATGCACAATATTTCTGTGGGTAGCCCGGCAATTGCCTTTGGTGACTTTACACGTGGTTATTTGGTGGTTGATCGTTTGGGCGTGCGTGTTTTACGTGATCCTTTTTCTGCTAAACCATTTGTTCTTTTCTATACAACGAAGCGTGTTGGTGGTGGTGTTCAAGATTTCGATGCCATTAAGCTTTTAACCTTCAGCGCATCATAAACCCCAAAATTTATGCCAGGCCAGTTTGAGCTGGTGAAAGCATAAATAAAAGCCTGAAGAAGCTTTATCTCTCATAAAAATATTTTCTTCAGGTGCGTTGTGAACCCTGCCATGTTTCCTCCCACATGGTGGGGTTTATTCTTTTGTAAATAAAATCTTGGAGTAAAGACATGACACTGTCTTTGTTAAACGGTCCTTTCATGGAACCAGTTTCATTAACTGAGGCCAAATTACATATACGCCTTGATAGCGATAATGAAGATGATCTTCTAAAAGCTCTCATTACGACAGCAAGGCTGCATGTTGAGCGCCTAACAAAACGCATTTTCCTACAGCAAACCTGGCGTTTTTATGCAGATACCCTTCCTGAAGATGGACTTTTGGAAATTCCCCTTGGTCCTTTGGTTTCTATTGACAAGGTTACTTTCTATAACGGAGAGGGGATGCCAAAGCTGATTGAGCCACAGGATTATGTCTCCGATATTTCATCACATCCTGCACGAATCAAGTTTCGTCCCACTGTCATCAAAGCGCCCAAAAAAGCCCTCAATGGTATTGAAATTGATTTTCAGGTCGGTTTTGGAATAACCACGCTTGATGTGCCGCGAGATTTGCGTCAAGCCGTGTTGATGCTGGTGGCTCATTGGTATGAAAATCGTTCGGAAGTTTCTGCTGATTTTAATTTAAGCCCAACACCCAAAGGGGTTGATGCTCTCATTGCGCCTTACCGTTGTGTGAGGCTTTAAATGGTAGGTGCAAAATTTACGAATCCAGGCACGTTAAAACATCGTCTCATTTTTCAAGAACAAGTTGAAACAGCTGATGGCCTTGGCGGGTTTCTTAAAAGTTGGGCAGTACGGGCTTATTTATGGGCCAATATTGCCCCTCAAAACCAACGTTTGACAAATATTGGCGATAACTTGCATCAAGAAACAAGCCATGAGGTTATCATTCGGTTTCGAAATGACATTAAGGCAGGCATGCGATTTTTATATCGTGGGCGCTCCTTAAAAATTCTGGCTGTCACGGATAAGCTGGAGAACCAACGTTTTCTAACCTGCTTGTGCAGGGAGGAAGGGTGATGGATGCCATAATAACAGTGTCCAGGCGCTTAAAAAAGCGCCTCAAACAACAGGTGCGTGACAGGCAAATGATGTATGTTGCAAGGCTTTCTACGCGGTTGGAAAAAGCATTGTCACCAGACGAGGTTCAAACGTATTTATCCGGTGATCTTGGGATTGTTGATGTACGATCAACCCGTTTGTCCAGCGATGCATTGCAAAAGATAACCCGCGCTATTGTTACTTCTTAAATAGAAACGACTTAAAAAATGTCTGATACATCTCTTGTAATCAGCGTTGAACATGCTTTGCAAAAAGCTGTTTTTCAAACGCTGTTTGATAGTCCTCTTTTACAGCAAAGTGTGGGCGACAGGATTTATGATACGCCGCCGCTCAATGCCAGCTTTCCCTATATTGGCTTTGGTTCTTTTTCAACACGCAACCAAACACTTGATAATAATCAGGCTTATGAGTGCAGGTTTAGCTTGAATCTTTTATCACAGGCAGGAGGACGGAAACAAATTTATGAAATAATGCAATCGGTACGCTTTATTTTAGAGGGGCAAAATCTTGTTTTACCTGATTTCGCCCTCGTTAATCTTTCAGAAGATTTATCAGATGTTGCGCTTGAGCGTGACCGTTTAACGCAGCGCGGTACCATGCGGTTTCGCGCCTTTATCGAACTTCTTTAAATAATAAATCACAGGAGATTTCGTAATGACTGCCCAAAAAGGTAAGGATTTACTTCTTAAACTGGATCATGATGGCGATGGTGGTTTTACCACAGTTGCCGGATTGCGCTCAAAGCAGCTTTCTTTCAATGCACAAAGCGTAGATATTACCCATGCGGATAGTTCTAACCGCTGGCGAGAGCTTTTATCGGGGGCGGGTGTGCGTTCAGCTTCTATTTCCGGTTCTGGCTTGTTCAAGGATAGCGCATCAGATGAAGCTATTCGGGATGTGTTTTTTGCCGGTGATATTAAAAACTGGCAGATCATTCTACCTGATTTTGGTATCCTGCAAGGGGCATTCCAGATAACAGCCCTTGAATTTTCAGGTAATCACGATGCAGAAGTTACCTTTGAACTCGCGCTTGAATCTGCTGGCGCCATAACCTTTCAGGCAAGCTTATAATGGTTAATAAAAAGCGTGGAGAGATTGAGGCTCACCTTAATGGAAAGACTTATAAATTATGCCTTACCCTTGGGGCTTTGGCGGAGTTGGAAGATGCGTTTGAGCTTGAAAGTTTAATGGCGCTTACCCGCCACTTTGAAAAAGGAACGTTTTCCAGTCGGGATTTAGCCCGCCTTATCGGGGCCGGTTTAAGGGGAGGGGGGCATAAAATCAGTAATGAAGATGTGCTGCTCATGCAGATCGATGAAGGTATTACAGGCTTTGTTACTCTCGCTCAAAAACTTCTTCTGGCAACATTTGGTAATCAGGAAGCATGACGCAAGAAAAAGAACAAAATCTTATCCCGTGGGACGAGGTGATGGCTTTTGGTTTTGGCATATTAAAACTTTCCAGCAATGACTTTTGGGCGATGACACTGCGTGAAATAAAATGTGCAATGAAAGTCTATGGCCATGAATCTCATCGCCCTTTATCTCGCGCCTCTTTTGAGCGCTTGGTAAAGGACTTCCCTGACAAGCCTGTTCTTCAGTCCCAGCCCTAATGATTAGAGAGGTTTTGAGTAATGACGGTTGAAAATGTCACCATTGAGGTGGAGGCAAATACAGATAAAGCAATGCGTTCCTTGCGAAGTTTGGATAATGTTACCAAAAATTTCGGACGCAATATAGCAAATGCCCTTTCAAATGCTGTAATTAAGGGAGAAGATTTGGACGATTTATTTCGCTCGCTTGCTCAAAATATAGCCTCAAATGCTTTGAAAGATGGCCTAAAACCTTTGCAGGATTTACTTTCTGGAGGGCTGAATAATTTGTTGTCTTCCTTTTCGAAAGGAGGGCGCTCCCCATCATCATCGGGTAATGGGGTTTTCTCTGCTTTTGCCAATGCTTTGCCCTTTGCTAAGGGTGGAATTGTTGCCAGTCCATCATTCTTTCCCCTAAACAGTGGGCTTGGCGTGGCAGGTGAGGCAGGGCCAGAGGCTATCATTCCTTTGCAAAGAGGAAGTGATGGCCGTTTGGGTATTGGTGGCAATAATGGTGGTGGCGTGCGGGGTGGAAATTCTATTGTCGTAAATATTTCTACGCCCGATATAGCAGGGTTCAGGCGTTCTGAAGCACAGGTAACAAGCGCTTTGTCACGTGCCGTTCAGCGCTCAAGAAGAACGCTTTAATAAAGGTTTTCGTTCATGGTACAAACTTCTTTTCATGAGGTGCGTTTTCCAAAACGCATAGCATTTGGTGCTGCCATTATCCCAGAAAGGCGCACTGAAATTGTAACACTTGGGTCTGGCTTTGAGGAGAGAAACTCCCGTTGGGCGCATGCGCGTCGTCAATATGATGCGGGGCAGGGTGTGCGAACGGTGAATGATATTCACGCAATCATCGATTTCTTTGAGGAAAGGCGCGGTGCGCTTTATGGATTCAGGTTTTCCGACCGCGTGGATTTTAAATCCTGCGCGCCTTTAAACGTTATAAGTGCAAATGACCAAAAAATTGGCGAAGGTGACGGAATAACGAAGTCCTATCAATTAAAAAAGATCTATGGCCATATGCACCAACCTTATGAGAGGATTATTTCAAAACCTGTATCAGAGACGGTTCTTATCGCTGTTAATGGTCTTGAATTACATCAGGGAGATGATTTTTCAGTTGAAGCAAAAACGGGTGAGATTATTTTTTTGAAAGCCCCTCTGCAAGGGGAAACCATAACGGCGGGATACGAATTTGATGTGCCTGTGCGCTTTGCAACAGATAGGCTTGAAATTAACCTTTCAAACTTTGATGCTGGCGATATTCCCTCTATTCCCCTTATTGAGGTGCGCGTATGAGAGAGCTTTCAGAAAGTTTCAAAAATCACTTGGCATCCGGTGCAACCACTTTATGCCAATGTTGGAAAATTGAGCGCCAAGATGGTTTGATACAAGGGTTTACAGATCATGATGATGTGATCGTTATTGAAGGGATCCGCTTTCAACCACAATCGGGTTTTACGCCATCAGAAGCGATAAGTAATTTGGGGTTGGGGGTTGATACCAGTGAAGTTGAAGGAGCCTTGCAATCTGATTTTATATCACAAAACGCTCTAGGCGCTGGTGATTACGATAATGCACAAGTTACGATTTATAAGGTGAATTGGCAAAATCCATCTGATTTTGTTGTTCTGCGTGTGGCCGATTTAGGCGAGGTTACGCTGGAAGATGGCCTATTTCGGGCGGAACTACGTGGTTTAATGCATAGGTTAAATCAGGTAAGGGGCCGTCTTTTTGAAAATGCTTGTGATGCTGATTTGGGCGATGCTCGTTGCGGCGTAAATCTTAATAATCCTGCTTTTAGGGCTGAAAGTACCGTTACAGCCTTACTTGATAATCAAACATTTCAGGCTGATGCGTTATTATCGTTTGAAAATGGCTGGTTTGACAGAGGGCTTATAACTTGGATTGAAGGGGGCAATAGGGGGCGTGAAATTGAGGTTGAAAGCCAGTTTTCCCATCTTGATGAAACACAGATAAGAATATGGCTGCCCATGCCCGTTCCCATATCCACGGGCGATAGATTTTCAATTGTTGCAGGATGCGACAAGCTTTTTCCTACATGTCGTTCTAAATTTCAAAATGTTACCAATTTCAGGGGGTTCCCGCACATACCAGGTAATGATTTTGCCTATCGCTTTGCCCGTTCAGGCAGAGCAAATAATGGTGCTCCAATTGTGAGATAACCCGAAATTAAGTGAGAAAATTTATGGAAAATAAGATAACACGCGATGCGATTGTAAAAATCGCACGTGAATGGTTAGGCACGCCTTATCATCATCAGGCAAGTAGTTTGGGTGTGGGGTGTGACTGTTTGGGGTTGATACGTGGCATATGGCGCAGTCTATATGGTTATGAACCTGAAAAAATGCCGGCTTATACATCTGATTGGGCAGAGGCAAAAGGTGAGGAAACCCTGCGAGATGCTGCCTTGCGTCTCATGTCTCCTCTTAATCTTTCACAGATGAATAAGGGGGATTGTGTGCTTTTTCGCTGGCGCGCCAGCCTGCCTGCCAAACATATCGCTCTTTTATCGTCAAAGGAAAGTTTCATTCATGCCTGCGAGGGGCAACCTGTGAGTGAGGTTTATCTTTCTCCTTGGTGGCAACGGCGTATTCATTATGCATTTCAGTTCCCAAATCTTTTGAAGGAATAAGCTATGGCCACATTAATTTTACAAACGGCCGGTGCCGCACTCGGCTCATCTCTTGGTCCCGCTGGGTCTGCTATTGGGCGTGCTGCCGGCGCATTGGCAGGCAATGTGATTGATAGGTCACTCTTTGCAGAAGAAAGAATTGTTGAAGGCTCCAGATTAACGGACTTGTCGGTACAAGAGTCGCGGGAAGGGTCGCCAATACCACGCATATTTGGCCGCACACGCCTTTCAGGACAAATGATTTGGGCAACAGATTTTGAAGAATTCGTAAGTGAGGAAGAGCAAGGCGGCGGAAAAGGGGGAGGGCCAAGTGTCACAACCCGGACATTTTCGTATTTTGCTAATTTTGCAATTGCTCTTTGCGAAGGAGAAATTTCACATATTGCGCGTATCTGGGCAGATGGTGAATTGTTAGACACGCAAGGAATAACGTTCCGTGTTTATAATGGAAGTGAAACCCAACAACCAGACAGTCTTATTTCTGCCAAGCAAGGAGCCGGTAACGCGCCGGCTTATCGCGGGACAGCCTATATTGTTTTTGAGCGATTGCCGCTTGAACCTTATGGTAATCGTTTGCCACAGCTTTCGTTTGAAGTTGTGCGATCGATAGGCAGGCTGGAAAAAGAAGTCAAAGCTATACAACTTATTCCAGGGGCCTCAGAGTTCCTTTACGACACTTCTGTTACGAGAGAACGCTTGAATGCAGGGGAATTTAACGCCCATAACCGCCATATAACCTATGCGGCCACAGATATGGAAGCCTCATTGGATGAATTGCAGGCCTTATGCCCGAACCTTGAACATGTATCAATTGTTTCAAGCTGGTTTGGCGATGATTTGCGTTGTGGTGAATGCCAGATTACACCAAAGGTAGAGGTGAATTTTCGTAATCTGTTGCTGGATGACTGGCAGGTGGATGGGATACGCCGTTTTCATGCCGGTGTTGTTTCGCAAATTAACAGGGGGCCTGCATTTGGTGGCACGCCATCCGATGCGGGTATGATACGCACAATTCGTAATTTGAAAGCAAGAGGATTGAAAGTAACATTCAATCCTTTCATTATGATGGATGTGCCAAAGAATAATGGTTTGCTAGACCCTTATCTTGAAAGGGAAGAGCAACCGGTTTATCCATGGCGCGGTAGAATAACATCTTCTATTGCGCCTTCCCTTACTGGAACGACAGATAAAACCGCAAATGTTCGTGGAGAGATAAACACTTTTTTAAACCGTGATTTCGGTTATCGCCGGTTTATCCTGCATGCTGCTAACCTATGCAGGGCTGCCGGCGGTGTTGATACATTTATCATTGGTTCAGAGTTACGGGGCCTTACATGGTTGAGAGATAATACAGGCCATCACCCTTTTGTGGAGGGTTTAATTGCATTGGCACGTGATGTTCGTGCAATCTTGGGGGCGAATACGATTATTACCTATGGGGCAGACTGGAGCGAGTATTTCGGTTATCACCCGCAAGATAATTCTGGCGATGTGATTTTCCATCTGGATCCTTTATGGGCTGATGACACTATTGATGTAATTGGTATTGATAATTATATGCCTCAATCCGATTGGCGCGATGGCGAAATGCATCTGGATAGTGATGAGGCCCTTACAGGACACCACCAAGACTATCTTAAAGCCAATATAGCGGGTGGCGAAGGTTATGACTGGTTTTATGACAGCGAAGAAAGTCGCACCCAGCAAATTAGAGCACCCATAACGGATGGCGCTTATGGGAAGCCATGGGTATTTCGTTATAAAGATTTGGTAAATTGGTGGAGCAACAAACATTTTAACCGTCCGAATGGTGTTGAAAGTGACATCGCGACACCGTGGATACCCCAATCAAAACCAATAGTCTTTACCGAACTTGGATGCCCAGCCATTGATAAGGGAACCAACCAACCCAACGTCTTTTTCGACCCGCGTTCCAGTGAAAGCGCTATTCCCTATTTTTCATCATCTGTTCGTGATGATGCAATACAACGCGCCAGTTTGGAGGCTTCCTATGTCTATTGGCAGAAGGAGGAAAATAATCCCGCCTCGCAGCATTATGGTGGACCTATGGTGGATATGAGTCGGGCTTATTTATGGACATGGGATGCGCGGCCTTACCCTGCTTTTCCTCATTTTAAAGAGGTGTGGGCTGATTATGAAAACTGGCGTTTTGGCCATTGGTTAAATGGCCGCCTGGGAGGGGTTCCTCTTGCTGAACTTATTGAAGACATCGTGAATACTTACAGCACTCAACGTGTTGATGTTCGTGATATTCATCAGGTTATTGATGGCTACGTTATCTCAGATAGAGTTTCTGGTCGTAACGCTCTGGAAAATCTTCTGGAGACCTTCCAAATTGATGTGCGCGAAGAAAAAGGACTTTTAAAAGCAAAACCAAGAGCTAGAAATGCGGAAATCGTTCTTACAACAGAGGATTTTCTGACTTTGGAAAATGCCCCTGAAAGACGCCATCAACGAGAGCAAGAAAGTGAGTTGCCATCAGTTCTAACGTTAACCTACCAAGACATTGATACAGATTTTCGTGCTGTTGCCTGTTCATCCCGTCGCTTGGTGGGAGAGAGTAGGCGCGTGAGAGCCTTACAGCTTCCCATCGTAACATCTTATGATAGGGTTTTGCCGGTAATTGAGGGCTGGTTACAATCTTTATGGCTGGAGAGAGAACGCTTTGCTTTTGCCTTGCCCCAATCAAGGCTTGATATTGAAGTGGGTGACATTTTCGCAATTGAAGAAGAAGGGCAATCTAAACGGTTTATTGTCAGCCAGATTGATGAAGGAATTGAAAGACGCATTGAAAGCCGCCTTGTTTCAGGAGTGCAACAGGTGCGAAATGCGGCAAAAAGTTTGGGACGTGTGTCAAGCAATACGCCCGCATTGGTCTCTGGTTCTCCCTTGGTAGAGGTACTGGATTTACCCTTGTTGCGTGGTGATGAACAGCCCCATGCGCCAAGCCTTGCAATTGCCGCAAAGCCATGGCCTGGCGGGTCGCCCGTCTTTTTTTCAGAAAGTGAAACAGGCTTTTCATTAAGGCAAACTCTTGAAAGACCGGCCAATCTTGGTACGCTTTTAGAGCCGTTAAGGGCAGGGGTTTTAGGTGTTTTCGATGTTGCAAACCATCTTATTATCGATATACCCAATGCTCATCTATCAAGCGTTGAAGATGCCCTGCTTTTTTCCGGTCGTAATGTTTTAGCTATAAAATCCCTTAAAGGTAGCTGGGAAATTCTGCAATTTGGTGAGGCAGAGCTTATTGGTGTGAATAGGTGGCGACTTTCCAGATTATTAAGAGCTCAGGCTGGCACAGAAGATGCCATGAAAGCTGGCTTTACAGTTGGGACTCGTATTGTCTTACTGAACGGGGCTATCGAAAGTCTGGATATCACAAGACAGGAAGCAGAAAGGCCCTTTAATTTGCGCGTTGGTCTTTTGGGGCAAGACTTAACAGACGAATTTACAACATCTCTTTCAGTAAATCCAAAACGGCGGGGATTGCGCCCACTGTCACCAGTTCATTTCAAGGCAATGCGGGATGAAACAGGTAATATTCATTTTAAATGGATCAGGCGAACGCGCATTGATGGTGATTTGTGGGAGGTGCCAGATGTCCCTCTCGGAGAAGAAAGTGAGGCTTATGAACTTACCATATGGCATGGTTTGCAAAAATTACGCACGCTTGAAACCTTTATTTCCGAAGCCATATATTCCGCTGTAAATCAGCAGATAGATTTTGGTGCTCTGCCAGAGGAAATTGAGGCAAGCATAACACAGCTTAGTGCCTTGGAAGGGGCCGGCATTGCAAGGCACGAAAAATTTCAACTTTAAACAACAGGAGATTAAATATGAATTCTTCAAAAGCATGGTATCAATCACGTACAATCTGGGGGGCTTTGATTGCCATCGCAGCTTCTATAGGTTCGACATTTGGATTGATGATTTCAGAACAGGAACAGGCGGTAATTAGCGAGGCTATCTTGCAAATAACAGGGGCTATTGGCGCTTTTATAGCGCTTTATGGACGTTTGAAAGCAGAACAGAGGGTAGGCTAATGGCAGGCATTATAAGTCTTTTTCTTGGCCTTTTTCGTCTGATTGAGAAATTATCTAAATTTTATCAAATCCGCAAACGAAGAAAGCAGGTTTTTGATGGTGTTCTTGTTTTACAAGATTATAAGGCAAATCTTGAAAAAGCTCTTGAGGCGCGCAGAAAAGCGCGTCTTGAGCTGGATAGGCCTGATGAGCTTAACGCTTCTTCTGTCGGCTTGCCAAACGATGGATTTCGCCGCGACTGATTTAAGTTGTGATGTTTTTAAACCAATTTTATGGTCTAAGGGGGATACAAAGGAAACTTCAACGCAAATTATTGAACATAATGCCGCTTGGCGCTCACTTTGTTTTAACGATAAACAAAAGTAAAAGAGAAAAGGAAAAGTTTTTGCTGGTGAATACGGTCTTATTCAGTTTCTATTCAGTCGTTTTGGTTCATTTTGTTCTTATGATGAAAACTTTTACACTCTTATTATTTTTCTCGTTGTTCTTGAATGTTTTTTTTCCATTTCAGGAAAATAAGGCACATGCTCAGACTTGCCTTGGGCCTGCTCAACAACAACAGGCTATTTCTAGCGGAAAAGCAAAGCGTTTTGGTGTCGTTGCCCGTTTGGTTAGCAACCGTTTAAACAGCAATGTGATTGGTGGTCAACTTTGTCATCGGGGAAATCGCCTTGTCTATATTTTAACAATTGTTAAAACAAATGGTCAGGCAGGGCGCGTTATCGTAGATGCGCGCAGTGGGCGATAGAATTAAAGGTAAAATGGATGCGTATTCTGGTTGTTGAAGATGATGCTGATTTGAACAGGCAATTAGTTTCCGCATTAAGCGATGCTGGCTATGCGGTTGATACTGCTACGGACGGGGAAGAAGGTCATTACCTTGGAGAAACAGAGCCCTATGATGCCATTGTTTTAGACATTGGCTTGCCGATAAAAGATGGTATCAGTGTTTTGGAAGACTGGCGGCGTGAAGGGCGCAATATGCCCGTTTTGATTTTAACCGCGCGTGACCGTTGGAGTGATAAGGTGCAGGGCATTGATGCTGGTGCAGATGATTATGTTGCCAAGCCTTTCCATATGGAGGAAGTTCTTGCACGTTTACGCGCTTTGACAAGGCGGGCAAGCGGGCATGCCTCTAATGAATTTGTGTGTGGCCCCATAAGGCTTGATGTAAAAACCAGCCGTGTGACGAATGATAACGATGTTATTAAGCTCACATCGCACGAATTCAAGGTTTTGAAATATCTCATGCACCATCCAGATCGCATTATTTCACGAACAGAATTGACAGAACATTTATATGATCAGGACTTTGATCGTGATTCAAATACGATTGAAGTTTTTGTTGGCCGGTTACGCAAGAAACTGGGCATTAACATTATCGAAACCGTTCGTGGCATGGGTTATAGACTGATAAAAGATGATACGCTTTAATTCTTTAGCCCTAAGGCTTTTGTTTTCTTCAATTATGTGGAGCATTTTCGGGCTTGTTATTACCGGTTTTCTTCTATCAAACCTGTATAAACAAAGCGTAGAACGAAGCTTTGATGAACGCTTGAATGTTTATCTGAAAATTCTTGTCGCAGCACAAGCAGAAGCAGAAGATCCCATGCGTATGGTGCCACCAACATTAACAGAACCTAATTTTGATTTGGTTTTATCAGGTTGGTATTGGCAAGTTTCCAAAAATACAGGCGAACTTGTGGCCGCTTCACGCTCTCTTTTTGCAGAAACATTGCCGGAAGTAGATCTTTCTAAGCGTCAAGTTGATGAACTGGGCATTGCGTCATTTTATGCCAAAGGGCCGGGAGGATATACACTACGTATCGTAGCGCGCGACATCAGTATGGAAGGGGAAGACCCGGTTGTTATCAGTGTTGCCGGTAATGCAAGTGATATTGAACAAAATGTTGCTCAGTTTCGTCAAAGGGTGTTTTTAACTTTAGCAGCATTAGGATTGATTTTAGCACTTTCGACATTTGCACAGGTCAAGTGGGGTTTGCGCCCTTTAACGCATATTGTTAAAGGTCTTAATGATATACGTGAAGGGCGCTCTGATGACTTGAAAGGTAGTTTTCCAAAAGAGGTTGAGCCTCTTGTAGGAGAATTAAACGCTTTAATCATTTTTAATAAAAAAGTGGTTGAACGCGCCAGAACCCATGTCGGTAATTTGGCTCATGCTTTAAAAACACCTATTAGTGTTTTAAAGAATGAAGCCTCTGACTATAAAACTCCGCTTTCGCAGAAAATTATAGAACAAACAAATGCGATGCAAAGACAGGTTAACTACCATCTTGATAGAGCGCAGATTATTGCGCGATCGGGCGTTTTAAGCACTGCTTATCCTGTTCGTCCAATTATTGAGGGTCTGGGACGTGCCATGTCTAAAATTTATCGTGATAAGAATATTCAGCTTACAATCAATATAGATGCAGAAACGCGTTTTTCAGGTGAAAAACAAGACCTTGAGCAGGTGCTTGGTAACTTGATGGACAATGCTTGTAAATGGGCTAATGAAAAAGTTTTCATTAGCGGAAAATCTGAAAATGATTATCTGATTTTTGATATTGAAGATGATGGGCCTGGACTTTCAAAGAGTGAACAACAAAAGGCGATAAAAAGGGGGGAACGGCTTGATGAGCAAAAGCCTGGTTCCGGTTTAGGCCTTTCCATTGTGCGAGATTTGATGCAAGCTTATGATGGTGAGTTTATTATGTCGCGCTCTGATTCGGGGGGATTAAAAGTAATGCTTAAATTCCCAATATTTCAGAAGTAAGCAATTCGACGAAACCTCTTTGAGGCGCTCAATAATTATATCTTCTCAACTCGAAACTGGAGAGAAAATGGTCAAACCGGTAAAAGTAATGTTTCAAGGTTCTATGGGCCATAATCTTGCAGGCAGGATGGACTTGCCAATAGGTCCTGTTCGTGCTTATGCGCTTTTTGCCCATTGCTTCACTTGTTCCAAAGATATTTTCGCGGCTAAACATATCGCGTCAGAATTGTCGAATCAGGGCATTGCTGTTTTAAGGTTTGATTTTACAGGGTTAGGATCAAGCCAAGGGGAATTTGCAAATACAAATTTTTCTTCTAATATTGAAGATTTATTACAAGCAGTTGCTTTTATGCGCGCTTCTTATCAAGCGCCAGCTATTTTAATTGGTCATTCACTTGGTGGCGCAGCTGTTCTAAGTGCTGCTCATAAAATACCCGAAGCGGAGGCTGTTGTAACAATTGGCGCCCCTTCCGATGTTAAGCATGTATTAAATAATTTTGAAGCGCATATTGATGATATAAAACAAAAAGGGGAGGTCGATGTCCAGCTGACAGGCAGATCTTTCAAAATTAAAAAACAATTTATAGATGACCTGGAAAAAAGTTCTGTTATTGACGGTGCTAAAGTTATGAACAAAGCACTCATGATTATGCACTCACCGATTGATGATGTTGTGGGGATTGAGAATGCAGGAAATATTTTTGTTGCTGCCAAACATCCTAAAAGTTTCATATCACTTGATAAGGCAGACCACCTTTTAACAAATTCAGATGATGCCATTTATGTTGCCAAAACGATTTCTGCATGGGTTATGCGCTTTGTTGACAATAATATGGATAAGAGCATAGCAGAACAAAAAGGCGTTGTTGTCAAAGAAACGGGACAGGGTAAATTTCAAAATTTAGCTTTTTCTGGTAAACACCATATTTTTGCAGATGAACCTGTTCAACTTGGCGGCCTTGATAGTGGGCCAGGTCCTTATGATTTTTTGGCAATTTCTTTAGCTGCTTGCACATCCATGACTTTACGAATGTATGCAACATTTAAGAAAATTGACTTGGGGCGTATCAGCGTTGAAGTGAATCATAATAAAATTTACGCAAAGGACTGCCAAGACTGCTTGCAGGATGTGCGGAAAAATGGTGGCAAAATTGATCATTTTGAACGGATTATTTATATTGAAAGCGATTTAGATGAAGTGTTGCAAAATAAGGTGTTGGAAATAGCTGATAAGTGTCCCGTTCATAAAACACTTGAAAATAGAAACAGTGTGGCAACAAGAGTAGGCTTGAAAAAGCAGTAATTCATTAAATTATGGGAACATTACCAATTTGTAATATTCCCGAAAGGAATTTGTAAGGTTAGATCCCTTATTTTCGCTGTGAAAATTATGTCACTCTTTATATCAACAAAACACAATCTGGAAAACGGAGTTTAATAAATGCCTTCATCCTCAACGCCTTTCATTAAAAAGCATATGCGTAATTTGATGCTTGGTGCTTTTGGCTTAATTGCTGTTGTTGGCCTAAGTGGTCAGACCCTTTTATCATCCACAAACCTTGTTATGGCTGATCCTGTTTTTGTTGAAGGGCCAATTGTTATCGGTTTCGCTGATGTGGTTGAAAAAGTTACGCCTGCTGTTGTCAGTGTTCGGGTGAAATCAAGCGTTGAGGTGGCTGATTTTAACGGACAAGCAAGCCCCTTTGATCTTTTGCCTGGTTTTAGAGACCTTCCAGAAGATCATCCTTTTAATCGCTTCTTCCGCGAATTTGGTGAACGTAAGCAGGAAAGTCCAAGTAGACCAGAGCACCATAAAAGAAAACGTGCGACAGGTCAGGGATCGGGTTTTTTCATATCTGAAGATGGTTATATCGTAACAAATAGTCATGTTGTTGATGGTGGAAGTGATTTTACCGTTGTTTTAGATGATGGTTCAGAAATTGAGGCTGAATTAATAGGACAAGATTCTCGCACCGATTTGGCTGTTTTAAAAACCAAAAAAGATGGGGAGTTTACCTATGTAAAATTCGCCGATAAAGACAGCCGTGTGGGAGAGTGGGTTGTTGCTATCGGTAACCCTTTTGGTTTAGGCGGTACTGTAACAGCAGGTATAGTTTCAGCGCGCGGGCGTGATATTGGCGCTGGTCCTTATGATGATTTTTTACAAATTGATGCGGCCGTTAATAAAGGCAATTCTGGCGGGCCAGCCTTCAATTTGAATGGTGAAGTTATAGGTATCAATACAGCTATTTTTTCACCATCAGGCGGAAATGTCGGTATTGCTTTTGCCATACCTGCAGCAACAGCAAAAAACGTTATTGAAGATCTACGAGATAAAGGAAAAGTTGTGCGAGGTTATCTTGGTGTTCAAATTCAACCTATAACTCGTGATATTGCTGATAGTATAGGGCTTGCTGATAGCGAAGGTGCGCTGGTTGCCTCTACCCAGAGCGAAACACCAGCAGCAAAAGCTGGAGTTAAATCAGGAGATGCAATTGTAGCTGTTAATGGTGAAAAGATTTCTGGACCTAAAGAACTTTCTCGAAAGATTGCTTCTTTTAGACCTGATACGGATGTTGATTTGACGATTTTTCGACAAGGAAAAACAGAAATTATTACAGTAAAACTGGGAGTTTTACCGGAATCTCAACGTCAAGCCAGTTTACGTGAAGCGCCAATTGTGCAGCAACAACCAACTTTTTTGGATGAGTTTGGACTTGAAATAAAACCAGCAGAAGACGGAAAAAGCATAGTTGTAACAAAGATAAATCCTGATAGCCCCTTAAGGGATAAGGGATTGCGAAATGGCGATAAAATTACTGAAATTGATAGCAAAGCTGTTTCAGTTCCCTCTGAAGCAAAAAAGATTTTGGAGGAGGCTACAAAAAGCAATAAAAAGGCTGTCCTTTTGCGCGTTGAAAATCAACGAGGAACGCGTTTTATTGCTATGCCCCTTAATAAAAAAACTTAAGCTTTTTAACCAGTCCCTATAATAATGGGGCTGGTTTCTTGGCGGCCTAAAGACCATGCGTATTTTACTTATTGAAGATGATAGTGAAGCGGCTTCTTATTTAACCAAAGCTTTTAATGAAGCTGGTCATCTTGTTCACCATGCAAGTGATGGAGAAGAGGGGTATTTTCTGGCCGATGACGGTGTTTATGATGTTATGGTAATTGACCGAATGTTACCAAAACGCGATGGACTTTCAATTATTTCAAGCTTAAGGGCAGAGAAAAATAATATACCTGCTCTTATTCTTTCAGCTCTTGGTGAGGTTGATGATAAAGTGGAAGGTTTGCGTTCTGGCGGAGATGATTATCTTGCTAAGCCCTTTGCCTTTTCAGAATTACTGGCTCGTATTGAGGTTCTGTCAAAACGGAATAACAAAAATAATGACGATACGACAATTTTAAAACTTGTCGACTTGGAGCTTAACCGTCTTTCTCATACTGTTATTCGATCAGGAAAATCCATTTCCCTTCAACCGAGAGAGTTTCGACTACTCGAATATTTTATGCGTAATAAAGGGCAAGTTGTTACACGCACCATGTTATTGGAAAATGTTTGGGATTATCATTTTGATCCACAAACCAATGTAATTGATGTGCATATTTCCAGGTTGCGATCAAAAATAGATAAGGGTTTTGATGTTCAGCTTTTGCATACAATTCGTGGGGCAGGTTATGTTTTACGTGATGAAAGCCAGGGTGAGGGTTAGGTGATAAAAATACATCTACCTATTTTTTTGAAAACAACGGCGTTTAGATTAACCATCCTTTATATGACTGTCTTTATTGCCCTTTCATTGGCAATCATTGCCTATTTTTCCTACAGTGCTTCTTATCGTCTTCAAAACCAGCTTGATGAAACAATTGAAAATGAAATTGCTGGCCTGCGATTGCATTATAATGAGCGCGGCGCGCGCGGACTTTTAGAACATGTTCAAAACCGTAGCCAGCAACCCGGCGCACCCGCTTTATTAGTTATGAACCATCAAGGGCGCGGTTTAACAGGTAATATAAGAACTTTACCGCCAGATTTTTTAAGTCGTGATAGAAAAAAAGTACATCCCCTTTTTTACGACCAGGCATCACCTTCTGGTGTGGTTGAAAGTAAACTGGCTATGGTACGTATTTTTGATTTGAATAATAGCTTTTATCTCGTTATCGGGCGTGATGTTGAAGAGCGTGAGGAGTTTAAACGTCTGATTTCAGGCTTTATAACCATCACCTTTATTGCGCTTGTTGTTTTGAGTTTTTTAAGCTGGTATTTGGTTGGTAGGCGTGTTTTATACCGTATTGATGATATCTCGAAAACCAGCCTAAAAATTGTTTCCGGCAACCTATCAGAAAGATTGAACGTTGAAGGGTCCGGCGATGAATTCGATCGTTTAGCCATTAATCTCAATCAGATGCTTAATCGCATAGAGGCATTAATGGCTGGCTTAAAAGATGTTTCAGATAATATTGCACACGATCTAAAAACCCCTCTTAGCAGAATGCGAAATAAGGTAGATCTGGTTTTAAGTCGACCAGATGCAAAAAGAGACGATTTGCGAGATGCTTTGGAAAATACCATACTGGAATGCGATTATTTAATCAGAACTTTTGATGCATTATTGCAAATTGCACATCTTGAAGCTGGAGGGAAAGCATTTGATACCAGTGAAATTGGCATTTCTCAACTAGTAAAGGATATATCAGAACTTTATGAGCCTTTAGTAGAAGAGGCTGGTTTCAGCTTTCAAACTCTTCTTCCGCCTGAAGAGTTACTAATACAAGGTAATCGAGAATTAATCAGTCAGGCTTTGGCCAATATTTTAGATAATGCCATTAAATATGGTATATCAAGTGATGCTGAAGTGTCGTGTATAAAAATAGCTCTCAAAAGAGATGATAAGAAAACCGAACTCATTGTGAGTGATAACGGCCCTGGTATTTCAAAAAATGAATATAAAAAAGTCATAAAACGTTTTGCTCGTCTTGAACCTAGCCGTCAACAAAAAGGTAGTGGTTTAGGCTTAAGTCTTGTTAATGCCGTTGCAAAATTACATGGTGGTTCCTTAAACTTTGATGACAATAAACCAGGACTTGTTGTAACATTCTCCTTACCAAATTAATGGGTAAGGGTTTTTAAAAATGGTTGGGACACTAAAAAATCGTATTAAATCGTTACCAAAAACCTATGATTTACAGGCTGATGCAATATTAGATGATGCCTTAACGATTGATACCAATGAAACTGTATATTTATTTTTAAAAACGGTCATTGTTAACGCACCTTATTTACGTGATATAATGGTAAAGAATGCTGCATTTTTGAATGATATTTTACAAGAAAAACCAGAAGATACACTACATAATATTCTTATAGAAACAAGAAATGCAGCTGATAGTTGTGAAAATATAAGCAGGCTTATGTGCCATTTGCGGCAGTTAAAAAACAAGATTGCCTTGCTTATAGCTCTTTGTGATCTTGGAGGAGTTTGGAAATGTGATCAGGTGACAAAAGCATTATCCAACTTTGCAGATAATGCTTTATTAGCGGCAACGCGTTTTTCTTTATGTGCTGAAAATGAACGAAGAAAAATTACTTTCCCCCATGAAAACCCTGAAACTAATAGCGGCTTAATTCTACTTGCAATGGGAAAACATGGTGCAGATGAACTTAATTACTCAAGTGATATTGATTTAATTGCTTTTTATGAACCTCAAAAAATAACCACAACAGATGTTTATGAAATACAACCAGCAATGGTTCGTATTGTAAAACGTATTATAAAAATTATGCAAGAAAGAACAGAAGATGGATATGTTTTCAGGACTGATTTGCGTTTAAGGCCAGATCCTGGAGCAACTGCTATTGCCATTTCAACAGACGCAGCTCTTCATTATTATGAAAGCTTAGGCCAAAACTGGGAAAGAGCTGCATTTATAAAAGCGCGACCTGTAGCTTGTGATTATAAAGCTGCAGAACAGTTTTTAAAAGAATTATCTCCCTTTATTTGGCGTAAATATATGGATTTTGCCACCATTGCTGATGTTCAATCTATGAAAAGTAAAATACATCAGCATAAAGGTCACGGTAAAATTGCGTTAAAAGGTCATAATGTTAAGCTTGGGCGTGGCGGTATTCGGGAGATAGAATTTTTCGTTCAAACTCAACAATTGATTTCAGGTGGGCGTAACCCACTTTTACGAGCCAGACAAACAGTCACTATGCTTGAACTCTTGTCAGATAATGGTTGGGTTGATAAAAAAGTCGCGCGAGAATTGCAGAAACATTATGTTTTTGCTCGAAATCTAGAACATCGTATTCAAATGCGTCACGATGAACAAACCCATATTTTGCCAGAAGATGAGGAAGGGTTTGCATCTATCTCATGTCTTATGGGTTATGATAATGTTCAAGAATTTGAAGAAGATCTTAAGAGCGTTTTTCAAAGTGTCTCTAAACATTATGATGCATTATTTCAAGATGAAAACAGTGAAAATGATGTGTTGAATTTTCAATTGGAAGAGCTAAGTCCAGATACGTATTTAACATTATCAGAACTTGGTTTTGAGAATACTGAACAGATTTATAAAATAATAAAAGGGTGGGAAAAAGGGCGTTATCGTGCCCTTAGAACACAAAAAACACAGAAAAATTTAACAAAAATGAGACCAAAACTTCTTGAATCACTCGGCAAAACCGTTAATCCAGATCAAGCTCTTTTTGCATTTGATGAATTTTTGAAAAGTTTACCAGCGGGTATCCAGTTATTTTCTTTACTTGGGGCAAATGAGCATTTGCTCGATCTTTTAGCCCGTTTAATGGGAAGTGCGCCACGTCTTTCTAAGACGATTGCCCGTTATCCTCACATATTTGATGCTTTGTTGGAGCCTGCATTTTTCAATTGTTTGCCAGATAGACAACAACTTATAAGAACTCTAGAGAGCTTTATTGGCCAGGCAATGGATTATCAAGAAATACTGGAAAGGACTCGAATTTTTACTCAAGAGCAGCAATTTTTAATTGGGACGAGATTGCTTTCAAAGACAATTACAATGCATGAAAGTCAGCAATTATATAGTGATCTAGCAGATTGTGTCTTGGAAATGTTGCTTGATGCGGTATGTGAGGAAATGGAAAAAAATCATGGCGTGATTGAAGGCGCGCAAATTGCCATTCTTGCCATGGGAAAACTTGGCGGACGTGAAATGTCTCCAACTTCTGATGTTGATATTATTTTAATTTATGATGCACCTGGCGATGTTTCATTTTCTCAAGGTGATAAACCGCTTGAAATAACACAATATTATTCCAGATTAACCCAACGTTTTATAGCTGCGCTTTCAGCACCAACTGGCAACGGTGTTGCTTATTGTGTTGATATGCGTCTGCGACCATCAGGTAGAGCTGGCCCACTTGCAACAAATTTTCGTTCATTTGAAAAATATCAAAAAGAAAATGCTTGGACCTGGGAACATATGGCCTTAACCAGAGCGCGCGTAATTGGGTGCAGCCACGGGTTGAATGAAGCAATTAATGCAGTTATCAAAAATGTTTTAACTAGGAAGCGTGATATAAAAAGAATAAAAAAAGATATTATTGATATGAACACGCTTATGCATGAAACTAAAAATAATAGTAAAAGGCTCGATATTAAAACAGGAAAAGGTGGTCTTGTTGATTTGGAATTTTTTATCCAATCGTTGCAATTAATTTATGCCAATAAGGTGCCTTCTATATTAAAATCAAACTCAGTTGAAGCTTTGCAAGAGCTTTCTAAGCAGGGTCTCTTACCTGAAGATGATTTCGAAAATTTATCAAATGCTTGGCACTTATATAGTAGTTTAATACAGATCTTCCGTTTATGTTTTGAAAAAAATATTGCTATTGAAAAAATTCCAGAAGATTTAGTAGCATTTTTATGTTCCAATTTTAATATCAAAAATAAAGAAAATTTGGAAAATATTTTAGAAAATAGCTTCAAAAGTGTCCGATTAATTTTTGAAGAAAATCTAGAGAATGATTTATTATATAGGTATTCTTATCAAAATTTCGGTACCTTTTCCATATTCTGATTTTATATTTAAGGATCCATTATGCATTTCAACGAGCGATTTTGATATGGATAAACCAAGACCAGATCCTGTATGGTTTTTTGTATGCTGATTTTGGACTTGCTTGAAAGGTGTTCCCAATTGGCTAATTATATTATCAGAAATTCCAATTCCATCATCTTTTATGCTAACATGCATGTCATTTTTCAGCATATGACAACTTATAAATATATGCCCATCGACATGGTTAAACTTCAAAGCATTCGATAAAATATTTGAAAAGATTTGTTTCAAACTCCGCTTATCCGCTTGTAATATAAGGGGGCTTTTAATGTCTTTGATAATTTTGATGCCAAATCTTTCTGCTTCTTCTTCATGGCTTGCGATCGTTTTATATAAAATCTCTGCAGCATCAACTCTCAAAGGTTGAAGCTTAAATTGACCCGATTCTATTTCGGACATGCTTATCACATCATCCAAAAAATTCAGCATATAGGAGCCACTTTTATTTATATCACGGCAATATTCTTTGTATTTATCAGAGCCAAGAGGTCCTAAAACACCTTGTTCCATCAACTCAGAAAAGCCGATAATGGCATTAAGCGGCGTTCGCCATTCATGCGAAATGTTGGCAAGAAACTCCGCTTTAATACGATTGGCTTCTTCAGCAATCTCTCTTTGGTGGCTATAAAGGGCAGCAAGATCGAGCAACTCTCTCTTCGATTTTTCAAGATTTAAAACGGTTGTTGAAAGCTCGTTTTCGCGTTGACGAAGGTTTTCTTGATTGTTCTTAATAGTAGTAATGTCGGTTGCGATGGTAACAAAGCCACCGTCTTTTGTGCGGCGTTCATCAATTTGTAACCATCGTCCATCGGAAAGCTCAGTTTCAAAGGTGCGCCCATTTGGATCTTGGAGGGGCTGCATTGTAAGTTTAAAGGCTTCTTGTGGGGTGCAAGCTTCTCTTAGAACATCTTCAAAAGGGGTGCCAGAGGGTATTGCCGATGACGACAAGCCATTTAATGTTCTAAATTGCTCATTGCATACGATAAGACGGTTTTTTGAATCTCTTAGTACAAAAGCTTCCGATAAAGATTCAATAGAATCGCGTAAGCGGGTATTGGCTGTTTTATGGTCTTGTTCAAGGCGTATTTGTTCTGAAATATCAATACAAATACCAACAAGGTGTACGTTTTCCTGTTGGTCAGCTCTTACCACTTCACCACGTGCACGCACCCAAATCCAATGCCCATCAACATGGCGCATACGATAAATTTCATCGAATTGGTTTATTTCACCGGCCAGAATTTTTTCAGCCTTAATAAGCATATCCGTATCATTGGGGTGGATAAGTTCATTAAATTCTCCAAAAGCGATAAGGCTTTGTCTAGGTTTTAGCCCTAAAATTTCATACATTGAGGGCGACCAAAAAGCGCGACCTCTGGCTATATCCCAGTCCCAAAGGCCGCATTTTCCATGATGAAGCGCTGTATCAAAGCGGGCATAAGTTTGATGGTAAATCGTATCGGCTTCATCTGCTCTAATCGTTTGAGTAAAAAATGCATAGAAAACTGCCAGCATTAAAATGCCTGTACCAAGAAATATTGCGGTATTTAAATTTACGTCAGAGCGCCACTGCTCAAGAATTGCTTCTTTGGGTTGAAAAGTAATTAAAGTGCCAAAATCATTTTCAATATGACGTGCTGTTACAAGGGTTGGTTCCCCATTTGCGACCATTAAAACACTCATCACACCGGCCTTTTTACCGAAAGTGAGAAGAGGTTGCGTTGGTTCAAGAATATCTGAAAGATAAATTCCATCCCGCCCATTTGTCGCTGGTTCAGAGGCTTTTATATATCCTCTAGAATCAACGAGAAGAAGAATGCGTCCATTTCTTGTTGCACTGTCAGGTTTTGCATCGGCCAAATAAGCTTTATATTCATGGATTAAAGGTTTTTTAGAGATCTTTTGGCTTTTTTGTCCAAGTTCATTTTTTACTAAATCAGCAATAAGAGATAGGTTTTCGCTTGCTTTAATCAGGGTTGCATCACGGTTTTCATAAAGTTGAACACCACGTGCAAATCCAATTAAAATCAAAAAGCTGATGATTGAAAAGGGAACCAGTTTTCGAAGCCAGTTTTCTTTATGCAAGAGTTTTTCATAGGCAGAATTTGCAATAATTGTTGCATGACCGTTTAAAGTTTTATCGGTCTTGTGCTTTTTTTGACCTTTAAAAAAGGGTAAAAAGTCCCTCATGGCCGCAAAAGCTCCTTCAGCTCGCACCATCTGTATCCCCAGTGTCGATATATTATTTGTCGAGCCAACCCAACCCGAATCACTACTATTTGAATCTATTCGGAAAAGCTTGTCCAGATGGATAAATTTGATTAAAGCATTTATTCAGCAAGAAATGTATTTGTTGCCGAATTTGAGTCATTCCTGCAACACAAGATGGCAATATAAAAGTTTTGCTCATGCCTAGACATTAGGCCGCGTTAGGCGAATTACACCTGCTTTTCCCTTTTTAAAGCACTTCACATTATCACTCATTTGTCATACCGTTTTTTTCAATAATTACCTTAAAATAATAGCATGTTAGAATTGGCTGTGATAATTTATGTGCCATTCATGAAATTCCTGAAAACATTCCGGATTTTTAATGCCTATTCTTGTTATTCTCAGCCTCATTCTTTTTGCCGCTTTTCTGTTTGGACCTAATTTGTGGGTTCAGCATATTATTAAAAAGCACAATGCCAATCGCCCCGATTTTCCAGGCACTGGTGGTGAACTTGCCAAACATCTTCTCGATCATTTTCAACTGGACAACGTTAAAGTCGAAATGACAGACCAAGGTGACCATTATGATCTGGAAGAGCGCATTGTTAGACTTTCGAATGATCATTATTCTAGAAAATCTGTAAGTGCTGTTGCCGTTGCCGCGCATGAAGTTGGCCACGCCATTCAACATGCTCGTGGCGAACGAATGTTGCATTTGCGCCAAACCATGGCAAAGACAGTCCTTTGGACTGATAGAATTGGTGCTGTTTTCTTTTTTGTTGCCCCGTTTTTTGGCCTTGTAACCCGCACACCCTCTGCACTTATAGCATTGTCTTTATTAGGGTTTTTAATGCTAAGTATTAGGGTTTTAATGCACCTTGTAACGCTGCCAGTTGAATTTGATGCAAGCTTTAAAAAAGCTTTACCGATTCTAGAGAAAGGTAATTATTTGGCACACAATGATTTGCTCGCTGCCCGCAGTGTTTTGAAAGCTGCTGCCCTTACCTATGTTGCTGCCGCATTGATGGGTTTTCTGAATGTTTTACGCTTCATGAGATGGGGTCGATAAATCTGGCCTGCAAGAAAAAGCCTAACAAAAAGCGCCAGAAACCATTCTTTTATAAGGTTTCTGGCGCTTGATAATTATTTATAAATTACTGTGAAAAGAACTAGAAGCGCGGCGCTTCAATGCCTTTGCTTACATAGGCTGCCTTTAAAGTATTAGCCATAAGCAATGCAATTGTCATAGGTCCAACGCCACCTGGAACTGGTGTAATGGCGCCAGCTACTTTAACGGCTTCCTCATAGGCAACATCGCCAACAAGGCGGGTTTTACCTTCCCCTTTTTCTGGTGCATCTACGCGGTTAATACCAACATCAATAACGCTTGCACCTGGTTTCAACCAATCTGCCTTCACCATTTCAGGTATGCCAACAGCCGCCACCACAATATCTGCTGAACGGCAGAGTTGTGGTACATTTGGCGTGTGTCTATGTGCAATTGTCACTGTCGCATTGGCCTGTAAAAGCAATTGCGCCATTGGTTTACCAACAATATTGGAGCGCCCAATAACAACAGCATGAAGACCGGATAAATCATCTCCTCGCGCTTCACGTAGTAAAATCATGCAGCCCGCCGGTGTGCAGGGTAAAAGCGCGGTTTGCATAACACCTGCACCCAATTTACCAACATTGATAAAGTGAAAACCATCAACATCTTTTTCAGGGGCAATTGCCTGAATAACTTCATCTTTATCAATATGGCGTGGTAAAGGAAGCTGCACCAAAATACCGTGGATTGTCGTATCATTATTGAGTTGATCGACAAGGTTTAAAAGATCTTTTTGAGAAGTTTCTTCATCCAGACGATGCGTTACAGACTTAAAGCCACAAGCTTCAGCCTTTAGGCCTTTATTACGGACATAAACCTGACTTGCTGGATCATCCCCAACAATGACAACAGCGATACCTGGTTTTAAATCATGCTCTTTTAAAAGCTTTTGCGTTTCATTTTGAACTTTTTCAACGACTGAAGCGGCAATTGCCTTCCCATCTATGATGAGGGGGGCTGAATTGTTTTCCATTACCAAAGATGTATTACTGGTCATAGTTGTCTAATTCTCTCTCTAAATTAGGTCAATTTTTCTGTTTCATTCCATATTTTGGAAAGTTTGCATAGGGCCAAATTCTAACAGAAAACATCTATTTCCTTGCCTGTAAATCAAGCCAGATTGCCGCCGTCCATGAAAAATCATGCCCACCACATCCAATGCCAGTTGCTGGACAGAAGTTTTCTCTAAAACCCGCCCCCTCAATCAGCGCTACTGTATTATCGATAATACGCTTTGAATAATCCTCATATCCTTCATCTTCAAGACCACGGGCAATAAGCCAATTCATAACGGCCCAAACAGGGCCACGCCAATATCTTATTGAATCAAAGAGGGTATGGTCTGGATCAAAGCTGGGTATACCAAAGCGACACCTTTTCCACCATCTTTCCATATGGGAAAGAAGGGCATCTACTCGTTGCGATGGCACGCACCCTGCATAAAAAGGCAAGATCGTTCCCGCATTCAACATATTAGAATGCCTGCCAGACCGGCAATCGAAAGATGTGTAGCCCAAAACACCATCATGCCATAATCTGTCCAACCCTTCCTCACCTTTATCAATCCATGCAGACAAATGTTTTGATAAATCAACGGCTCCAATTTCTTCTGTTAATATTTTCAAATCGCGGTCGGCACGTAATAAAATACAGGTTAGGCCAACATCTGCCACCCAAAACGGATTTTGTTGGGCGATAGTATGATCATTCCATGAGCAATCACGTCCAAAATGGACAAGACGTACATATCGGTCATAATCAAACTTTTGTGGTCGCATCTCCTGATTAACATGGGCGATATCTCTTCTAACGTAAGGTTCCAGATCTGAAATATCGACATTATTTAAAGGTTCGTCCCAATCTGGCAGATTGTCGCGCCCTGTTTCCCATGGATGCGCTGTTGCAATAAACCCTTTTGCGTGAGGATCGCGATTTTTATGGTACCAGTTGTGCCACTTAAAAATCTTTGGCACAATTTGTCTTAACTTTAATAGGCTGGAATCTGTTTTATTTCGTTCGTAAAGGTTTCTGATAATTGTCGCTAAAACAGGTGGTTGACTGATCCCTGAAGTTGGCATCCAATGATGACGTGCTGTTCCCCATTCTTTCGGTCCTGGAAAATATGTTGGGTCATCTTTTCTAAAAACAATGTGGGGCAGAAAACCATTTTCCCATTGTCCTTCAAACAGACTTTCGATTTCCTGCCACGCGCGCCCTTCATCAAAGGTTGCAAAACCAAGAGCAACAAAAGCAGAATCCCAATTCCATTGAAAAGGGTAAAGCCCTTTGGTCGGGATTGTATAGCCGCCTCTATCATTCGAACGCAAAATACTGTGCGCCTCTTTCGTGAGGTCGGTTGTCATGCTTGAAAACTTTCTAACTATCAGGTCAAAAAGACGCAAAATTGATTTTAATTAACGAACATTCTCAAAATAGGCATAGTTTGAACTAGAAATAAAGTCTGTTTTTTAACTGGTTTATAACGCGTTCATCATGACTTGATTAAAATTGATACATGGTGAGCTTTTATGAACCCCATATATAGCGTAATCCTTTTAAGGTCATCATTTTTACAGAAAAGATGAGCGTGAACAAAGAAATATAGCGAAACTATTTGATCATTTTAAAGTGGTTTAGCTATATGTGGCACAGACAGGGTGGGTATTTATGCAAAAAGAACGACAATCAGGGCTAGATCAATGAAAACGCAACAAGGGCAGGCAGTTCGTCTTTCAAGCTACCAAGAATCACCTTTCTTAATAAAAGATCTTCACCTTGATATTAGATTGGATCCTGAACAAACCATTATTATTGCAACTTTACAAATAGAGCGTAAGATTGCAAATGCAATAAATGAGAAAGATGCCAAGCCCCCCCTCATTCTTTCAGGCGAAGATTTAACACTTGATTTCGTTAGCATTAATGGGATTGATTTACCACCTAAAGCATACCAAGCAAGCCCTAGTGAACTGATTATTCCAGCCTTGCCTGATAAACCTTTCGAATTGCAAATCACGACCCGCGTCAATCCGACGACCAATACCCAATTAATGGGCCTTTATTGCACCTCTTGCATTTATTGCACACAGTGTGAAGCAGAAGGCTTTCGTCGTATTACTTATTTTCTTGATCGTCCCGATATCTTAACACGTTATACAACACGACTTGAAGGTAAAATCAGCGAAATGCCTGTTTTACTGGCCAATGGCAATCTGGTTGAAAAAGGCTGCATTCAAGGCACAGACCGACATTACGCTATCTGGCATGATCCGCATCCAAAACCTTCCTATCTTTTTGCGCTTGTTGCCGGTGATCTTGCCCATATTTCAGATCGTTTCACAACAATGAGCGGGCGCGATGTCGACTTACGCATTTACGTTGAACCAGGCAAAGAGCACCTTTGCGACTGGGCTATGGAATCTTTAAAAAAATGTATGAAATGGGATGAAGAAACCTTTGGCCGCGAATATGATCTTGATATTTTCATGATTGTTGCCGTGAGCGATTTTAATATGGGTGCCATGGAAAACAAAGGTTTGAATATTTTTAACGATAAATATGTTCTGGCAGACGTGGCAACCGCAACCGACCAGGATTTTGCCAATATTGAAGCCATTATCGCACATGAATATTTTCATAACTGGACAGGCAACCGCATTACCTGCCGTGACTGGTTTCAGCTTTGCTTAAAAGAAGGCTTAACTGTTTTTCGTGATCAAGAATTTACATCTGATATGCGGTCACGTGCAGTAAAACGCATTAATGATGTGTGCCTTTTAAGAAGCCATCAATTTATTGAGGATGCCGGCCCACTTTCCCACCCTGTTCGCCCTGAAATATATCATGAAATCAATAACTTTTATACTAGTACGGTTTATGAGAAAGGGGCTGAACTGGTTCGGATGATAAAGACCATAGCTGGCGAAAGCGCTTTTAAAGCTGGTCTTGATCTTTATTTTGAGCGCCATGATGGTGAAGCTGTTACCATTGAAGACTTTCTCAAGGCCATTGAAGATGGTGGAAAAGTTGACCTTACGCAATTTTCTTTATGGTATTCGCAATCTGGCACACCACAACTTGTTGTTTCTTCAAATTACAATCAGAAAGAAAAACGCTTTACCCTTGAAATTATCCAATCAACACCAGCAACACCTGGGCAAGATAAAAAAGAAGCGATGCATATCCCCATTCGATTTGGCCTTATTGGTGCGGAAGGTAACGAAATCACTTTTGATAATCATCATGGCGTTGATATTTCAAATGACGTTATCCATGTGAAAAAACATCACCATCAAATTACCTTTGATGGTGTTCAAGAACGCCCAGTACCTTCCTTGTTACGCAATTTTTCAGCACCTGTGTGCTTAGAATGCTCTCTTTCGGAAGACGACCTTATTCATATTCTCAGCCATGACACAGACAGTTTTAATCGTTGGCAAGCCATGCAAACAATTGCCATGCGTATACTGCTTGATAAAATTAATACTATCGAAACAAACAAGCCACTAAGTGATGCCTATGACTGTTTTTATGATAGTATAAAACGCACGCTTCTTGATGAAAAGCTGGATGCAGCGCTTAAAGCCCAATTCTTGGCTTTTCCAAATGAGAGCGACTTGGCGCAACACTTAAAAACGAATATTAACCCTGCGGTCCTCTATCAAGCGCATAAATGGTTAGAACAACTAGTTAGCGCAAAATACTTTGAAACCCTTGTTTCACTTTATAGAGATACTCAAACGAAAGAACCCTATAATCCAGATGGCGCCCAGGTTGGTAAGCGCAGTTTAAAAAATTCTGTTCTCAATCTTCTTGTTTTACAGGGAGAAAAAGGAGAGACTTTTGCAATTGAACAATATAAAAATTCCGACAACTTAACAGATCGTCTGGCCGCACTTACAACCCTTGTCCATAATAATTCAAGCTATGGACAAGAAGCCCTGCAAGATTTTGATCATCGCTACCGTAAATATCCCCTCGTCATGGATAAATGGTTTATTATTCAAGCAACCGCGCCGCAAGAAAACACCTTGCAAAATGTTAAAAATCTTATGAAGCATCCAATCTTTTCAATCACGAACCCAAACAGAGTGCGTTCCCTTATTCATTGTTTTGCTAGCGGAAATTATTTGCAATTCAACAGAAATGACGGCGCGGCTTATCAATTCATTTCATCTATGGCATGCGATCTTGATTCGATAAATTCACAAGTTGCAGCGCGCCTTTTAACAAGTTTTGATCAATGGAAAACACTGGAACCTCATCGCAAAGAACTTGCAAACGGGGCTTTAAAATGTGTTGCTAATACTGCAGGTCTTTCACGTGATGTAAAAGACATCATCACTCGTATTTTGTCATAGAAGGTTACTTTGTAGCCATAATAAAAATATAAAAACTTTAGGGTCATGATCTATTAATTAGGTGATGATTGGTTGGAAGAAATTTGTTCGGCTACACGGCATAAGATTTTAGGAAACCTTTTGGTTTTAAAAATCTTATATAGCTAAATCCGTTATCATTTTATATGAGTTTGGCTATAGTTATCGCGACCGAAAAAATGGAGCGAAAAAATTGCACGATATTGGACATTTTATTGGTGGAAAAGAAGTCTTTGGCCATAATGGGTGTGAGAGACAAGCTCCCGTTTTTAATCCTGCCATCGGTGAAGTCGTTGCCAACCTATCCCTTGGAAATGCGGATATTTTGGAAGAGGCTGTTGAAAAAGCAAAAAAGGCCCAACCGGCATGGGTTGCAATAAACCCGCAGAGACGCGCGCGGGTTTTGATGAAATTTGTTGAACTTTTACACCATAATATGGATAAGCTTGCCAAGGCTCTTTCCCTTGAGCATGGCAAAACAATTTCTGATGCCAAAGGCGATATTATGCGCGGGCTGGAGGTTGCTGAATTCTGTTTTGGTGCTCCCCATCTTTTAAAAGGGGATTATAGTGATAGCGTTGGCCCCGGTATTGATATGTATTCCATGCGTCAACCATTGGGTGTTGTGGCAGGTATTACACCGTTCAATTTTCCGGCTATGATACCAATGTGGAAATTTTGCCCGGCCCTTGTTTGTGGTAATGCCTTCATTTTAAAACCATCTGAGCGCGCTCCAACACTTCCCATGATGTTGGCAGAATTGATGAGTGAAGCCGGCCTGCCAGACAATGTTTTGCAGGTCGTCAATGGTGATAAAGAAGTCGTGGACGCGATTATAGCGCATCCCGATATTACGGCTATTGGTTTTGTTGGTTCCACCCCGATTGCAGAAGCCATTTATAGCCGTGGTTGTGCCAATGGAAAACGGGTACAGTGTTTTGGTGGCGCAAAAAATCATGCCATTATTATGCCTGATGCGGATATGGATATGGTAAGTAATGCGATGATTGGTGCGGCATATGGCGCCGCAGGAGAGCGCTGTATGGCTATTTCTATTGCTGTTCCGGTGGGGGAGGAAACAGCAGAACGTTTCATTAAAGCGATGAAACCAAAGGTAGAAGCTTTGAAAATAGGCCCTTATACGGCTGGAGATGACGTTGATTTTGGCCCACTTATAACAGCTAAAGCTAAAGAAACTGTCACGGGGCTTGTTGATCGCGGTGTTGAAGAGGGCGCAATATTAGCTGTTGATGGGCGTAACTTCACCCTTCAAGGTTATGAAAAAGGGTATTTTGTTGGCGCATCCCTTTTTGATAAGGTAACGCCGGATATGGAAATTTATCAAAAAGAAATTTTTGGTCCGGTTCTTTCAACCATTCGTGCTGAAAGTTATGAAGAGGCCCTAGTACTGGCCATGAATCACGATTATGGCAATGGTGCTGCAATTTTCACCTGCAATGGCGACACTGCACGCGATTTTGCCAATCGCATCAATATTGGCATGGTAGGTATAAATGTCCCCATTCCCGTTCCATTGGCCTATTACACTTTTGGTGGCTGGAAAGCCTCTGGTTTTGGGGATTTAAACCAACATGGTGAAGATGCTTTCCGTTTTTACACCAGAACCAAAACAGTAACTAGTCGTTGGCCCTCTGGCGTGCGGCAAGGTGCTGAATTTGTTATACCCACAATGTAAAAAAGAAAAGCTGAGCGTAAACAAAGGAATATAGCCAAACTTCATTATCAATTTATATGAGCTTGGCTATATTTTACTCTTATAACGTCTGAATAGCTCAATTTATTGCAGCGATTTTATCATTTAAGGCTTTATTTTTTTTGATCCTTTATTTTTCTTATTTGCTTAATGGCAGCTTGTATTTTGAGTTGAACCATTTTTTTGCCAATCTCGGCACTGGCCATGCTTGGCTTACCTGAAACGCCTGAATTTGTACCTATCTTGTTTGTGACGAAATTTTTGCGAACAGAAGAAGGGTCGATATATAAAAGTTCTGATGTATCACGTATGCCTGCATGGTAGCCTATTTCCTCTTTCGAATAACCCGCTTTTAACAGATAGTCGAATTGACCATTTGCCGCATAATAATTCCCAATATGGCCGACCAAAATGCCTTCGTCTTGCCATTGATTATTGAGGAGACGGGCCGTTTTTTCTTGTGTCTCCTGGTTACCACCACTATCGCCGATGAAGAAAATATTTTTAAAACCATGAGCTTTCAAACTACTGGCAGTGGCTATTAAAACCTGTTTAAATAAAGGTTCAGGCAGGCTGATTGTGCCGGCAAATACCATGTGACCATCCGGTTTTGGAGTAATATTTCCTTCTGGTACATGGTCAATAATGGGAGCAACCAATGTTTTGCCCAAGGCATGAGCAATTTCATGGGTTGTATGTGTTATAACCACATTATGCTTGCCTAATATGGCATGTGGGCCATTTTGTTCAATGCCAGCTGTCGGAATTAAAACCGTGTCATAGCCTTCTGCCAGAAATTTATCGACCTCTGTCCAGGTAAGTTTAGCAAGGTGAACACTTTGTGGGGACAGATGACTTGTTTGATTATATGCTTGCTTGACACCATGTAAGTAACCGATAACAAGAAGGGTAAAAAATAGCCCTGCAATAGTCTGACGGCGTGGATTACCAAGCGCTTTTCTTAAAATTTCACCAGACCATAAAAATGGTTTATAATAAATCTCCCAAATAGATTTAAATGGATTTGGCACTTCCTTACTAAGGCCAAAAGAAAGCTTTTCATATTGGCGTGGAATATAATGGCTTTTGCCAATTTGATCCCAGATTGAAAAAATAAGGCCAAAATTGCGGTCAAAATGTTTTGGATCTGTGCTGTGATGAATTTGATGTTGGGCAGGGCTGATTAAAATTTTGCTTAACCAATATGGGTAATTCAGCCAGATATGGGAATGGCGTAAATTATACCCTGCAATGTAGAAGCTAAATACAATGATATTCAGACCAAAAAGTGTTAAGGCTTGCGGCTCTTCACCTGTTAGATAAAAAAGACCGGCAAAAGCAAGTCCACCTAAAAAAGAAGTTGTCAAGGCGGTTATGAATAAATCAACCGGGTGCATTCGAAAAAGGGTGATGGGTGTCATTTTTTCAGCCGAATGATGCACTTTGTGAAATTCCCATAGGAAAGGAATGTTATGTTGGGCGCGATGGCTAAGATAAACACCCAAATCGAGCGCTACAACACTGAGGATTGTATAGAGAATAAGGCTGTATTCATTTGTAATAATTGGTGCATCAATCTCTCCGAAAATGTTGGAAAAGCTCTGATTAAAAAAAAGAGAAAATTCATGCGTACCAATTAAAAATTGCGTCACAACACCATAATAAGCAACGGCATTGACGCAAAAATATTTGACATCTTGAAAAGTTGAAAAATGCAGGAATGTTTCCCTATCAAACAAATATTCCCAAAAACTTTTACGTTGCTTTTTTGGGATCTGATCTTCATCATCGTGCTCGTGATTGAATTGATGATATGCGATAAAAGAAAGTATAATAGCGCAGATAAGATAAAGCCAATATATCCGCGAATTTGGTAAGAAAATTGCTAGATATTGGCCTAAGATATTAACTTGAATTTGCTCAAAAAACATAAGGCACCATAAAACTAAAACCTGGCGATATTGTGTAGAGCTTTAAGTTAAAGATTCAATTAATTGATCGTGGGTTTGTTGTTTAGCGCCATTTGATTGAGCAACCCATACTGGGCATCTGGCTTTTAGGTCCTTGCCCAGTTTCAGAAATTTGCACCATGGCATCAACCAATTCGCGTTTTCTGTTTGTAGCATTTCCCATAGAGGCATCATCAAGTCTGCCACGATATTGTAATTTTCCCTCACTATTCAAACCAAAAAAGTCAGGTGTGCAGATTGCTTTATAGGATTTACCGATAGATTGGTCTTCATCGACTAAATAGGGAAAAACAAAGCCAAAATGTTGAGAAAATTTCTTCATATTGGCAGGGCTATCGCTTGAAACCATATGGTAGTCATTAGACATGACAGCTAATGTGTTAATGCCTTTTGATTTTAAAAAAGCCGTATCTTCTGCCAGCCTGTCACCAATGGTTTGAACATAAGGGCAATGATTGCAGATAAAAGCAATCAATAACCCCTTATCCGTTAAGTAATCAGACATTTTATGGCTATTGCCATCAAAGTCTTTGAGTATGAAATCTGGTGCGAGCCAGCCAAAATCACATAAAGGGGTGTCAAGAAGCATTAAAAAAAATCCTGTAAAAAGACGCCTTTACCTTATCTAATTTCTGCCCCTAGAAAGGTAAAGACGCCTACTTGGATAGTATATAACAGCCTATATTATTCGGCTGCTTCAGTATTAACGCCAGACCAAGCAGTCGGTAAAAACGCCTCGTCAAGCTGAGTATTCGTGATATGGTTGGTATAGTTAGATAAAATTTTCAAACTTGTTCCAACTAAAACTTCTAGAACATTCTGTTTTGTATAACCGGCATCCAGCATGGCCTGAATTTGTGCATCTGTTGGGTTACCGCGAGTTTCATTGATGATGGCCGAAAACTGGCGCAAAGCTTCAAGTTTAGCATCTGCAATCGGAGTGTTGTTGCGAAGCGCTTCAATTACATCATCTGCAACGCCAGCACCTTTTGAAATAGCCGTATGAGCAGACATGCAATATTTGCAATCATTCAGGCGGTTATTGGTCATCAAAATGATTTGACGCTCTGTTTCAGAGAAGCTGTTTTTGGAAAAGATGTCAGAAAGCTTCAAGTAGCCTTCAAATAAAGTGGGTGCCTCTGCCATGTTGCGATAAAGGTTTGGCAAAAAACCATAGGCCTTTTCAGCATATCTCAGATTTTCTTTCGCTTCTTCAGGTGCGCTATCAATAGAATGTTTTGTAAATTCAACCATAATTTTTCCTTAGTTAAATTGAGTAGAAATACTGTCGGTGGAAGTTGTATTTTTAATTTTACCAATGAAGCCGTTTTCACGCATTTGCTTTTGATCATCGAGCAGGTCATAATCGGCCGCAAGTTTGCTTAATAAATCCACCGTTTTATCAATATGTTCATGGGTGTGATTGGCATTCACGATAAACCGAATGCGCCCTTCATGTACGCCAACAGCAGGGTAGCTGATGGGAACAGAGAAAACGCCATTTTTATAAAGATCAAAACAAACCTTTAAAAGTTTTTCCGTATCGGAAATGTAAACAGGAATAACAGGGCTTAAGCTTGAGCCAAGGTCAAAACCGGCTGCAATGAGCTTTTTACGCATGTAAACGTTTTTCTTATGAAGTGATTCAACATGGCTTGGCTCTGTTTCCAAAATATCAAGCGCGGCCAAAATTGTGCCTGCATCGGCGGGAGAGAAGCAAGCCTGGAAAGCAAATGCGTTAGATCCCCATTGGAAATAGGAAACATATTTAGGGTCGCAGGCAACAAATCCACCAATTGAAGCTGTTGATTTGGAAAAAGTTGACGTTAAAAAGTCAACATCATCCAAAACACCCATGTGGTATGAAAGGCCTTTGCCATATTCGCCATAAATGCCGAAAGAATGCGCCTCATCCACAAAAAGCAGGAAGTCATATTTTTTCTTGAGCTCAGCCAGTTTATCAAGTGGGCAAATATCGCCACTCATGGAATAAACAGATTCAACCACAACAATAATTTTGCCTTCACACTCTTTTGTTGAAGAAATGAGCTTGGCTTCAATATCTTCAAGCGAATTATGCTCAAACTGAATCCAGCGACGGGTTGGTGAAAGTTTGATACCATCGCGAATGGAGGCATGCGATTCACTGTCGATTAAAACATGGTCGCCTTCCTGACAAATAGCGGCAAGGGAGCCGAGATTAGCTGTAAAACCCGTTGGGAAGAGCATAATACCCTTATTATACCATGAGGAAAGGCGGTCTTCTATTTTCTTGTGAAGAACGTTCATGCCGCCTGATATGGCAGATGTGCCACATCCGGTACCAAATTGGCGCGTTGCTTCAATTGATTTTTCAATTACGTAAGGATGTCGGTTCAAGTTTAGATAATGATTGATTGACCAAATAATACATTCCCGTCTATCAGATGAAAGGTCAGTCCCCATGTCAGAAAAAGCATTGCTGCCAGTTTCTGTGAAATTATCAAAACCAAATATACCTTCTTGTATTTGTTTTTGACGCAATTCATCCATTTTGCTGGAAATGGTTTCAATGTCACGGCGCCCCTCTTTTTTAAGCTTCATGAGGAGAGTTCCAGTAGTTTCAGTATATATACTCATTTCTTTGCCCAGTAGGTTAAGTAATACTTGAACGGTGCAGGCGGAATATTGCAAAAATTTATGAAATTTAGAATATTGAAAATTCAGAACAGAGTGTTCATAATTAAGGACAATGTAGGTGTTGATTGTGTTACACCTGATCCACTACCATACGAGTTCTTGCCGTGATAATTATGTTAAGTGTAAAGTTTATGGTTGAGTTTTTGTGAAGACCATGAAAAGTGACCAATTAAAATATTTATCGATCTTCATTCAGGTTGCTAAGTCGGAAGGTTTTCGCCCAGCTGCCAAACAATTAAATATGAGCGCGAGTTCTGTAAGTGAGGCGATTTTGCGTCTTGAAGACAGTTTGGGAACAAGACTTTTTCAAAGAACAACCAGAAAAATTTCCCTAACAGAAGCCGGGCAAAAGCTTTACAAAAAATCTCTGGCTGCCATGAAAGTGCTGGAAAATGCCCTTGAGCAGACTTATGATAAATCTGGCCCCGTTACAGGGACGTTATGTTTAAGCGCTTCCCAGGGCGTTTGTGATCTGTTTCTCAATGATATTTTGATAAAATTTGCAAAAAATTATCCAGAAATCATCATTCATCTGGATTGTGAGGGACTTAAAAAGGATTTGGTAACATCAGGTCTGGATGCGGCTATTCGCTTAAATGCTTTGTTAGACCCTGAAACCTATGCCGTTCCAATTGGTCCCCCTTTAGAGATGGCAATTATTGTCGCCCCTTCTTATTTAAAAAAACATGCCACCCCTGAAAAACCTGAAGATCTTACACGCTGTGAGGGAATCGTTTTTTCAACCGATAAAACTGATATTGTGCCATGGACATTTGGTGATGGCTCCCAGTCGGTTATCATAAAGCCTAAAATAAGGTTTAAAACAAATAATACCAGCGCCATTATCAAGCTTACAGAGCGCGGGCTTGGTTTTTCCTATATGTATTATGATCTTGTTAAGCAGCCACTTGAAGAAGGTGGGCTTTGTGAAGTTTTAAAGGATTATGGAAAAAAGAAATACCAATATTCTCTGAACTACCTTAATAAAAAGAACATGAAGGCGCCTCTCAAAGCCTTTATTGAATTTGTAAAATGTGAGAATACCTTGCTCTCTAAAAACTGTAATGTAAGCTCTTTAAAATGATGACCGTTTTTAAAAAAAGTTGCGTACTATAGCCAAGCTCATATAAATTGATAATGAATTTTGGCACTATTTTTTTTGTTTGTGCTCAGCTTTTCTTTTAAAGTGATGATCATTTTACAAGGCTTATGCTTTATTTGTGACTTTGTCTTTTCTCAAGAAGTCTTTATGATGCCTGAACTTTAAAAAGCTGAAAGGATTAAATGTGCATAACCTCATGAAATCGATCGTCAAAAATATCACCCTAATTAGCTTTTTTATCATAAGCTCATTCTTGCCTCTTGCTGCAACATCCAGTGCAGAGCAGGAAGGGGGTTCTAAAAACTTGCCCGAACAAACGGAACCGCAAGAAAGCTCTCCAAAGCCTTCTGTCGATTTTGAAGGAGCGATGACCATAGGCAAAATGCGCGCCATCTTGCGACGGTTAGATGAAAACTTAAAAGAACCACGTGAAGGTAATTTTGTGTTCTTGATTGATGGATTTCAAGTGGCGATTTTTACAGCACCCTCTGTTAATCGTATGCGCGTAATGGTGCGGGTGCGGTCTTCTGAAAATTTGAAAGAGAAAGATTTATTGCGTATTTCTCAAGCTAACCTTGATGCCGCACTGGATGCGCGCTACGCCATTGGAAACGGTGTTTTATGGTCTACCTTTATTCACCCTCTTTCAAGCTTGCATCCAAGACAGTTTTTAGAGGCAATTGGCTCCACCGTTAATCTGGCAGCGAATTATGGTACGACTTATTCATCAGGCCAACTAATTTTTGGGGGAGGTGATAGCCGTGGCATTATCGGGCGGCAATTGATTGATAAGCTGATTAAAAAAGGCCAACCGATTTGAATTGGTTGTTAAAGGCATCTCTTCACAAGATGGCCTGTTAGTAAGGCCTTTTATTTGTTAATGAATGGGTCTCGCCCTAAATTAAGACGGTTATAAGGTCTTATAAGGCAACAACTTGCTGCCTTTGTTCGCCCAGTCCCTCAATGCCAAGGGTTATTTCATCGCCAATTTTTAAAAATTTAGGTGGTTTTTTGCCCATCCCAACCCCGGGCGGAGTGCCTGTGCAAATCAGGTCTCCTGGTTCAAGAAGGGCAAACTGGCTCAAATAGCTTACAAGTTTCGTTACGGAAAAAATCATGCTTGATGTGTGGCCGGTTTGTTGGCGCTCATTATTCACATCAAGCCATAGCGAGAGGTTCTGCGGATTTTTAAGGCTGTCTTTTGTAACAAGATAGGGACCTGTTGGGCAAAATGAGGGAAAGCTTTTGCCCTTAATCCATTGGCCGAAACGTTTTGTCTGCCAAACTCTTTCGGAAATATCATTAACCAATGTATAGCCCAAAATATAGTCCATAGCATCTTCTTGCGAGATGTTAAGGGCCGCTTTGCCAATTACAACGCCAAGTTCCACTTCCCAATCAAGTTGTTGAGTGTGAGGCGCATATAAAATGGTATCATTAGGGCCTGAAAATGCTGAAGTTGCTTTTGAAAATAAAATGGGTTCTTCTGGTGCCTTCATATTGGCTTCTGTGGCGTGATCCCTATAATTCAGCCCAATGCAAAATATAGTGCGCGGGCGCGTTATAGGCGCGCCAATGCGCTGGTTTTTTAAAGAAGCTTCAGGAAAAGCAGAAAGGTCTGCTTCAATGAGTGTTTCAATGAGTTTATTTGAAAGGGTTTCGGGCGTGAAATCATAAATAAGGGAAAAAACATCACGAATTTTTTCCTGCTCATCAATCACACAGGGTTTTTCCAAGCCTTTATCACCGAGTCTAAGAAGTTTCATTTTCGTTTTGTCTCATTTTATTCATTATCATTAAAAGGTTTAATATGGGGGCAATGGTGGGTGCCAGTTTCATCCCCGTAAATCATACCGCCTTGTGAAATTATGTAATCATCTCTTGCATCGTTATAATATAAATTGCTTTCATCATAGGGAGAAGGCAAATGGCTTTTTTCACTTAAAGCTTCCTGCATTGCCTGGGCAAGATTTTCTGTTGCTTTCCTAATAGCGTTTTCTCTCGTTGTTCCAAAAGGTTTTTGCGTGCGAGTTTTTGCAGATAGTAAATTCTTTTTTTCAAAATTTAAAAATGGGTTTTGCGATTTAGGTTTCGGTTGAAAAGTACCATATCCATGTTTTTCCAATTTGTTTTTGGGCCTAAAGCGCCCCGCGCTTTCTTCTAGAGCATCATGGAAGGGAGCATTATGATAGCTTGCAATTTTATTTTTCTTTGAAAATGGCTTCATCACTGGGCTATCATTTACCTATGACCAGAATTTAAATATAGGTTAGTTATATCGTGTTTGAGGCTGTGATGACACTAAAGAAAAGAGGCGGAATGAAAAACGAATCGAAGTGTGCTTATTGAGACACAAGCGTGAAAGAAGTGGTCTTGTTAGGCCATAAAGAATTAAAAATATGAAAATTCTGTTCAATTTAAACGGGCTACTTGGCTTGTGGGCTGGACAAATGCTTCAAAGCGGGATTAAAAGGTCGCGAATAAATGCTTTTGAGAAGAGTGCTGGAATATCTTCGCATTCGTTTAGAGGCATTATGTTTTATAATGATGGAGCCTCGCTGCTAAAGCGTGGATAATGAAACGAGGGTACTGCCTTGTCTGAAAAAACAGAATATCAAGATCCAACACGTCGTGATTTCCTTTATGTGGCGACAGGGGCATTTGGGGCCGTGGGGGCTGCTGCTCTTGCGTGGCCGTTTATTGACCAAATGAACCCTGATGCGGCCTCACTTGCGCTTGCAACAATTGAAGTCGATGTCTCAAGCCTGGAACCGGGCAGCTCTATGCGGGTTAAATGGCGTGGTAAACCGGTTTTCATCCGTAATCGCACCGATGAAGAAGTTAAAGAGGCAAAAGCCGTTCCCATTACGGATCTGCCAGATCCCGTTGCCAGAAATGGTAAAGAGGAAGAGGCAACAGATCTGGCGCGTTCTGCCGGTGAAGGAAAAGAAAACCTGATCGTTATGGTCGGTGTTTGTACGCACCTTGGCTGTATTCCGCTCGGCGTTGAAAATAATGGCGGCGATTTTGGTGGCTGGTTCTGCCCATGCCATGGCTCGCACTATGATACAGCCGGTCGCATCCGCAAAGGCCCTGCAACAGAAAATCTGCCAGTGCCACCTTATGAATTTATTTCCGACAGTGTTATCAAGATCGGTTAGGGGGATTTATGTCAACATTAGAACATCATGGCCATTATGAGCCAAAAACAGGTGTTGAAAAGTGGATTGATAAGCGCTTGCCTTTGCCGCGCTTAATGTATGATAGCTTTGTTTCCTATCCTGTACCACGCAACTTGAACTATATGTACACTTTTGGCGGTATTTTAATGCTGATGCTTGTTTGTCAGCTTGTTACTGGCATTGTATTAGTGATGCATTATACAGCCAATACAGCGCTTTCCTTTGCTTCTGTTGAGCATATTATGCGCGATGTAAATTATGGCTGGCTTATTCGCTATATGCACATGAATGGCGCTTCCATGTTCTTCATCGCTGTTTATTTGCACATTTTCCGCGGGCTTTACTATGGTTCATATAAAGAGCCACGCGAACTATTATGGATTTTAGGTGTTATCATTTTCCTTTTAATGATGGCGACTGCTTTCATGGGATATGTTTTACCATGGGGACAAATGTCTTTCTGGGGTGCAACAGTGATTACCAACCTGTTTTCAGCCTTGCCATTGGTCGGGGAACCCATTGTGACATGGCTATGGGGTGGTTTTGCGGTTGATAACCCAACTTTGAACCGTTTCTTCTCATTGCATTATCTTTTGCCCTTCATGATTTTAGGTGTGGTTATTCTGCATGTTTGGGCTTTGCATGTGACAGGTCAAACAAACCCAACAGGTATTGAGGTAAAGTCTAAAAAAGACACATTGCCTTTCACACCTTATGCAACAATTAAGGATGCATTTGCTCTTATCTGCTTCTTTATCCTATTTGCGTGGTTCCTGTTTTATATGCCTAATTTCTTGGGTCACCATGATAATTATATACAGGCAAACCCATTGGCAACGCCGGCTCACATCGTGCCTGAATGGTATTTCTTGCCATTTTATGCAATTTTGCGGGCTATTACGTTCGACATTGGGCCTATTAGCGCCAAACTTGGCGGCGTGATTGCCATGTTCGGTTCTATTGCTGTCTTGTTCATTTTACCTTGGCTCGATACGTCAAAGGTTAAATCCACCAAGTACCGCCCAATTTACAAATGGTTCTTCTGGATTTTCGTGGCTGATACGGTTCTTCTGGGTTGGCTTGGATCTCGCCCGGCTGAACAGCCTTACATTATTATTGCCCAATTGGCGACGCTTTATTATTTCGCGCATTTTCTGGTTATTTTACCGCTTTTAGGCCTCTTTGAAACGCCTAAAAAACAACCTGCTTCTATTGCAGAAGCGGTTCTTGGTAATGAGGTTGCATCAGGCAGTGCACAGCCTGCGGGCAGCACAGCCTCTCCTGAGAAGAAAGGGTAAGTGGGTATCATGACAATATCATTATTTTCAGGAAGAGCAAAAATGACGTCCAAATTCATGGGTTTTGCCTTTGCTGCAACAGCCTTATTGGGGTTGGCAACAACAGGTGCTAAGGCTGCTGGTGGTCACCATGTAGAAAAGCCAGCCTATCAAGACTGGTCTTTTGCTGGTCCATTAGGTCACTATGACCGTGGCGCCCTTCAACGTGGGTTTAAAATCTATCATGAAGTGTGTTCAAGCTGCCATTCTATTGAATTACTGGCTTTTCGCAATTTAATCGAAAAGGGTGGCCCTGAATTTTCAGAAGATGAAATTAAGGCCATTGCAGCAGATTGGAACACAGCCATCATAGATGCCGAACCTGATGAAAATGGTGACCCTGTGGAACGTCAGCCTATTCTGGCCGATAAAATTCCAGGACCATGGGCAAACCCGGAGCAGGGGGCTGCATCAAATGGTGGTGCTTATCCTCCCGATTTTTCTTTAATTGCCAAGGCGCGTGCAGTTGAACGCGGGTTCCCTAATTTTGTGTATGATATTTTCACTCAATATCAAGAGCAGGGACCAGATTATATCGTTGGTCTTCTAACCGGCTATGAAGGCAGTGAGCCATTGGATAATGGCACATATGCCAATAAACATTTCATTGGCGGGCCATCCTTGAAAATGGCGCCACCCCTTTCAGAAGGTCTTGTGGCCTATGATGATGGTACGCCTGAAACGGTTGAGCAATACGCAAAAGATGTGACGCATTTCTTAATGTGGGCAGCCGAACCAAAACTGGAAGCTCGTAAGTCCATGGGACTTAAAGTGATGATATTCCTGATTATTTTTGCTTTGCTGCTTTATGCTACAAAACGCCGTGTTTTTAGCCGCGCAAAACAATAGGCCAATAATAAAACGAGAGAAGGCATCCTTATGGATGCCTTCTCTTTTAAAAAAGAACCCGCCTTATCTGCGGGATAAAGCGGGTGGCAATTGCACTTTGAAGTTTGATGTATTTGTCGTTCTATGACTAAAATATACTAGCCCACCTTTAAGGTGGGGATATGATGATAATGTGCTGATTTTGCGACTTTATATCATAAACCACGCCCAGTTAATAGGTATTTACAATGGTTTACCTTTGTATGAAGCCTTGCTTAGGAACAATAAATAAAGATGACAGCAACACATATTCTTGACTTGAAGAAGTTCATTCGCACTATTCCCGATCATCCAAAACCGGGCATTCAGTTTCGCGATGTTACAACGCTCATTGCAGACCCGGTTGGTTTAAGGGCATCAGTTGATTTGCTCCTGCGGCCCTATATTACCGCGCATATTGATGCTGTTGTTGGCATTGAAGCGAGAGGGTTTATTTTAGGTGGGGCTGTTGCCCATGAATTGGGCCGCGGTTTTGTACCGATTCGCAAAAAAGGAAAATTGCCTGGTAAGACAATCGGGCAAGATTATCAATTGGAATATGGTACCGACCGTGTTGAAATTCATGAAGATGCGATCAAAAAAGGCGATAGAGTGCTATTAATTGATGACTTGATTGCGACAGGTGGCACAGCAGAAGCCGGCATCGAGCTTATACGCCGTTCTGGCGGTGAGGTAGTGGCTGCTGCCTTTATCGTGGATTTACCAGATTTAGGTGGTGCAGAAAGGCTGCGTAAACTCGGCGTTGACGTGCATATGCTGGTGGAATTTGAGGGGGATTAAGGGCAGTCGGCTTTCTGGTTTTTTATACAGAAACATGCATTCCAACATATAAGTTTAAATGCATCTCACCACGATTAGTTAGTTTTATGTGGTGAGATGCATTGATTGAATTACATAATTAATGTTGCGTCAAAAACGAAATCATCATTAAACGAGAATAATTCAACGGTATTATCGATAAAAAAGTCAACAATGAAGGCGCCTTCATCAATATTGCCATCAGCTACATCAGCATTAGATGTAACAAATAAACCATCACCTGACCTGAGAAGAAAAGCATCACTTGATGAAATGTCATTAAAAAAGATAATGTCACTGCCGCCACTGCCGCCACTAGCAGTGTTTTCAAAAATAAAATCCAAGCTTCTGTTACCAAATCCACCATTAAGGAAGTCATCTCCACCTCTGCCAACTAAAGTGTCATTTCCTGATGTACCAGTTCGAGAATCATTAAATTCGGTTCCAATAATTAAAGCCATCATTTTATTCCTTTGATAAGTTTAAAATATAAGAAGGTAATCGCCTTCTACCGATAGTGCCTAAAAGAGGCATGTGAATTAAATATAAATTTTTATTATATTTTAAATTATATGAATAATTTTAGCTATATCTTTTTGTTTACGCTTATCTTTTCTTTTAAAATGAAGATCATTTTAAAAGGATTAGGCTATAACTTTTAGGTTGATGAATTCAGAAACAAGATTTTAATAAAATCTTATAGGTGTAATATAGGCTTGTGAAAAAGGCTTTCACTGCAAAAATTAAGTCTCTTTAGGCGTGTGTTTTTGTGAATCCTCTTTCAAAGAACCTCATACAGCCCATCAAGAACCTTTGCCAGTTTTCCGTCAATATCTTCCAGATAATCAGCCCAATCACCATATTTGGAAAGCTCTTGCTTGCCATCGGAAATACCGCGTAGGCCGATTAGAGGGATTTCGAATGTATCGGCAGCGCGTTTTACGGCAAAGGTTTCCATATCTACCATATCAGCTTCAACGGCTTCATAAGCAGTACCAGAGATAATATTACCGCCGGTGGAAAGACTGGCCTTGGCCACATTTTTCAAGGGACATAAAATTGGTAGATGCACTTCATGATCAAGAAATGGTGTTACGCCTTTGGTAAAACCGAGGGGAGAGGCATCCATATCTCGGTAAGAAACGCTTTTTGCCTGATAAACCTCACCCTGCTCTAAAATATAAGAACCAGCAGAACCAAGTGACACAATGAAATCCGGTTTATGGCCTTCATGCTCCAGCGCCAGAAGGGCGCGCCCTGTTGTAAGGGCTGCCTCAACCGGTCCAACGCCGCAAATAAGTGGGGTGATACGCGCCTTTAATTCTTTTCCGTATTCAGCAGGAACTGCCATTATGAACAAAACGGAATGACCATTAAAGGTTTCAAGAGCGGGAGCTTTCATGGCAAATCTCTTAATTATTAAACTTGAAAAGCAGAATGTCGCCATCCTGTACAATATAGTCTTTACCTTCATCACGGGCTTTACCCGCTTCTTTTGCTGGTACTTCCCCCCCAAGTGTCACATAATCATCATAAGCGATTGTTTGCGCGCGGATAAAGCCTTTTTCAAAATCTGTATGGATCACTCCTGCAGCTTGCGGAGCAGTCGAACCTTTCTTAACGGTCCAAGCTCTTACTTCTTTTTCACCAGCTGTGAAATATGTGATTAGATTGAGTAATGCATA
>CALHLB010000043.1 GCA_938034375.1 uncultured Alphaproteobacteria bacterium | reverse complement strand
GATCAGCCATAAAGTCCATTGACCATGTATCATTGGGTTCTTCTGGCACGACTAACTTGTCAGGTTTCTCGCGCTTCAAGCGCTTGCGCGGCTTGATGCGTAAATTCAGTTCCAACTCACGGTAAATACGATAGACGCGTTTGTGGTTCCATGGAAAGCCCTTGACATTGCGAAGATAAAGAAAACACAGGCCAAAGCCCCAACGCTTATGTGTCATCGTCAGCCGCAGTAACCAATCCGCAATCTCTTCATTCGCATCGCTGAGCAAAGGCTGATAGCGATAACAGGTCTGTGAGATATTGAATGTGGCACAGGCAAAAGCCGGATACTCACCTGTTTTACGCCTACTGCCCACTGTGCCATCTCCTTGCGCCGAGCAGGGCTTACCACTTTTTTCCCAGTGCTTCCTTCAGCAAGTCATTTTGCATGCTCATCTCCGCATACATGCGCTTCAGGCAACGGTTTTCATCAGACATTGCTTTCATCTCGCTTACCATCAACGCATCCATACCGCCATACTTGCTGCGCCATTTATAAAAACTGGCATTGCTCATACCATGCTCGCGACATATAGCCAAACTCATATAAAATGATTATGAATTTTGGCTATATTTCTTTGTTTTCGCTCAGCTTTTCCTATAAAATGATACTCATTTTATAAGGCTTACGCTATAATTCCGCAACAGGCACTCCGTTCTCAGCCTGTTTCAGTATCTGCATAATCTGGGTGTCCGTAAATCGTTTCTGTTTCATCAGTAAAATCTCCTTTTATCCATCATAGAAAATTCTACTCAAAATCCATGCTAAATAATGGGGGGGATTACCACTGGCTTGGGTTAAAGGGGCTTCACAAAGGGCATTGACATTGAAACCTTCATCAATGGAGAAGTTGTTTAAAGCTTCTCTAAGGTGACGGGAATAAGCTTGATTGCAATTTTCTTGAAGAAAGCTTTCTTCAAGTAATTCTCTAGCTTCAAATATAAAATACCCTCCGGAAAATTAAGTCTGTACATAGAATATTTCTATGACAAGAGAGATGTTTATGGATATGTCAGCAACAATTATTAGTGAATGGAAAAGAGACCTTCCTTAATGTTGAGTAGCCCTCAAAAATAAATATTATCTTTTAAGAAAATCACATTAAGTAATATGAATAATATATATTTATCAGTGATTTATTGAGTTTTTTAAATGAAAAAATTAAGGCCTTGAGAAATTGATTCAAGTTCTTGAGAAATTGATTCAAAGAGTTATTCAAAGAGGCTTTAATTGAAATTTCTGAGAAATTAGAATCGCCAAAGAAAAAGATCAACCCCTAAAGTTATAAGGGCTGAAATTTCCTAAAGACCCCATTTAACCTCTCTGTCATTTGAAGCAATAAGGTTTTGGTATCTTGCCATAGCCCAAAGCGGAAAATAGGCGGCATAACCATGATATTTCAAATAGAACACACGGGGAAAACCGGTACCAGTCCAATATTTTTCATCCCAGCGTGCGCCGTCTTTCGGGGAGTGCGTGAGATAATGAACACCTTTTCGTACGCAATCATTATCCACTTCACCTGCCGACATAAGGCCCAGCATTGCCCATGCCGTCTGTGAGGCTGTTGATGTCTCGCGGTAGCCTTTTTGGTCTGCATGATATGTTTCAAGGCCTTCACCCCAGCCACCATCATCATTTTGCTGTCCCTTAAGCCACAAAACCGCTTTTTGAATATAGGGTGCTTTCATATCTTCACCAGCAGCATTTAAGGCAACAAGAGCCGACCAGGTACCATAAATATAATTTGCTCCCCAGCGGCCAAACCAGGAGCCATCTTCTTCCTGCTCGCGTTTAATAAAATCAACTGCTTTTACGATTTCTTTTTTATAGCTTTTGGCATCTACCTGTGTAAGGGCGCCAACACAGCGTGCCGTTACATCCACGGTTGGTGGGTCGAGTAATGCCCCATGATCTGCAAATGGAATGTGGTTGAGATAATAATGTTCGTTTTCAGGTTCAAAAGCACCCCAGCCACCAGAAGAAGATTGCATGCCCAAAAGCCATTCGCAGCCGCGTTCAATCGCTTGTTCATAATCGGTGCTGCCCTGCCTGTGCATGGCCATTATAACAACAGCCGTATCATCAACATCTGGATAGTGGGCGTTTTCATATTGGAATGCCCAGCCACCAGGGCGCACATTCGGGCGGCGTACCGTCCAATCGCCGCGTACATCTAAAATTTGGCGATCTTTTAACCAATCAAGGGAGGCTTTGAGTTTCGGGTCGTCCTTATCACCTGATTCTAAAAGAGCATGGGCTGCAAGACACGTGTCCCAAACGGGGGAAAGGCAGGGCTGATAATAAATTTCTTTATCGCGTTCAGTGAAAAGTTTTTCAACCGCATTGCGTGCAGTTACCATATCTGGATGGTCCTTGGCATAACCAAGCGCGTGATAGGCCATAACAGCATTGGCCATGGCGGGGTAAATGGCCCCTAAGCCATCTTCACCATTAAGGCGTTCGGTAAAAAACTGAACGGCTTTTTTAATGGCTTTTTTCTTGCCGGCTTTAAGAATGTTGGGTTCCAGATGGCGCAAAACTTTATCAAGTCCCAAAAACAGCGCACCCCAGCGCGAGCCGGTATGATTAATATTATAATTTTTCTCTTTTTCTGCCGGCGTGATAAAAAGTTCTTTTATTGTGCGGCCTGTCGGGTTTTCCCCTTTTGCCTTAAGCGCAAAAAGAACCAGTAAGGGGACAAGAACTGTGCGCGCCCAATAAGACATTTTGGAAATATGAAATGGAGAAGAAACAGGCTGCAACATCATTTGAACTGGCATAACGGGAACCGCGCGCCATGGCACATGGCCAAACAACGCCATTGCAATACGCGTAAAGACATTGGCCTTTGCAGCCCCGCCCTTTGATAAAAGCCAGCCGCGAGCTTGAACCATATGGGCAGCATTAATATCATCACCAATAAGCTTTAAAGCCCAATAGGCTTTAACTGTGGCAGAAATGTCGCCAATTCCATTATGGAAAAGCGCCCAAGAACCATCCTCATTTTGATGATTCCTTATATATCGAGCAATTTTTTCCTCGCGTGGAGCATCAATTTCGCCCAGGAAGTGACGTAAAAGAATATATTCAGAAGGAATGGTGGTATCGGCCTCAAGCTCAAAAACAAAATGGCCATCGTCTTTTTGCTCCTGAAAAAGAGCATCGCGTTGTGTAGAAATAACGGCGTCAATATCTTTGATGTGGATTGTCATGGTGTGACTGTTTTCCTAAAAGGGTATGGCCTAATATTATTGTAACTCGGACTAAATTATTTAAGGGTGTCATTTAAAAAGTGCAAGCACTTGCGGCCCGTTCTTAACTAATCGTGAAGATGGGGTCAAAGTTTACAAGAAATTATAATGATTCTGAGTGACTTTTTACCGTTTTTGGTCAACAAAGCGGGCAATTATTAAAAAAGCGGATAGTGGTACATGGTTAATGCTCTTTATGATGGCCTTATGAAAAGAGGGCAGCGTGATCAGGATGCTGTTTTTGCTAAAATGCAAGATGGACGTTTTTATACATATGCAGATATTGAGGATGTTTCTGCACGCTTCGCCATGAAATTAAAAAAACTTGGCCTGAAACCAGATGACCGTCTTGCTGTTCAGGTTGAAAAATGCATAGAAGCATTGATGCTCTATCTGGCCGCAGTGCGTTTAGGCGCTATTTTTTTACCGCTCAATACGGCCTATACAGCGCGCGAGATTGATTATTTTCTTGGAGATGCAAAACCCACAATCTTTATTATTTCGCCAGAAAAAGAAGAAGCTTTCAAACCTTTGGCTGAAAAGCATCATTGTATTTTGGAAACAATGGGCGTTTGGTCTAACGACAAAGACGATTTCGGCTCTTTTTTCAAAGATGTGCCGGAAAGTGCTGCCAAATTTGAAAATACGCCAAGAGCAGGCAATGATTTGGCTGCCATTTTATATACATCCGGTACAACAGGGCGCTCCAAAGGGGCGATGCTGAGCCACAACAATCTTTTAAGTAATGCAAAAGTACTTTCTGATTATTGGGCTTTTAGCAAAACAGATATTTTACTGCACGTTTTGCCAATTTATCATACTCACGGACTATTTATTGCAACCAATACCATTTTAGTCGCAGGTGCATCGATGCTTTTTCACACCGCCTTCAAGGTAGAAGACGTTGTGAAAGATATAAAAAATGCCACCACAATGATGGGAGTGCCGACTTATTATACGCGTTTGCTTGCTTATAAAGGCTTTACGCGTGACAAGGCAGAACACATGCGTCTTTTCATTTCAGGTAGTGCGCCTCTGTTGGCTCAAACCCATAAAGAGTTTGAAGAACGCACAGGAAAACGTATTCTGGAACGTTATGGCATGACAGAGACATGCATGAATACTTCCAACCCATATAAAGGTGAAAGACTGACCGGCAGTGTTGGCTTTCCATTGCCAGGAGTAGAGGTAAAGATAGCAGAGCGGGAGACAGCAACTCCTTTGGAAAGAGGTGAAATTGGCGTGATAGAGGTGAAAGGTCCAAACGTTTTCCAAGGCTATTGGGGGATGCCTGAAAAAACGCAGGAAGAATTCCGTCCGGATGGTTTTTTCATCACAGGCGATTTGGGATATATTGATCAAGAAGGCTATGTAACACTTATCGGACGTGATAAAGATCTTATCATTTCTGGAGGTTTAAACATCTATCCAAAAGAGGTTGAAAGCGTACTGGATGAAATACACGGTATAAAAGAAAGTGCGGTTATAGGCGTGTCTCATAGAGATTTTGGAGAAAGTGTTGTGGCTGTTATTGTTGCGGAAAATCCAGATTCTGTTTTCATTACAGATATTGAAAACCACCTGAAAAATAAACTAGCTCGTTTTAAACAGCCCAAACACTATGAAATTATTGAGGAATTACCGCGCAATACGATGGGGAAGGTTCAGAAAAATGTTTTGCGTGAGATGTTTGGGAAGATATTTGGATAGTTTCTCAATTAATTCGAGCAACCAGCAGGCCAGCCTTTATCAGTGAATTCATAACCAATTGTCATCATAACCTTGGAACCTATAGCACCTTCTGGCCGAAAAACTCTTTTTTCATAAAGTGTCTTATTGTTGCGTGTACTAAAGCCAGAAATGCAAATATACATACCTTCTGAGGAAATTTCTTCGGATGCTAAATCATAAACAGTATAACCACCAAATGGTGTCAAGATAATCTCATCGCGTTTAAGAATTAGATTTCCATTTGGGGCAAAGACCTTGACTATTACATTTTTTATAACAAAATTTGCTTTATTTTTAAGTGGAACTGCGTAACCTTTATATGGTTGGTTTTCCAAACTTAGTAATCTTATAATATCTTTATCGTAATTTCCATCTAAAGTAAGCCAGTAAGGAATTTCATCTGATAATTCCTTATTGCTGGTCGCAATTTTATTCAAATAATCCGATAATTTTTCTGGATTTATAAAAACATAGATTGCCATTAAGAAAGCTAGAATAGTTACAATATTGGCAGCTTTATCTATGTAAAACCATATAAAGTCGTATTTTCTCAAAAATCCAGTCCCAAATCCATAATTCTTGCTGAATGGGTTAAGGCCCCAACGGAGATATAATCAACACCCGTGGCCGAAACTTCGGCAATGCGGTTAAGTGCCATATTTCCTGAGGCCTCGGTGATGATTTGATTATCAGCCATCTCAACAGCTTTCATCAGGGTATCTGTATCCATATTATCCAATAAGACGGCATCTGCCTTACCAACTTCCAAAACCTCTTCCAATTGGGAAAGAGTATCTACCTCAATTTCAATACACACCATATGGGACGCTTTGTCACGTGCGCGGTTCAAAACGGCAGTAATACCCCCTGCTGCAGCAATATGGTTGTCTTTGATTAAAATTGCATCACTTAAACTATAACGATGGTTATAGCCGCCACCATGAAGAACAGCCTGTTTTTCAAGCAGGCGTAAGCCAGGGGTTGTTTTTCTTGTACAGGTGATACGTGTTTTTGTCGTGCCGGTTTGTTTTGCAAAAGCCGCCGTTAAACTGGCAATACCAGAAAGGTGAGAGGCAAAATTAAGCGCTACGCGTTCCCCCATTAAAATGGAAGAGGCGCGCCCCTCAATCATCATTAAGCAATCACCTTTTTTGCACCTTGAACCATCGCCTATAAGAGGACGAATATCAAGGCTAGCATCAACAAGTTTAAAAGTAAGAGCGGCCACCTGCATGCCAGAAAGGACACCCTCTTCACGGGCATTAAATTTGGCTTTATAAATTACGTTATCAGGAATAACTGCCTGAGTTGTTATATCACCATATTGCCCCAAATCTTCCATTAAAGCTGTTTTGATAAAAGGTTCTAAAACCATGTCGGGCAGAGGGGTAAAATTAGTCATGGCCAGTCTCCTTATTATTTCTCTAAAATTTCATTTAAAACCTTATTCCTAAGGGCAACAGCTTCTTTGAAGGTTATATCACTGCGTTTTGCCCAACTATCATGCGGGTTTGGAAAGTCTTTTCTGAAATGTCCACCGCGCGATTCTTCCCGCAAGAGTGCGGAAGCTGCTATAAGAGTAGCTGTTGCAAGCATATTATGAAAGTTTTCATAGGCTTTGGGTGTTTTTTCTGCAAGTTTACCAAAAATTTCAAGCGCTTTCTTTAAGCCTTTTTCTTCGCGGATAACGCCAACATGCTCTGTCATGGTGTTGCGTAATATTTGTAAATCTTCTTTATCCCGGAAATCATCCGCTTTCTCAAAGTGAGGGAAAATTTCTTTTGCATTTTCACTTAATGGTACGGCTTCTTTAATATTTTCAGCGCAAATTTCAGCATAAACTAAAGCTTCCAGAAGACCATTAGAAGCAAGGCGATTAGCGCCGTGTAGACCCGTGGAACTAACCTCACCACAAGCCCATAAGTTATTCAGGCTGGTTTTCCCGTTTCCATCCGTTTTAAGTCCACCCATATGGTAATGAGCAGCCGCAGCAACAGGAATAGGTTCAAGAACAGGGTCAATGCCAGCTTTAAGGCAAGCGCTCATAACAGCGGGGAATCCTTCTTTAATTTTATCGCCAATTGCTGTGCGTGTATCGAGTAAGGGACGGTTACCCTTTTGCGTTTCATTAAAAATGGCGCGGGCGACAATATCACGGGGGGCAAGTTCAGCTTCTTCATGAAGAGGCATCATAAAACGCTCACCATCCTTATTTATAAGAATGGCTCCTTCTCCCCTTAAAGCTTCTGTTGCAAGGGGGGAGGGGTCCTGTCCCACATCAATAGCCGTTGGATGAAACTGAACAAATTCGGCATCGCTAACAAGCGCACCAGCACGTGCAGCAAGGCCCAATACCTGCCCACAAATACGCGGTGGATTCGTGGTTATCTTATAAAGCCCTCCAGAACCACCACCAGCTAAAAGATAGGAAGAGCCTTGAATAAGTATTCTTTTGCTAGGGCTTTGAGCGCTTTCAATATAAAGGCCTGATACCTCACCTTCCTTAACTTTAAGGCCGGAAGCCATAACACCTTCTAAAACCTGTATGGAAGGCGTTTTACTAACTTCAGCAATCAGTGCTTCCATAATTTGTTGTCCAGCCTGGTCGCCCCCTACACGCACAACACGCGCAAAGCTGTGCGCTGCCTCACGCGATAAGACATAGTGTCCCTTTTGTGTTCGGTCGAAAGGAGTACCAAGTTTGGTGAGTGCTAAAATGTGCCTTTCAGCTTCTTTTGTTACACGGTGGGCGACTTGTTCATCTACGGTGCCAGCACCTGCTTTAATTGTATCGAGCGCATGTTTGGACGCATTATCCGGCTTTTGCATGGCTGCAGCAACCCCCCCTTGCGCCCAGGCAGAACTGGCTCCCTTTCCCAAACTTTCAGGGGAAATAACCAAAACAGGGTAAGGCGCCAAGCGTAAAGCAGCATAGAGTGCGCCAAGCCCCGCGCCAACAATGATGATACGGCCTGTTTCAAGAGATAATGTCAAAGCCGCGCCTCGCTGGTTTTATAAAAAACAGGCCATATCTTTAAAGGCGGTTTTAACTCAAATCAAGCATGCGTTGAACAGAAAGGCGGGCGCGTTTGGAAATTTCAGGGTCCACCTCAACCTGTGGCTCCATTGTATGAAGGGACCACAGAATTTTTTCCAGCGATATTTTCTTCATATAAGGACACATATTACAAGGTTTGGCAAATTCTACCTCTGGCAAGCTGTCTGATATATTGGCGGCCATAGAGCATTCGGTGACAAGCATGGCTTTGGCGGGTTTGTTTTCCGTCACCCAATTAATAATGCCGCGTGTTGAACCTGTAAAATCAGCTTCTGCAACCACTTCTGGTGTGCATTCTGGATGGGCAATAATTTTAAGGTCAGGCTCGGATTCACGATAATCGCGAAGATCTTGCGCTGTATAGAGTTCATGAACAATGCAACTTCCTGCCCAAAAAACGATTTTCTTGGAACTTTGCGCTGCGACATTTTGTGCTAAAAACTGGTCAGGCGTCATAATAACCAAATCACTATCCTGCGCCTCAACGATTTTCAGTGCGTTAGAAGAAGTACAGCAAACATCAGAAGCGGCTTTAACCTCAGCCGTTGTGTTTACATAAGAAACAACGGGAGCGCCAGGATATTGAGCCCGCATTTCAGCCACGCCTTCAGCTGTAATGCTTTCTGCCAATGAGCAACCAGCCTCGACATCAGGGATAAGAACCATTTTTTCAGGGCTTAGAATTTTTGATGTTTCAGCCATAAAATGAACGCCGCATTGGACGATAACATCTTCTTTGACATTGGCAGCTTTCATGGCCAGTTCAAGGCTATCGCCAACAAAATCAGCAACACCATGGTAAATTTCTGGTGTCATATAGTTATGAGCTAAAATAACGGCGTTACGTTCTTTTTTTAAGCGATTAATAGCAATAACATAAGGGGCGAACCTAGCCCATTCTGCCTTAGGTACAACACGGTCCATCTTCTCGTAAATATCTTTCGTTTCCTCAGCCTTTTCCAATGAAGGCTTAAGATCATAGAGAGTATCAAGAGTGGTTTTCATATTTTGAAAATGTGCGTTCAAAACGTTTGGCCCCGTCAATTGCCGACCATAAAGGTCATTTAACATCATGCTCGATATAAGCAATTGACGGGGGTAAATCAATCCGGTTTGATTTTATCCAGTGTTGGAAAGCATTTTTGCATGATGTGCAATATGATCTTTCATAAAACTGGCTATAAAAAAATAGCTGTGATCATAATCCTCTTGGTAGCGTAAAGTGAGAGGGTGTTGCGCTTTTGTGCAAGCTTCCTCCAGCAGGTGAGGTTTTAATTGATCATCCAGATAATTATCGGCCTTTCCCTGATCAACCAGAAGAGGTGTTTTACATATCCCCTGGGTTATCTGGGCTATAAGCGCGCAGGCATCATGGGCTTGCCATTTTTTCTGGTCCTTGCCTAAATAACCGGAAAAAGCTTTTTCACCCCAAGGAACTTGTGAAGGAGCCACAATGGGTGCGAAAGCTGAAATGGATTGGTAAATTTCAGGGTTTTTAAGGCC
>CALHLB010000042.1 GCA_938034375.1 uncultured Alphaproteobacteria bacterium | reverse complement strand
CGATATTAGGAGAGTTCATTCAATTTATTATGTACTTATTAAAGTTTATAGCTAATCCATCATACAACCCAGAAATTTCATATCAATACATAAGATCCAATCATGAGAGTTATGCAAAACATATTTGACATCTCAACCCTGACATTGGTTACAGAACGGTTACAGAAGCAAAACATCAAAAAACAAAAACTGATAAATCATTGTTTTTATTGGTGCCAACGAGAAGATTTGAACTTCCGACCTACGCATTACGAACCTATTTTTGGAACAATTATCATAAACATAAAATAACTGTAAATTATTGATTTTATTACATATTGCCCAACCTAAATACAATTTTTAATTGCATTACAATCCTGTTTTTGTTCTAATATTGGTTACAGGAGGGTTACAGAAAAAATGCCGAAACACTATTTGACAGATACCATTGTGAGGAAAATGAACTGCCCACAAAACAAGGATCAGGAAATTTTCTGGGATGGGCCAAAAACGGTAGACGGCAAAATTCGGGATGGTTCTATTCAGGGGTTGGGTGTTCGCGTAACCTGTCAGGGAAAAAAGACTTTTATTCATGCTTACCGCTTTGATGGCAAACGGTATCGGTATGCTCTTGGTACACCAGCCAATATGAATATAGCTTCGGCACGCATGCTGGTTAGCCAGCGCGAACAACAGATTTTCAAAGGCGAGAACCCGGATGCGGAAAAAATAGATTACCGCAAAAAACATTTGCTTACTGTCCGTGAAGTTATTGACCAACATTGGGCGGACAGGATGGTTTCCAAAACCCGAAAATATCAAAACCATTATGTTCTTAAAATTGCCCGCTGGCATAAAAAGCCCCCTACCCGCCAGACAAAACGCGGTTTTAATAAACAGGCAAGCTATACGGATTTTGGCACACTCTTTTCGGATCGTGAATTTTCCAGCATCCGCCCGGCGGATATTCAGCGCTTTTTGAAGCAGTTTTCAGCTCCGGGAACCTATAATACGGCAAGGTCTTTGGTAACGGCTTTGTTTAACTGGGCTATTCGCATGCAGTTGGTGGATATGCGCAATCCGTGCGATCCGATTGAAAAACGACAAATCATCAAACAACGCCGCGATTACACCGAAGAACAAGTTGCACGGATTACGCAGTTTATTTTCAACCCTGTTTTGGACCCTCTCCCTGCTATTACGGGAACAGGCGAAGAAAAGAAACGAACGGCGCTGGCGCAAGGCAGAATGCTGGTCAGCAATCAGCAAATGGAAGAATGCTGCGCTTTTATGGGTATTTTGTTTCTGACAATGGCACGCCCAAACGAACTGATGCAGGCGGAATTTTCACACTTTGATCTTAAACGACTGGTTTGGGATAAGCACAATACCAAAGGAATTAAACTTTCTGGCGCGACTTATGAATATGCCTATCGTTCTGTGCCAATCCATCCGCGTGTGGCCACATTGGTAGAACAGCAAAAACAACGCTGGCCTGCAAGTCGTTATGTTTTTCCTTCACACAGGGATATTAATCAGCCACGAGACAACTTCAAACGCCAGATTGAACAGTTTCGGCAACTGGAAAGCATTCCTGATACGTTCCAAATGTATGATCTTAAGCGGATTGCCATTTCTTTGATGTTGGTTGGTCAGGGGGTGCGCCGGGAAGATGTTTCGCATTACGTGGATCACAAGGGTAACCTTGAAACAACAATGATTTACGACCTTGGTTTTGTGGAACCTCTACGCCCTATTACGGATCGCCTTGGTCAATTGTTGGGTGTTTCCTGAACGATTTTTCTTGACGGTTAACAAAAACCACCACAAAATTCCCATAATCGGATCGACTGTACCTTGTACGCGCATCCGTTTTTTTGTGCCCTGTTTTCACAGGGCTTTTTTTATTTACAACATATATGAAAGGGCTTCTTATGGATGCAACACCAGCATTGATTATGACACAGGGCGAACTACAGAATATACTGGATGAAACCGCGCAAAAAGCGGCACATTTCGCTATTGAGCAGCTACGGGATGAATTACAAACAGACCCGGATAAAAGACTTGTACAGCAGTTGAGAGAATATATTCTCAATCCTGAAACACTGGAAAATCCAAGGGAGCATTGGGCCAGTGGCCCGCATATCCGAGCTATTGAGCTTGGCAACAAAGGAACCGCCAAATCCATTGCATGGTTTCATCAATTTAAACAAAAATCGGGCCTTAAAGCGTGTTTCCATCGCCGGAGCAAACGACATGGACATTTGCAGGAATGGTGCTTTGAGGATATTCGCTTGTGCTGGCCTAACTTATTATAAGGTACAACAAACATAACACCCTTGCTGACCTCTATAAATAATACTATAATAACTTTAAAGAGATTTAAAACATATAAAAGATACTATTATGTTACTTAATACACCCTCAAATACCATACAAAAATTGGCAGAAAACACCCGTTTGCTGCGCCTGAACCGTGAACTGACACAAGCGGGACTGGCCAAACGGGCGGGTATTCCTTTATCTACTTTACGCAAATTTGAGCAAACCGGGCAGATTTCCCTGTTGTCCTTTCTTAAAATCCAGATGGTGCTGGGCACGTTGGAGGATATTTTAAAAGCAAGCGAAGGCAAGCAAACCGGCTTTACTTCCATTGATGACGTGCTTGCCCCTACTCCAAAAACCCGTAAACGGGGGAAACGCACATGAGACAGGTTTCTGCGGTGGAGGCTTTGCAGGTCTCTCTTGATTTTGGTGAAAAACTCCTTCCGGTTGGGCGTTTGGCACTGCGGGATGGGATTCTCTATTTTGAATATGATGCGGCTTTCCTCACACAAGGGCTGGATATTTCTCCCCTTAAATTGCCATTGCAAACAGGTGTTGGGCAATTTGACCGCCATTTGTTTGAAGGGCTACCCGGTATTTTTAACGACAGCCTGCCCGATGGTTGGGGCAGACTTCTGTTTGACCGTTTTGCGCGCACACAGGGGATTTCTCCTGCAAGTATTACTCCATTAGATCGACTAGCTCATGTAGGCCATCACGGCATGGGTGCACTGGTCTATGAACCTGATTTTAGCGCACAAAAACAGGCCGAAGATATTCATCTGGATACACTGGCTGCACAAGCACAAGAAGTGTTGGCAGGCAGCTCGGAGGATGTGTTGCAAAACTTGCTGGCTTTAAACGGTTCTTCTGCCGGTGCCCGCCCAAAAGCCATGATTGGCGTGGATGAAAAATGCGAAAAGATGGTGCATGGCACACAAGCATTGCCAGAACGCTATACGCCGTGGCTGGTTAAATTTGCCAATCAACAGGATGGCCATGATGCAGGCGCTATTGAATATGTTTATGCGCTTATGGCCAAAAAGGCAGGCATTGAGATGCCGGATGTTCATCTGTTCCCTGCGGGACAAGGTGCAGGATATTTTGCCATTCAGCGTTTTGACCGCAAGGGAAAAGAACGCCTGCACATGCACACGGCTTGCGGCTTGTTACACACGGATTTTCGTGTGCCGGCACTGGATTATGAAGATTTGCTGGCTTTGACGGGTATGATCACAAAAGATGCGCGGGAAGTGGAGAAAATGTATCGGCTGGCTGTTTTTAACGTGCTGGCCCATAACCGCGATGACCATGCAAAAAACTTCTCGTTCCTGATGGATAAGACAGGCCAGTGGTTACTTTCACCTGCGTATGACTTAACTTTTTCATCCGGCCCAAGGGGTGAGCAAAGTACAATGGTGCTTGGCGAAGGTAAAAACCCTACCAAAGAACACCTACTTAAACTGGGTGTGGTGGCAGGATTGAACCAAAAACAGAGTGAAGATATTCTGGAGAAAACCAAAGCCGCCCTTGCCGAATGGCCACAGCTTGCCAAGATTTATGGTGTTTCTCAAGCACGTATTTCAGAAATTGGTGAAGTCATTTTTGGTGATACATAGTTCTACCGATAATCCTCCATGCGAAACACATTCCCCACACGCTCCGGCGGAGATAAATCCGCAAAGCTGGTAAAGTGGATTGTGGGAAGCGGGACAACCTTGGCTGAAACTGATTTTGGCGGGGAAGGATGTTTTTGCCTGAACATGGGCGGAATGGTTGGTATAGGCGGTGAGGTTGGCGGCGTTGGCATGTCATCATCATCTCCCTCAAACCAGAGTCTGGCCATGAGCGTACGCTCATCTGGGCCTATGACGCGGGCATACATCGCAGTGGTGCTTATGCTTGCATGGCCCCGTTGCAACATGTTCAGCGCAATGCCTTTACGCACGGCATTCACCCCGAACGTATGACGAAGACCGTGACACGTCGCTTGTGGCCCAAAAATCTGTGCTACTGCCATCACCTGTTTGGACTTACCCTGTTTTAATGGAGAGACTTTTTGATAAGTTTTATTTATCAGGAGGTTTTGATGAAACAACGAGAATTTACGGAAGAATTTAAACGCGAAGCACTGCGCATTTTGGAGACAAGCGATCTTACGATCAAAC
>CALHLB010000041.1 GCA_938034375.1 uncultured Alphaproteobacteria bacterium | reverse complement strand
TTTCTTTGTTGCTTTGTTTTATTGCCAAAATGCAGCATCAGATTTTTTTCCCCTTGCTGCGTTCTTCGCGTTGGCGCTTAATTGTTGCCAAGCGGTTCACCATTGCCTCATCAGAAAGACGCATAACTAACCTATCTGGAAGTCGCATATCAATGCTCACAAGATCTTTCGACAAAATGTCTTTTTCATGGTCTAATTCTGACAATTTTAAAAGCGCCTCTGCCATATTACTTTCAGGCAATTTGACCGTCACCTTATTATCAAGCAAAATATCCCACCGGCGTTCTGAATGCAGCATTGATGCCCTAACGCGAGAAGCAATAGTTGGAAATTTTTGCAAAAGAGACATAAATTCAGCGCCCTGTCTTTGCGCGCCATGACCAACAAGAATAGGCAAATCATTATGTCGGGTTTCATTGAAGTGATCCAAAACAAGCCCGTTCTCATCAATAACAGAAACAATGCGCCCGCGTTGCCAAATTGCAAAAGACTGTCTTTCTGCCAATTTAATATGTAGTTTGCCTGGATATATTTTACGGATAGAAACACTCTTAATCCATGGTTCACGTAAAAGCGTTTTCTGCGCCTGGTCGACATTAAAAGTCATTAAAGACGCACCAGAGGTTAAGCCTAAAATATCCAGAATATCACGCTCATCGAGACTTTCCTGGCCTGAAATAACGACTGACTGCACACCAAAACCCAAAGCCGATGTTACATCAGAGCTTACTTTTAGGCCTTGTCCACCGATCATAAAACCATAAATGCTAAAAGCACCAATAAGACCCACACTTAGAGAAGTCATTAAAAAAGGCGGCAGGGTTTCAACCCGCGCTTCCATGCGATGAAACAGGCGGCGCATGAAAACCTGGCGGTAAGACAGGCTTTTCTCCTGTTCCAACCGACCTTTCGCCATCTTGCCCTTCATAGGCTGCTTATTTTGAGCTATCGCCCGCAACTTGCGTCCTCCACCATCCACGAAACCAGATACTTGAATGAATGTCCCTTATAGGCTGCCATTTCAGGTACCAGAGAAGTTGGCGTCATACCGGGTTGGGTGTTAACCTCAAGGCAAATAAGGTCATGATTACCATCGGCTTTTTCATCCAGACGAAAATCAGAACGGCTTATACCTCGACACCCCAAAGCATGATGCGCCTTAACTGATAGATTCTGTATAGTTTGGTAAATATTTGGTAAAATTTCTGCCGGAAGTATGTGTTTTGATCCTCCAAGGGAATATTTAGCATCATAATTATAAAATTTATGCCCTTCAGAAACGATTTCAATAATATCAAGAGCCTTACCATCCATAACAGCGCATGTTAATTCGCGCCCTGCAACATAACGCTCCACCATAACAATATCACCATAAGGCCAGTCATAAGCCGTTAATTGCTGTGGTGGGTGCATCATGTCTTCTAAAACAATCAAAACCCCAAAAGAAGAACCTTCATTAACGGGCTTCACAACATAAGGCGGTTCCATAACATGCCATTTTGCTGCTTCTAGTCTGTGAACAATTTTATGATTTGCAACCGGTATGCCGGCTTCTTTCATAACAGCTTTGGCACGATCTTTATTCATCGCCAAAGCAGATGCCATAACACCTGAATGCGTGTAAGGTATTTCCAATATTTCCAAAACACCCTGAATAGTGCCATCTTCACCAAATGGCCCGTGTAATGCATTAAACACAACATCAGGTTTCAGTGTACTCAAAACCTCGGCAATATCGCGATCAACGTCAATCTCGCTTACCCTATAGCCTGTCTCTCTTAAAGCTTTGGCACATTCATGACCAGATGAAAGCGAAACTGGCCGTTCAGAAGCCCATCCACCCATTAATACTGCAACATGCTTTTGCACGATAAATTATCCCGTTATTCTATTCCTCCTTATCTTTAACGATAAATCCTTACCTTTTCTTTACTATTCCAGATAAATCATTAACCATAAACATTTTTATAAAGACCATTTCAAAAACACGCTGAAATTGCTTTTATTTTTTAAAACAAACACAAAAAGGAAAATCAAATTTCTTGAGACACCCCCTGTAAAACCTTAAATATTAAAAACATGAAACGAGAGGCACCAACGATGACCTTTGAAAAACCAACATTTGATAAGCCGCATCGCGGTCGTATTTATGACAGCATTATTGAAACAATTGGCAATACTCCTTTAGTGCGCCTACCAAACCTTGCTAAACAAAAAAATATTGTTGCAGACTTATGCGTAAAATGTGAATTCTTTAACCCTCTCGCAAGCGTTAAAGATCGTATTGGCGTCAATATGATTCTTGATCTTGAAGCGCAGGGAAAAATTAACGAAAAAACCGTTCTAATTGAACCAACTTCCGGCAATACAGGCATTGGTCTTGCCTTTGCCGCAGCAGCGCGTGGTTACAAGCTCATCCTAACAATGCCAGAAAGCATGTCTATTGAAAGGCGCAAAATGCTTGCCCTTTTGGGAGCTGAATTAAAATTAACCCCCCGTGAAAAGGGAATGGGAGGCGCCATCGCCAAGGCAAAAGAGCTTTTAAGCGAAATTGAAGGCTCCGTAATGCCAAGCCAGTTCAGTAATCCAGCGAACCCTGAAATTCACCGTAACACAACAGCTGAAGAAATCTGGCATGATACAGATGGAAAGGTCGATATTATTGTCTCTGGTATTGGAACAGGCGGCACCTTTACAGGCCTTGCACAGGTTTTAAAAAAGCGTAATTCGGATTTAAAAATGATTGCCGTTGAGCCAACCGCAAGTCCGATTCTTTCAGGGGGGCAACCAGGACCACATATGATACAAGGCATCGGCGCTGGCTTCATACCTGAAATCATGAATACATCTTTTATAGATGAAGTCATTCAGGTTGATAATGATAGCGCTTTTAAAATGGCAAAAGAAGTAGCAGCAAAAGAAGGATTGCCTGTTGGTATCTCATCAGGTGCAGCCATTCAGGTAGCCATAGATATTGCCAAACGGCCTGAAATGAACGGAAAGCGCATTGTTGTTATTGCCGCTTCTTTTGCAGAGCGTTATTTATCAACGGCTCTTTTTGAAGGATTGGGTTAATAGGCATTTGGGTGGATAATCCAGGGGTTAGGACCTATTAATTAACTGGTGATTATATAGCATAATCATTTTAAAGTGGTTTAGCTATAACATCTGCAAGGGTGTTGCCATATTGTTTAACCGGCAGCACCGCTTATACCATAACTCACCCTTCCCCTATAAAACCTGGTACAATTTTCCCTTCCTTGAAAGAGCCAAAACGCTTAATTTCCCATTCAAGTTTAACGCCGCTCTTTTTCAAAACACGGGCGCGCACCGTTTCACCCAATGTCTCAAGATCGTAAGCGCTCGCCTTATCCTTATTAATCATGAAATTACAGTGCATTTCACTCATTTGCGCCCCACCAACCATTAAACCACGACAGCCTGCAGCATCAATTTCACGCCAGGCACTGGATCCTTCCGGATTTTTAAATGTTGAGCCACCCGTTTTTTCACGAACCGGCTGAACGGTTTCGCGGTGGTTCTGGACCGCCTCCATGGCCTTTTGAATATCTGCCTTCTCTCCTTTTTCTCCTATAAAAAGAGCTTGCGTGAAAATTAAATCATCCGGCAAAGACGAATGACGATATGTATAGCCAAAATCATCTTTATTCAGAACATGCCGGCATCCTTTGCGATCAAAAGCGACAGCTTCCAAAAGCCGATCTTTTGTTTCACTGCCATTTGCTCCAGCATTCATACGTAAAGCCCCTCCCAAAGCACCAGGGATTCCATGATAAAAAGAAAATCCATCAAGACCATGTTCAAGTGCAAAAGCCGCCAACCGCTTGTCTGGCAAAGCTGTTCCCGCGCGAATGCAAGTGTCATCTATTTTTTCAAGAGCCCCAAAACCCTTGGCGGAAAGACGAATAACCACACCGGAAATGCCACCATCACGCACAAGAAGATTAGAACCAACCCCAACGACTAAAACAGGTATATCTGAAGGCAGGTTTTTCAGAAAAAAAGCCAGATCCTCTTCATCATTCGGCTGGAAGAGGAGATCTGCCTTCCCGCCAACTTGAAACCATGTCAAACGGCTCATATCCGCATGAGGCGTTAACCTGCCTTTAACATTATCGGTCCATGAACCAAGCTTATCGAGAAGATTCTCACTCACCAAAATAACTTTCTATAATTTGGCCAATTCATCAGGAAGGGCATAAGCCCAATGGGTAATAGACCCCGCCCCAAGGCACATCACATAATCCCCTTCTTGCGCTTCTTGCGATATGATTTGAGCAAGATCCGAAGGGCCTTGCGTCACGCCAACCAGACGATGCCCACGCATACGAAGTCCATGGGCCAATGCCTCATGATTAATACCTTCAATCGGTTTTTCACCCGCCTCATAAACAGGGGCAACAATTACTTGGTCAGCATCATTAAAACATGTGCAAAAATCATCAAACAAACTTTGAAGTCGTGTATAGCGATGGGGTTGCACAACAGCAATCACTTTGCCTTTAGCAGAGGCTCTGGCAGCTTTAAGAACACAGGCAATTTCAACGGGATGATGACCATAATCATCATAAATTTCAACACCCTTCCATGAACCCGTATGAGTAAAGCGGCGTTTAACCCCCGAAAAAGAAGCCATGCCCTCGCGAATATTTTCAGCACTCACACCAAGAAAAGAAGCAACGGCAATAGCCGCAGTTGCATTTGAAACATTGTGAATACCGGGCATGGGAAGAAGAATATCTCTAATTTCAATTGCCTCCTCTTTACCCCGGTTTTGCACCACGACATTAAAACGGGATGAACTTCCCTCCGCTCTAATATCGAAAAAGCGTATATCTGCTTGCGGGTTCTGGCCGTAGGTTACAATACGGCGATCTTCAATTTGCCCCACCAAATGCTGCACATCAGCATCATCAATACACATTACGGCAAAACCATAAAACGGCACATTTTCAACAAAACGAGCAAAAGCCGTCTTTACTGCATCAAAATCACCATAGTGGTCAAGGTGTTCAGGATCCATATTGGTAACAATAGCCACATCAGCTGGCAATTTGACAAAAGTGCCATCAGATTCATCGGCCTCAACAACCATCCAGTCACCCTCACCCATGCGAGCATTGGTGCCATAAGCATTAATAATGCCGCCATTAATCACCGTTGGGTCCATTTGGCCCGCTTCAAGAAGCGCTGCCACCATGGAAGTTGTGGTTGTTTTTCCGTGTGTACCGCCAACAGCAATCGCTGATTTAAAGCGCATTAATTCCGCCAGCATTTCAGCCCGCATCACCACAGGTAAAACACGCTCACGCGCAGCCTTTAATTCAGGATTATCTGGTTTAATCGCCGAAGAAACAACAACAACCTCTGCACCACCTAAATGATCTGCCGCATGACCAATTTTCACCTCAATGCCTTTTTGGCGCAAACGTTCCACATTCGCACTTTCAGACATATCAGACCCTTGGACCAAGTAGCCAAGCGTTTGCAAAACTTCAGCAATACCGCTCATACCAATACCACCAATCCCAATAAAATGAATTGGACCTATATTTTGAGGCATTTTCATATGTTAACTCTCCTGTGCACCACCCAAGGTGGGCTGATTAATTTTCTCATCATTAACAAGGGCTTGCACCGCATTAGCAAGACGTATCGTTGCATCTTTCACACCTTGCTGATGGGCATTTTGTGCAGCCCTTTCCAAAAGATCTGCATCAAGCATGAGGCGTTTTAATTCTTCAGCAAGCCATTCCGGTGTCATCTCACTTTGTTGCTTAACCCAGCCTCCGCCATTTTGAACTAACAAAGCAGCATTAGCTTCCTGATCATGATCAAGAGCAAATGGATATGGCACTAAAATGGCCGGCCTGCCAATAACAGCAAGTTCTGCCGTAGTAGAAGCCCCTGAACGGCAAATAACCAAATGACTATTTGCAATTTTTTCAGGCATCGCATCAAAAAAAACCTTAACTTCAGCACGAATATCCATCACATCATAAGCAGACCGAACAGCCTGCTCATCATCGGCTCTTGCCTGTTGAGCAACCACCAGACGCGCCCGCAATTCATCGGGTAAAAAGCCTATAGCTTTTAAAACAACGGAAGAAAAAAAACTGGCCCCCTGACTGCCACCAAAAACAGTGAGATAAAAATCATCTTGCCCACGAGAGGTTTTATAAGGTTTTTTTGATGCCTCCAAAACCGCATCCCTTACAGGATTGCCTGTTACAATAGACTTGGCACTACTTCCTTTTAATAAGGGTAAACCAAGTGCTACAATATCAACCTTTTTGGCCAAAAGCCAATTGGCACGCCCCAAAACGGCATTGGCCTCATGAATAATTGTTGGCACGCCTTTGGAACTGGCTGCTAATAATGGCGGCACTGTAGGGTATCCACCAAAACCAATAACAATATCAGGCTTAATTTTGTTCATAAGTCTGCGCGCAACCAAATAACCTTTTGAGAGTGCATAAAGAGAACGAAAAAGTTTAAAAATATTTTTACCTGAAGGCGAGGCTGAAACAACTCTGTGGCGTTCACTCGCTGGAAATTCTTTTGCAAAACGCTCAATACGATGATCAGAAACCAGATGAATATCATAGCCACGTCTTGTTAATTCACAGGCTAAAGCATGAGCAGGAAAAAGATGGCCACCCGTTCCCCCTGCACAAAGCAAAGCACGTTTTGTTTTTTTATTTTCAGTCATTCACATTCAAGTCCGATAGGTTTCTGCGTACTGAATAAATTCAGCCGCACGATGCACAGCCTTGGGGCGTTTTCTTGAGAGAGCAAGAACCATACCCATGGCAACCGCAACAGATAGCATAGAAGAGCCACCATAAGAAATAAAGGGTAATGTCATGCCTTTGGTTGGTGCTAATTGCAGGTTAACTGCCATATTAATCGCAGCTTGAAGACCGAACATAATAACCAAACCACCAATGGATAAGCGCACAAATCCATCTTCTTGGCGAAACCCAAGGTATAAACCACGCATTATTAAAAACGAAAAGAAAAGCACAATAAACAAACAGACAATAATGCCAAATTCCTCACCAATAACAGCAAAAATAAAATCAGTATGAGAATCAGGCAAGTTACGTTTAACAATACCCTCACCAGGACCACGCCCAAACCACCCACCTGAAAAAAAGGCTTCTAAAGCACGCTCAACCTGATAATTATCACCCGATTCTGGATTGATAAATCTGTCTATTCTCCCGGTAACATGGGGAATAAAAAGGTAAGCAAGCCCCATCCCCCCAACACCCATGATAGCCAAAACGGTAATCCAGACCCAGGATAAACCGGCCATAAAAAAAACCGCGCACCATGTCATTGTAACAAGGGCGGTTTGACCAATATCGGGCTGGGCAACCAAAAGAACATTAAAAATAGCAAGGATCAATATAGCAAAAAAGTTAGCTGGAATATCAGGCCTTCTTGAACTTTCAGAAAAAAGCCAGGCAACCAATAATATGAAAGTCGGTTTTACGAGTTCAGATGGTTGAAGCGTAAACCCAGCAAGAGAAACCCAACGTCTTGACCCCTTAACCGCTTCACCGGCAAAAAGAGTGTAAACCATCAATAAAATGCCACCCAAAAAAATTAAAAGAGCAAGACGGCGTGCCTGAAGCGGATTTAAAAAAGAAATGCCCCCCATCAACAAAATAGCCACAATAGCGAAAACAGCATGGCGTTTGACAAAATAATAACTTGTAAGGCCAAGTTGCTCTGCAATAGCGGGGCTGGCAGCAAAAGAAAGTACAAGACCTAAAAATACAAGGCCGATCAAACCAAATAACATCGGCTTGTCAACTGTCCACCACCAATTGGCAAAAACAGACCGATCTGCCCGTGAAACCATGGCCCCTCTCTATTTGTTTTTCAAAACTGCTTTAACGGCTTTTTTAAAAGCATCACCACGAATTTCGAAATTTTGAAACTGATCAAAACTAGCACAGGCCGGTGATAATAAAACCGCAACGCTCTCATCCTCTGGCCAAAGCCCAGCTCTTTTATCATCAAGTGCTTTTCTTATAGCCTGTTGAACAGCCACTTCCAATGTTTGGGAATATGAAAAAGGAATTTTTTCTGAAACTGTTTTAGAAAATGCATCCATCGCCTCCCCTATCAAGAAAGCATGCATGACTTTTGGAAAATAAGGGGCAAGATCCGCAATACCACCCTGTTTCGCAAGCCCCCCTAAAATCCAGTATATTTTATCAAAACTGGCCAATGCCCGCGATGCAGCATCTGAATTGGTCGCTTTCGAATCATTGATGATCAAAAGCCCATCATAACACGCTACTTCCTCCATACGGTGGGCAAGCCCTTTAAAGGATTTCAAACCCTTCTCAATAAGAGCGCCTGAAAGGCCCATATAAGAACAAACGCCATATGCAATAGCGGCATTTTGATGATTATGCTTTCCGCGCAATCCTCTTGCACCTATAAGGTCCAGGACCTTCTGGCCTTCATTATGAAGAATACCCTCTCGCACTTCAATATCGCAAGACCGTGAAACCGAAACACTCTTAAGGTCAATACCGGCGGCTCCAACCTTTTCTGCAATATTTTCAGATAAGGTATCATCAACACCAATAACCGCCCTCTCAGCCCCAAGAATAAGGCGCTCCTTGACATCTGCATAATGTTGAAAACTGCCATGACGCTCAAGGTGATCAGGGCTTAAATTCAAATGAACACCAATAGAAGGGTGAAGCGTTGGCGCTAAATCGATCTGAAAAGAGGAGCACTCAATAACATAAGCCTGATTTTTGCAAAATTCTTCTCCAAATTCTTCTAATGTTAAAACGGCCTGGCCTATATTACCACCCATTTGCACATTAAAACCAGCTTCTCTTAAAATATGGCTGATAAGCGCTGTCGTTGTTGATTTACCATTTGTTCCTGTAATAGCAATAAAGGGGCAATCAGGCGCACGCCTCAACCGCTCACGGTTAAAAAGCTCAACATCACCAATAATTTCAATATTAGCATCCCGCGCTTTCTTTACAGTCCAGTGCGGTTCGGGATGTGTGAAGGGAACACCAGGCGCTAAAATCAAGGCCTCAAATTTTTCGAAATTTAATTGATTAAAATCTTGAACATTAAAACCTTTTTCCTGCGCTTTTTTGCAGGAATCTTTATTATCATCAAAAGCAAGTACATTTGCCCCACCATCTATAAGGGCCTCGACCGTGGCAAGACCGGAGCCACCAAGTCCAAAAACCAGAACCGATTTTCCCTCAAAACATTGAACAGCAATCATATTAGCGTAATTTCAAAGTTGTAAGGCCAATGAGTGCCAAAATGAAAGCAATTATCCAAAACCGTATAACAACCTGAGGTTCTGTCCAGCCTTTTTGTTCAAAATGATGGTGAATGGGTGCCATTCTAAAGACACGCTTACCTGTCGTCTTATATGAAAACACCTGAATAATAACCGACAGCGCCTCCAAAACAAACAGCCCCCCAATAATGACCAAAACAATTTCATGCTTTGTAGCAACGGCAATTGTACCAAGCGCTCCACCAAGGCCAAGTGAACCAGTATCACCCATAAAAATGGCTGCAGGAGGTGCATTAAACCACAAAAATCCAAGGCCAGCCCCAATAATAGCACCACAAATAATTGCAAGTTCGCCTGTGCCAGCAACATTATGAATTTGCAAATAATCAGCAAAAATAGCATTCCCTGAAAGGTAAGCAATAAAACCAAACGATCCCATAGCAATCATAACCGGTACAATGGCAAGCCCATCCAAACCATCCGTCAAATTAACGGCATTACCAGTGCCAACAATGACAAAAGCGGCAAAAGGAATGAAAAAATATCCCAGATTTAGCAAAAAATCTTTCACAAAAGGAATAGTAAGACTTGTTGCAAATGGGTCTTCACCAGAGTGGGCGATATAAAAACAGGCAAGGCCCGCAATTAAAAATTCAATAGCAAGCCGCACTTTACCGGAAAAGCCTTTATGACTTTGCTTACTCACCTTCAAATAGTCATCATAAAAACCAATGGCCCCAAAACCAAATGTAACAAATATGACAGTTTGCACATAAGGGTTCGTTAAATCAGCCCATAAGAAGACTGAAACAAAAAGGCCTGCCAAAATCATAAGCCCACCCATTGTCGGGGTGCCGGCTTTGGCAATAATATGGCTTTGTGGGCCATCCTCCCGTATGGGCTGTCCTTTTCCTTGCCTAGCTCGTAATCTTTTGATGATAGAAGGACCAAACAGAAAAACAAAAAGCATGGCTGTTACTGTCGCCATGCCCCCTCGAAAAGTAATATAACGAAAGACGTTGAAACCAGGGATCGCATCTGAAAGTTCAGTTAGAAGGAGCAGCATAAGTCGTTCAGTTCTCTTTTGGCTTATAGGTTTCAAGTAGCTTATCAACCAAAGGTCTCATTTTACTACCTAAAGACCCTTTGACCATAAGAGCATCCCCTTTCGCAACAGTATCAAGAAGTGGTTTTGCCAAACCATCCGAAGATGTTGCATATTGTCCACGCATTTTTTCAGGCAATTTTATCCAAAGCGCTTTCATATGCGGTCCAGAAAGAAAAACGCTATCAATTTCATGCGCCACTAAAGCATCCAGCAAAGCGGCATGAAGTTCATCACTCTCATCCCCCAGTTCAAGCATATCCCCCAAAACAGCAATACGCCTTCCTCCAGCACCAATACGTGCTGTCGATAGGAGCTCAATAGCTGCCCGCATAGAAGCTGGATTAGCATTATAACTTTCATCAAGAAGAAGAGCCTTTCCCCCTTTCAGTGAAAGATCATGGCGTTGTCCACGCCCTTCCGGCGCCTTCATTTCACGCAGAGCCAATAAACCGCGCTCAACATCAGCTTTGGCCAAATAGAGACAAGCAGCAACAGCAAGGGAATTTTGCACAATATGGCGCCCTGCCATCCCCAACCGATAAGACGTTACAATACCATAAACAGAAACTTGAACATCAGAATATTTTTCAGCTAAATCAACAGATAAAAGACGAATATCGGCATCCTTATGCTCCCCAAAAGAAACCGTTTTAATACCTTCTTCTTTCGCAAGCGTAACAAGAAGATCGTAGTGCCTATTATCATAGTTTAAAATAACATAACCTTGAGGGGAAACCCCTTTAAAAATTTCAGCTTTGGCTCTTGCAATATCCTGCTCACTATCAAAAAACTCCAAATGAACGGGTTCAACTGTAGTGATTATGGCAATATCCGGCTTTATCATGTCAACCAGCGTCTCAATCTCGCCCGCGTGGTTCATACCAACTTCATAAATGCCAAAATCAGTTTTTTCCAATGTGCGCGAAAGTGTTAGCGGCACGCCCCAATGGTTATTAAATGAGGCAATAGATGCGTGAACCTTGCCGCTTTTTGAAAAAGCAAGACGCAACATTTCCTTTGTTCCCGTTTTGCCCACCGACCCTGTAACAGCTATAGCCTGTCCACTTAGTCGATGGCGCGCGGCGCGGCCTAAACTTTCCATCGCAGCCAAAACATCTTCAACGATAAAAAGCCTGTCTAGATAATTCTGAAATCTATATTTTTCAACGGCAGAAATAACACAATAGGCAGCTTTATTCTCAAAAGCTTTTTCAACAAAGTCATGACCATCGAGCCTATCGCCTTTAATCGCAAAAAAAATATCGCCTTTAGCAACACTACGGCTATCAATTGAGACACCGCTAATAACAATTTTTTTTTCAGGTAAGGAACAAGACAAGGCCTGTGCGACATCATCTCGCGTCCATAATATTTGTTTATCACCCATAATCTCAAACCCTAGAGTAATTCTATAGCGCGTTTTACAACATCATGATCGGAAAAAGGTAACACGGCATCTCCAACAATCTGCCCCGTTTCATGACCTTTTCCGGCAATAATAACAACATCGCCTTCGCTAGCCTTTGCCAGAATATGAAAAATTGCTTCTTCTCTATCCCCAATTTCAATTGCCTCTGGTATTTCAGACAAAATTTCCTGCCTAATTTGAAAGGCCTCTTCATGACGCGGGTTATCATCGGTGATAACCGTATAATCAGCATATTTTTTGGCAACAGCTCCCATTAAAGGCCTTTTGCCTTTATCGCGATCTCCCCCGGCACCAAATAAAACCATTAATCGTTTTTCACAATAAGGGCGCAAAGCCTGTATTACATTCTGCAAAGCTTCAACTTTGTGCGCGTAATCAATAAAAACAAGGGCGCCCTTTTTATTCTGGCCAATAAATTCAAGACGCCCTTTCTCACCCTGAAGGTTTTCAAGACCGCCACAAATATCATCCACCCCATCATCAACCCCAAAAGCCATGCCTGCAGCAATCAACGCATTTGAAATTTGAAAACGTCCGACAAGAGGCAACAAAATTTCACGTTTTTCACCTGAAAAATCTAGCTTCAAAAGCTGACCATTTCCCTTTTTTTCAAAAGATAAAAGCCTAATTGCCTGCCCTTTCTCACCAACACTCAAAACTGAAGCCCCAGCTTTTTCAGCCCGCTTAAAAGCTTGGTTTCCATAAGGGGCATCCAAATCAAAAATCGCTGGCTTACCTTTCCCTAAAAGCCTTTCAAAAAGTTGTATTTTCGCATCAAAATAATCCTCAACGGTTTCATGATAATCCATATGATCACGTCCCAGATTGGTAAAAGCTGCGACAGAAAGCTTCACACCATCAAGCCTATATTGATGAAGACCGTGACTTGATGCCTCTAAGGCCAGATAATTAACGCCAAGACCATTCAAGCGATTTAGGGTCTGATGCAACGTCACAGGGTCTGGCGTTGTTAGGCTGCCATAACATTTTTCAACGTCACTGATGACCCCTACAGTTCCAACACTGGCTGATACATGTCCAGCCTTTTCCCAAATTTGGCGCAAAAAAGAGGCAACAGAGGTTTTGCCAGCTGTTCCAGTAACAGCTCCAATGATAGCGGGTTGCTTTTCATAAAATAGAGCGGCCATTTGTGCTAAGGCCAGGCGCGCATTATCAACCTTGATAACAGGTACCGGCAAGTCGCCAACCACCTCATCAGTTAAAATAGCGACAGCCCCCATAGCAAGCGCATCATGGATAAATCGCGCCCCATCAACCTGATTGCCTTTCAAGGCTATAAAAAGATGGTCTTTTTCAGTTGTTCGACTATCAGCGCTAAGACCTTTAATTTCTATATTCTGTATCGAGCTTGCATCACTTTGCAGAATATTTCGAGCAGATGGTAGCAATCTATCTAGCAACATTTAAAGATGCCCTTCATTAAAATTCAGGCCTATCTAAAACGATAATCAATTTCAGTCAAAACTGGGCCACCTTGAAGCCGAGGGTAAACGCCTAATGTGGTGGCAATGCGACGAATTATAGCCGCTGTTGTGGGAGCAGCATTTAAGCCAGCTGTTGCTGCTTTTTGTCCTTCAACAGGTTGCGGCTCATCAATCATCACCAACATAACATATTGCGGATCATTAATTGGAAACGCTGAGATAAAAGAGTTGAGTTTTTTATCTGATGAATAGCGCCCATTGACAACTTTTTCGGCTGTCCCTGTTTTACCGCCAACAGAATATCCATCAACTTCAGCCCGTTTACCAGAACCTTCCTCAACATTCAAACGAAACAGATAACGCATTTTGTCACTTGTTGCCTCGCTCACAACTTGACGCGCCAGTAAATTAGCCTCTTCCTGCGAGCGGGGACGAAATGTTGGAGGAATAAGTTTACCGCCATTAACAAGAGAAGCAATAGCAGAAATTGTTTGCAAAGGGGTCACAGATACCCCATGACCAAATGAAATTGTCATGGAAGACAGGGTTTTCCATTCTTTTGGTGATTGCGGTCTGCCAATTTCAGGGAGCTCGTGGGAAGCCGTCCCCAAAAGACCAAGATTTTCCAAGAACCTCTTATGACCATCCACGCCAACGGCCAAAGCCATTTTTGCAGTCCCAATATTGGATGAATAAATAAACACCTCCGGTACACTTAAAATACGGCGCTTGGCATGAAAATCACGTATCGTAAAACGCCCTTGCCTTAAGGGCTTACGGGCATCAAAACTATCATTCATTCCAACAAGGCCACTATCCAATGCCATCGCTGTTGTAATCGCCTTGAAGGTTGATCCCATTTCAAAAATGCCTGCTGTTGCCCGATTAAGGGCATCAGGCGTAAATGTTCCTGAAATATCATTCGGATCATAATCTGGAAGCGAGGAAAGGGCCACAACCTCACCTGTTTTGGCATTTAAAATAATGCCCGTTGCTGCAATTGCCTGGTAACGCTGAACAGCTTTTTTCAATTCATCACGCAAGACATGCTGCACACGCATATCCACAGACATAGCAACAGGAGCCATAGCGTCATTGGTGGAAAAACCAGCCTCGCGCAGACTGTTCAGCCAATTATCATCAACAAATTTTTCAAAACCGGCAATGCCGCGATTATCAATATCAACATAACCAACAAGGTGAGAGGCCACAGCCCCGCCAGGATAAAAACGCCGCGTCTCACGGTCAAATGAAAGCCCTGGCAGACCAAGATCAAGAATACGCGCCTGTTGTGATGGTGTTAATTCGCGCTTAATCCAAACAAAATGACCATTACCTCGCATACGGCGCAAAATCTTTTCACGATCAAGATCAGGCAACACACTTGCCAGTTTATCAAGCATTTCTGATGGATAAGCAACTTTTCGAGGATCTGCATGAAGAGAATAAGTCGTTAAGTCCTGCGCCATAACCTCATTATTACGGTCAACCAGATTGGGCCGCGCCGTCATCAACGCATTACCTGTCCAGTTCGATCGCGCTATATCACGTGTTTCTGCCTCAATCGCAAGAGATGTTAACCGAACGCCCAAAACCACATAAACACAAAGGAAAAGAAAACCCACCAAAAACAAACGATGACGCGTTTGATCAGCGCTTTGCTTTTTCACACCATCCAAAACTAAACGCGTAGAAACAGGAACATCAACCTTTTCTTCATCAAAACGATCCCTAAAGACACTGCCTGGTGTTTGCATCATAAAATCCAGCCCCTATTGAATATTCACGCTAGAACCAAGATCGCCATCAGCATAACCCCCTAAAGATTCATCTTTCTCAAAAGGTGAAAGATCAAGCGGTCGCTTGGGCAGTTCATCCAGTGTGATAATCTGCTCCACTTTCATTGTTTCAAGTTGCAATGTCTCTGCATGTCGTTCGGTTAGTTTTTGCAAACGACCTGCCTGCGTCAAAACATTCAAATCTGCCTTTAAAAGCGCTATTGTCTCTTTTTCCTGTTCAATTTGTCGCGTAAGCTGCCTAATTTCATCCGCAGCTATTTCAGCCCGCCTTTTCGTCTCAAACGTATAAGCCGCACCCGATATCATCACAAAAACCATTAAAATCTGTACTATGCGCCGCATTTAACTGATGCCTCCACTAGAAAAAGGAAATAAAGGCACACCCAACGCCTTCATATCTAAGGGATGAGAAGAACCACCCAGACGAATGGCTGAACGCAATTTTGCAGATCGCGCCCTGGGGTTTTTCTCAGCCTCATGAGTTTTTGCAACCAAAGTCTTCTTTGTAATTTCACGGAAAGTAGGTGACATCACGTCTACCTCAGGCAAATAACGTGAACCACCTGAAGCGGTTTTTGAACGTTCCTTTAAAAAACGCTTAACGATCCTGTCTTCCAGAGAATGAAAACTAACAACAACAAGCCGCCCCCCTTCCCGCAAAATACGTTCTGCGGCCATAAGCGCCTTTGCAAGCTCTTCCAATTCGCGATTAACATAAATACGCAAGGCCTGAAATGTTCGTGTTGCTGGATGAATTTTATCATCATGACGACGCCCAATGGCAAATTCTGCAATATTTGCTAGGGCCAATGTCGTTTCAATTGGCCCTTCTTCCCGCGCCTTAATTATTTCATGGGCAATATAGCCAGCCTTCTTCTCTTCCCCCAAACTGGCAATTATCCGCTGAAGCTCTGATTTTTTATATGTATTAACAACATCAAAAGCACTCAAGCCCTTCTTTTCCATTCGCATATCCAGCGGCCCATCAAAACGAAAGGAAAAACCACGTTCCGCCTGATCAAGCTGCATGGAAGAAACGCCAATATCAAGAACAACACCATCAACCTTGTCAAAGCCAGCAGACCGCGCATGACAATCCAGCTCGCCAAAACATCCCTCAATTAAAGTTAAGGCACCACACGATTCATCAACGAGCTTTTGCCCATTCAAAACAGCAGTCGGATCACGATCAATTGCAACAACACGCGCACCAGAAGCTAGAAGCGCCTTTGTGTAACCACCATTACCAAAAGTACCATCTATAAAAACACTTTCGTCAAGAGATTGATCATCCGCTGCCAGATGCGTCAAAACCTCATCCAGCATAACAGGAATATGAGACTCACTCATTCAAAGCCCCTTCTTCCCGTTTTGGTAATTCCCGTTTCTTGGCAATACGTTTCCGCACACCCGTCATATAGTCTTCAAAACGTGCTGGTTGCCACAAATGAAAAGAAATGCCGCGCCCCGCAAAAACGACCTCACCATCAATACCTGTATATTCACGAATAGCATCCGTAACAACAATCCGCCCATCACCATCGATTTTTAAATAATCACTGCCTGAATAAAAATGCGCCGCCCAATCATCATAATCTTGCGAGAATGGATCTATTTCATTCATTCGCGATTCAAGCATTTTCAATAATGCAGCCCCACCAGCCATGACTGATGGCGTCTCAAGGGCCAGCTGTGAATAAATCTGCTCATCACCAGCACGCTGCAAAATAGCACGAAAGGGCGGAGGAACAGAAACGCGCCCCTTACTATCAACCTTTTTAACGTAACTGGAAACAAACCGCTCCATAAAAACCCCGAAAAACAGAAAGCCTTCCCAACAAAACAACAAGACTTTTTGCCGCTTTACCTGTTTTCAACCTTCTCAACCTAAACTTCATTGGCCTGATTTTAGCTGTATTTCTACACAAATCTGGGCATATATGGAATAACATGGAAAAATTTGGGCGTCAATGGAATCAATCTGAAAATCAAGGGAAATCCTATGGTTTTTCGGCATTTTCAAGAAATAAAAAAAAACCAGAAAATACGAAAAATAAAAAGCTGAACGAAAAGCGTAAACATGGCCTTCTTTAAACTGGAAGAAGGCCACACGACCAAAAATCTCAATTGGATAAAGAAACTTAAAAGGGATGCACTCAAAAAGGTTTCAGTTCACCTGTCATGCCTCGCATGTCCCATTATATAGCGTAAACCTTTTAAAATGATACTCATTTCAAAAGAAAAAATGAGCCAAAACAGTGGGATACAACCAAACTACTCAATCAATTTAAAGGAGCATCGCTCCACAATAAAAAATGCCAACTGATCTATAAGCCGGGTTCTGTATGATATGGTTTAACCATATGCGGCAATCATTCATCTGGATATTCTGTTACCAGAATATTCAAGCAACCCACCCGAACAACTAAGGCTGGAAACGGCCCTGCCAAAAGCGTGTTGTTCCTATTCGGTCTTGCTCCCGATGGGGTTTACCCTGCCATTTTTGTTGCCAAAAATGCGGTAGGCTCTTACCCCACCCTTTCACCCTTACCTGAAAATCAGGCGGTTTACTTTCTGCGGCACTTTCCCTGAAGAAGGTCACCCTTCCCCGCCGAATGTTATTCGGCATCGTGTTTCCATGGAGCCCGGACTTTCCTCCCGCCAGATCTTTCGACATAAAGGCGGGCGATTACCCGATCAGCTAGCATAGCAGGTGTGGCGAAATAATCAGCAAACGTCAATACCCAAATGGCGTACGCTTCAAGAAATCATTTAACATTTAAATTGCCTTTTCAACAAAGGAAAAGGCAAACTTAGAACATAAACAAATAATATTAAGCCATATTACCCATCTGGTAATTCCTTCAAAAGGCGGTGCAAAGTTACAATGGTAGACTGGTCGGCAATACCATCCACTTTCACAGCCCTAAAGTGACGTTGAAACGCCATGACCACATCTTCCGTCTCTTGGTCAAAAAAACCACTAACATCAAGACCATATCCATAAAGAACAAGCATAGACTGCAAAGCAGCAACAGGCTCTCCGCTTTCCCCTTTCTGAAAAAAACGCCCATCGCCCAAAGGTTCAGGCGCAACAAAATGCCCGACACCTTGTTCATGAAGTAATTTCCATGGAAAAAGCTCGCCAGGGTCCTGCTTTCTGGAAGGGGCAACATCTGAATGTGCCAAAACTCTTTCAGGTAAAATCTTATTGCGCTGGCAAATATCTTTTGAAAGCGCAATAACAGCCTCAATTTGGCGCTCAGGAAACGGCACATAACCATGTTCATGACCAGGATTAGAAATTTCAATCCCTATGGAACGAGAGTTATTGTCTTCCTCCCCTTTCCAACTTGAAACACCCGCATGCCAAGCCCGTTTTTCCTCTGGAACCGATTGAACAATGCGCCCATCTTCAAAAACAAAATAATGGCAAGAAACCTTGCTTTCTTCCATGCATAACCACTTCAACGCCTTCTCGCCTGATGGCATGCCCGTATAGTGCAGAAGAAGCATATCAGCAGGCCCGCCCAAACGGTCATCAACATTTGGGGCAAAACGCACTTCATCAACCAAATAGCTATCAGCCTTAAACAAAGAACAATCACTCATAATCCACGTTCCTTTTGCAAACGATCGTAAGCAACATTAATAGCGGCCATTTTATCAGTTGCAATTTTAACAAATTCAGGTGGCACCCCACGAGCAATTAATCTATCTGGATGATTTTCCGCGACCAACCTTCTATATTGTTTCTTGATTTCAAAATTACTCCACTCAACTTCAACACCAAGTACCTGATAAGGATCAGTAATACCATTTTTTACATGACGAGCTTTAATCGTCTCGAATGCTTCATCTTCGATAGCAAAAATGCAGCCAATATTTTCCAAAAAAATCAATTCATTTTCATGGATGATGCCATCAGCTTCAGCAATATGGAAAAGACCATCCAGAATATCTTCCAAAAATTCCGGATCATGACCATAGATCTTTAATATTTGTCGGGCATAGGCATCAAAGCCTGCCACATCCTGTTTTGCCAAATTAAAAATACGTGCCACATTATGTTGCTCTTTTGAAGGAATTTCAAAAATTTCCTTGAAAGCCTCAATCTCATCATGCGTTACAACACCATCAGCCTTGGCCATTTTGGCAGAAAGAGCAATCATCGCAATTGTAAAAGTAACTTGCCTGCGCTCAGGACTATCAGAAACACGCGCGACAAAACCGGTAACAGCATTCATAATATCAGCAATAGGCCCACTAGCAGCTAGCCCTGAAACAACATCTGAAAGTCTTGTCCAGATACTCAATATCCACCTTCATAATTTAAAAAAACATAGCAACTATCTTTAAGCAGTTATCTCAAAAAAAGCGAGATGATAAGCTCTTTTTCCTTTAGGCTTTTAAAAGCTAAAATAATTTATTTTATAAATAAAATATCATTTTCAATAAAAAAAACAAAAAGATAAATATCATGAGGATAAAAGACATGATAAACTTTACAAGCATTTTATAAAGAATATAAAGCCTATGATTGTATTTAAAGCAATCATAAACGACAACTTAAAATAAATTTCGGAAAATATCATGAATGAAGATCAAATAGTTGGCATGACTGATGCCATGCTCGCACTAACTTTAAACGGAACCGATGGGAATGACGTCCTTATTGGCGGTGAAAGTGATGATACGCTTAGCGGATTTAGCGGCAACGACACCTTGATTGGTGGTAATGGCAATGATGTTATAATTTCTGGAGAAGGCAATGATCAAATTATTGCTGGTGCCGGCAATGATCAAATCAATATTTCACAGGCAACAGAGAATCTTGCCGGTTTTAGTTTCGATTTTAACATCGTAGACGCTGGCGATGGTGACGATAGCGTTATAGCTGGCCTTGGCTTTAATCGAGTTGATCTTGGCTCAGGCAACGATCGTTTTGATAATAACAGCGCCATTTCAGGTGTTGATATTGTTGAAGGCGGGGAAGGTGATGACGCAATTTTCACAGGAAACGGCGATGATGCCCTTTTTGGCGGGGAAGGCAATGACATACTCGCAGGTGAAAACGGCAACGACCTGATTATAGGCGGTCAAGGCGATGACACACTTAATGGCGGCAATGGCCTGGATGAATTAAACGGCGGTGAAGGTAACGATAGCCTATTAGGCGGCGATGGTGATGACCTATTACTCGGCGGCGATGGCAACGACACTTTATCTGGCGGTAACGGCAATGATTTGCTAGAAGGCGGCGATAATGATGACGCCCTGAATGGTGATGCTGGTGATGATTATATCATTGGTGGTGCTGGTAATGACCGTATTAATGCCGGTGAAGGGCAAGATATCATTGAAGCAGGCGATGGAGATGATATCGTTGTTGCTGGTATCGGCAACAATTACGTTAATCTCGGTTCTGGCGCCGACCTCTTTGACACAAATTCATTAGACACAGGCAATGAAGTCATCGAGGCAGGCACCGGTAATGACAGAGTTTTTGCCGGCGGCGGAGATGATGTCCTTTTGGGTGAAGAAGGCAATGACATACTCGCAGGTGAAAACGGCAACGACCTGATTATAGGTGATCAAGGCGATGATACACTTATTGGCGGTAATGGATCAGATATTTTTCTTTTCAACCTGGAAGAAAACGGTTTTGATACAATTAATGATTTTAGTGCAGAAGATATTATTGACCTTAGTAGTTTTGTCACCTCCTTTGATGAACTTGAGATAACAATGTCTGGCAACGGATCCCTTATTACATTAAGCGACACGCAAACAATTCAGATTGCAGGCTCTGATGCGCAAAATCTGACAGCAGACGACTTTATTTTTGCTTGATAAGTAACAAAACAGGCCAGATTTACAAATTAAATCTGGCCTGTCCTATTAAAGAATTCATCTTCTATTTTATAATTTAGGCGCCATCCAATCTTTAATTGAATTCGCATAACGTTCAGACACCTGCTTAAAACGCTGTGCTTTTGTTGCTTGACTAATGGCAGCTTGAACAGCAGCGCTTACTAAAATTCCTGCAAGTGAACTTGAGGCATTGTAAGCAGAACCATGGGCCTGAAAACTTACTTCGTGATAATTCTTTCTAATAATTGGCGTATCAGTCGCAACATCCACGAGTTCATAATGTGCAATAAGCGTGTTAATACCATTTGCCCTTGCAACCCTGATTTTTTTAACCTCAATATTAACCTTCACTTCTCTTGAGCCAACCATAAAAGAATTAAAACTAGAATGAATAGCCGTTTGAAGAGGTTGAATTATTCTCTTTTGAGCAAGCTCTTCCTCAGTTAAGAATACAGGATTTTTGACATCACGTTTTTCAGATACAAAGGTATCATCTTCATCATCTTCCAACCCTTCATATTTAACGGGTCCTTTATAATTAACAGGACGCCCGGCTTTTATGTTTTCTTTTTCTTGCTGGTATTGCTTCCAGTCAATTTCCTCATCAAGCGCAAGAGAAACCTGAACCGTCTTTAATTGATAACTTCTTACATCTTCTGTTTTTAAAGGATAGAACTTTTTAGTTGTTGTGCATGCACTTAAAAACAGTGCAACAGAAAAAATGATTAACCCTTTGAAAATTATTGAATATCGCATAAATAAGCCTCTTTATTATTCACGGGGCTTATACTTTCAGATGGTATATTTAGCAATAATGGTTACAGCTTAATTCACAAAGAAAAAATCAATTGAATCTGCAAGCTTCACAATTGATTAATTTATGCAGGGACGATAAAAATTCATCTCTC
>CALHLB010000040.1 GCA_938034375.1 uncultured Alphaproteobacteria bacterium | reverse complement strand
CCTTATCATAAAAAGGTCTTTTTTCACTGTCATTTGAAAATAACCACAAGAGTATTAAATATGGACAGTAAAAGATCATTCAATTAAAACATCATCAGTAAAATGGATTCCACAGACTTATGACTTCTAAAATCGAACCTGCCCTTGTAAAAAAATCGCCTGACCGCTTTAAGCACGATCAGGATGTTCTTTTTGCGGTTCAAACCGTCATAACAAAAATCGGTTTAGGGGAACCATTTTTGCTCCAAGAAGGAGATCACTTCCATTTAGCTATTGCCATTGATGGTATTACAGAAAATGCCCTGCACGATTTTAAAAATCTCATTGTGGGTCGCTCTCCTTTGCTTATTTTAAGCTCTGAGCGCGGAGATGCCATGGGTTTTGATCCAGAAAACCCCATTTCCATGCCACTCTCTGCCATTGATAACGCAGAAAGCCTTTACAATTTAGCTGCAAGCCACCCTGCCAAAGTGAGCCGGCGCCCGATATTAGAACAACCTGAAGCGCGTTTTGTGCTAGATCTTCTTATCAAGGCAAAACGTCTTCCCGCCTGTCTTATTTATACGGATATTCATCCGGTTAATCCTACCATTAAAGATGTTTTTTCTATTAAAACAGAGGATATTAAAGCCTATGAACAGGCAAAAGTGGCCAGTTTAAAACGTAAAAGTGAAGCCCCTATTCCGGTTAGAGGGGGAATTAATACGCGCATGGTGGTTTTCCAATACGCCACGGGAGACAATGAAATTGCACTTATTGTTGGTAAGCCTGATTTAAGCAAACCATTGGCTATTCGCATTCATTCTGCCTGTGCTACGGGTGATATTTTCGGGTCTGAACGCTGTGATTGCGGTGATCAATTGCGCCTGGCCATTGAAAAACTGGACGAAATGGATGGTGGAGCAATTATTTATCTCGATCAGGAGGGCCGCGGTATCGGGTTGGTGAATAAAATCCGCGCCTATGATTTACAAGATCAATCCCTTGATACAGTTGATGCCAATCGCACGCTTGGTTTTTCAGATGATATGCGCCGTTATCATGTTGCGGCGGCCATGGTGCGGGCGCTTGGCTGGCAGGATGTTTCAATTTTAACGAATAATCCCAAAAAAGTGAAAGCAATATCAGAGCATGGTCTTAATGTAATAAAGCGCATTTCGCACCAAGCCCCTATGAACGAAAACAACAGCAACTATCTAAAAACAAAAGCCCGCCGTTCCGGCCATATGTTGACTTATAAATAAAGCTGCATTTCATGCTTGACCTTTGTTCTATAAATTATAAAATTTCCATAATTTATGGAGGGCAATAATGGGAATATCTCGCGGTTATTCTTTGCCAATGCGGGTTTTGCACTGGTTGATGGCTTTTGGCATGATTACCATGATTATTGCTGGCATTTTTATGTCTGCCGATTTTTTATGGGGCGGTCAATTTCCTGCCATTAGAGGACAGCTTTTTGATTTTCACCGTGGCATGGGTTTTGTTCTTTTTGTTCTGGTAATTTTTCGCTTTATTCTGGAAAAAGTTTCAACGCCTCCCTCCCCCTTACCTTCTACTATTCCCTTATGGCAGCAAAAAGCGGCTCATTTTACCCATGCGCTCTTATATCTTTCTCTGTTTTTCAATCCTCTATTTGGCTGGTATGCAACCAATTTATGGGGCGTAAAAAACATATCTGTTTTCGGTTTATTTAATCTGCCGCAACTGGTTGAGAAAAATCGCGAACTAGGGAATCAGTTGTTGGAATGGCATGGTTATTTAGGTTTTTTCATCACCGCCTTAATCATTCTTCACATCAGCGCGGCCCTTCAGCACCACTTTATCAAGAAAGATGGCCTGCTTTTGCGGATGTTAAAAAGTTAAGTTTTCTCTTTTTCATCAACATTTCGAGATTAAGTGCATTTTGCTAATGCATTTTTTGTGCTCTCGCCATAAGGTACAACATTAAATGCTTTTATAATAACATAAAGGAACGCTTCTTGTTTCGCTCTTTCTTTCCTACACCCAAACTATTTTTTCAATCTGCACTTTTTTGGACAATCGCCTGTTTTTTTATCTGGTTTCGGTTAGGCGACAGTCTTAAATCATACCTGAATATTGGTGAAATTCTGATCGGTCCACCGCCTGAACTTCAAGCTGGGGAGCGCGCGCCCTTTTTCTCATCTGATAAATTATGGACTTACCAGTTTATTTTAATGGCATCGATTATATTTTGTGGTTTTTGGGGCTATTTCAATCGTAATATTTGGTATTCTTGGTCTGTCATTGGTTCAACATTTCTTGTTGTTTCAACCTATTTTAATGTACAAATCAGTGTTTGGCTCAATAATTGGTATGGTGATTTTTACGACCTTATCCAACGTGCGCTCACAACTCCAAACTCTGTTGAATTATCTGATTACTATCTTCAGCTTTCAACGGCTGCCTTTGTTTTAGTGCCTTATATTACTTTTCTTGTTTTACTTGATTTTTTCACTTCTCATTACCTTTTCCGCTGGCGCACAGCCATGAATAATTTCTATATGGAAAACTGGCAAAATGTGCGTCATATAGAGGGTGCTTCACAGCGCGTTCAAGAAGACACACGCATTTTCTCAACTATTATGGAAACGCTGGGAATAAGCTTTGTACGTTCCATAATGACTTTGATTGCCTTTGTACCCCTTTTGTGGACACTATCTCAAAATATTTCAACTTATCCATTTTTGGGTGAGGTAAATGGCGGCCTTGTCTTTTTGGCAATCTTGTCTGCCGCGCTTGGCACTGTTGTTTTAGCACTCGTTGGGTTTCGCTTGCCTGGTCTTGAATTTGAGAATCAGAAAGTGGAAGCTGCTTACCGTAAAGAGCTGGTTTATGGCGAGGATGCAGAAGACAGGGCAGAACCCCAAACAGCAAGTAGGCTTTTTGGTAATTTACGCCAGTTTTATTTCCGCTATTTCTTTCATTATCTTTATTTTAATGTTGCGCGTTATGCCTATTTGCAAGGGTCGGTTTTTATACCGTTTTTCGCCCTTGGCCCCACGATTGTTACAGGCGCAATTACATTTGGTATTTTCCAACAGGTTATGAATGCTTTCAATCAGGTTGAAAATGCTTTTCAGTTTTTAGCAAATTCCTGGACACGAATTGTTGAACTCATGTCTGTTTTCAAACGTCTTCGCACCTTTGAAACCCATATTGATCGTGAACCGACCAATGTGAGCAAAACATTGATTGCAGAAATTTCAGCAGAATAAAATAAAGGCGGGTAAAACCCGCCTTTATTTTACCATTTACCCGTATTTTCCATTGATGCCCAGGGTTCTGCACTTTCCAGTGCTTCCCCTTTTTGCAATAGCTCAATGGAAATGCCATCGGGCGAGCGTATGAAAGCCATATACCCATCGCGCGGAGGGCGATTAATGGTCACACCATTTTCCATTAAAAATTGACAGGTCTCGTAAATATTATCAACTTGATAGGCAAGATGTCCGAAATTACGTCCCTCGCCATAAATTTCATCATCCCAATTATAAGTCAATTCCAATGCTGGGGCTGCTTCCTTCTTAAATTGGGCAACGTCTTCTTTTGCAGCAAGGAAAACAAGCGTAAAACGCCCCTTCTCGCTTTCTTTACGGCGCACTTCTTCAAGGCCTAAAAGGTCGCAATAAAACTTCTTTGATTGTTCAATGTCGCGTACGCGCACCATTGTATGAAGATATTTAATACTCAAAAAGCCTCTCCTTATTCTTCATCAGTATTGTTCATCAGTTAATTAATAGGCCCTGACCCTAAAGCACTATAAAATCAGAAATGCCCTGAAATCATTCACATTAGTGCTGGTTGGTCCTGTGATAAAAAGATCGTCCAATGCTTCAAAGGCGCTATAGGCATCATTGGTATTTAAAATATGGGCAGGGTCCAGTCCTTTTTCATAAAGGTTCTTAATAGTATTACCATCAATAAAAGCACCGGCATTATTTTCAGAACCGTCAATCCCGTCTGTATCAGCAGCCAGTGCATAAACATTTTTCAAGCCTTGAAGGCCAAAAGCGCTTGATAACACGAGTTCCGTATTTCTGCCCCCCCGCCCCTTATGGCGTACTGTTACAGTTGTTTCACCACCGGACAAGACAATGCATGGCTTTTGAAATGGTTGATTTTTCATAGCGACTTGGCGAATGAGGGCCGCATGAACTTTTCCAACTTCGCGCGCTTCTCCCTCAATTGCGTCACTTAAAATATGCGCTTTAATGCCTGCTTTTTCCGCTTTTTCCGCCGCCGCCTCAAGAGAAAGCTGTGCAGCAGCAATAACGTGTACCTCGTCTCGTTTGAAGGAAGCTTCATCAGGCATCGGGGCGCAACAGGCCTCATTCTCCAACCATGACAAAACGCTTTTTGGCAAATCCATGCGATAGCGATTGATAATTTCCAATGCTTCCTGTCTTGTTGAAAAACTTGGAAGTGTTGGGCCACTAGCAACCAAAGATGAATCATCTCCTGGTATATCCGAGATAACAAGACTGATAACTTTGGCAGGATGCGCTGCTTTTGCTAACCTGCCCCCCTTGATTGCAGAAACATGTTTTCTAACACAGTTCATTTCATGTATTGTTGCACCAGATTTCAACAAGGCTGAATTAACAGCCTGCTTATCCTCTGGTGTAATGCTATCGGGCGGTAAAGCGAGAAGCGATGATCCACCGCCTGAAATAAGAGCCAGAACGACATCATCCTCATTCAAACCCTCGACCAATTGCAGCATTTCACGTGCAGCAGCAAAACTTCCCTCATCTGGCACCGGATGCGAGGCTTCAACAATTTTTATTTTTTCACACGGTATATGAGAACCTTTACGGGTGGCAACAAGACCCTGATAATCCCCGTCATAAGCCGCCTCAAATGCGTTTGCCATATGGGCAGAAGCTTTACCTGCTCCAACCACTATAAGTTTGCCTTTTGGTTTTTCAGGCAAAAAATGGTGTAGCATTTTTTCAGGCGCGGCGACATCCACTGCACTCTTAAAAAGGTCGCTTAGAAACTGGCGAGGGTTTAATTCAGACATATTTTCCATTCAATAAAAACTGAGCATTTTATAAAACTGACAGCGACTTTATTACTTTCCCTTCAAAAAGCGAGAAGACAGTGCCAACGCAAATAATAATTGGATCATTTTGTGCTATTTTCTCAATGCCTTCAGGCAAATCCTGCAAGGTTCCATGCCAGAAACGCTGATTTTCACGGCTTACATTGGCTGCAATAACAACTGATGTATCACCTGCCATGCCATATTGGATCAGATTTTTTGAAACTTCATGCCCTGTGCGACTGGCCATATAAAAAACAAGACTGGTATCTCCAGATGCCATGCCTTGCCAGTGCAGATTTTCCGGTATTTTACCACTTTTTGAATGACCCGTTACAAACCGGACGGATTGTGCATGGTCACGATGGGTTAAAGATACACCCATATTGGCAGCCGCAGCAGAAGCAGCGGTAATACCTGGCACGACTTCAAAAGCAATACCCGCCTCTAGCAAATCTTTAATTTCTTCCCCCGCGCGGCCAAATATCATGGGATCTCCTCCCTTTAAACGCACTACACGTTTACCGGAAAGGGCAAGATCTACCATCATTTTATTGATTTCAACCTGTGAGCAGGATTTGCGCCCCCCTCTTTTTCCAACATATAGGCGCTCGGCCTCCCGCCTTGCAAGTTCCAGGATGGCAGGGGACGATAAATCATCAAACATAATAATATCGGCAGACTGCAAAACACGCACAGCTTTTATTGTTAAAAGATCCGCATCCCCGGGGCCTGAACCAACCAGTGAAACAAAACCTTCCCCCTCCTTGTGATCATTTATGGTTTTTTCAGTGAGTTCAATGAGGCCTTTTTCATTCATCTGTTTTGAACTAAAAGCTTTTTCAACATATTTTTCCCAGAATGTACGCCTTAAACCGGCATCGGGAATCATTTCCTTCAATTGATCTCGAAAAGCCTTTGCCAATTTGCCAGCCTGCGCCAAAGCGGGCGGTAATAAAGTTTCTATTTTCTGGCGGATAGCCTGCCCTAAAATCGGTGAGGCGCCATCGGTTGAAACACCCACAATTACCGGCGAACGATTAATGATGGAACCAAATTGAAAGTCACAATATTTTGGATTGTCGATCACGTTAACTGGAACTTTCACGGCTTTTGCCGCACAATAAAAAGCACATGCCTCACTGTCTTTTTCACAATCAATCAAGGCAATGGCAGCCATATCGAAATCATTGATCGACCAGGGGCGGGCATGATGGGTTATAGTGCCATCAGCAGCCCCACGCGCCAGAAGCTCTTGCATTGCAGGGGAAAGATCCTCCGCAATAAGGTCAACCTCAGCCCCACTAGCAGCCAAAAGTTCTGCTTTCCATGCAGCCCCCTCAGAGCCGCCAACCAGTAAAACCCTCTTTCCCTTCAATTTAAGGAAGATTGGTAAAACTGCCAACTCTTCCATACGATTCAAGGATTGGCTTTTCGGGCTTTCCGTGTGTTGAATTTGGCCATCCATCATATGCATATCATTATTATTCCACTCTTCTTGATAAATGACACTATCATTTTACCATTTTAATAAGCAATATCATGCTGTTTTAGCATTTTTGGCAAATGACACTTTATTCCTTCATCATTTTTGGCAAATGACACTTTATTCCTTCACCATTTTTGGCAAATGACACCATTTTTCAAGTTTCGCCAAGCATTCTTTTTCTAATTATTTCACTCATTATAGAATGAGTATAAATTGACATATAAAGATTTTCTTATATCCTTATGTAAATTTTGAGCGCGGATGAATGGACAAAAATAACAATGCGTAGTTCTTTAAAAGACTTGTTGGATGAGAAAAAAATATTGCTGGCAGATGGCGCATCAGGCACAAATTTCATGGAAATGGGGCTGGAACCAGGTTTCCCACCTGATATTTGGAACATGACAGAGCCTCAAAAACCGGAAAAACTGCATCAAATGTTTGTGGATGCCGGCTCTGATATTATTCTTACGAATACATTTGGCGCCAATGCCCCACGTTTGAAACTTCATAACGCGGAAAATGATACATATGAAATCAATAAGGCTGGCGCTGAAATTGCCGGCAAGGTGGCAGAAGCAGCAAACCACGCTGTTATTGTGGCCGGTTCTGTTGGCCCAACGGGTGAACTTTTCCAACCCCTAGGCGCCATGACATTGCAAGATGCCCGTGAAGCCTTTATCGAACAAATGCGTGGCTTGAAAGATGGTGGCGCTGATGTTGCCTGGATTGAAACCATGTCGGCCGCCGATGAAATTCAGGCTGCGGCTGAAGCTGCGGTTGAAGTTGGTATTCCTTATGTTTTTACTGCAAGTTTTGATACAGCCGGTAAAACCATGATGGGCCTAGCCCCTGCATCCTTAAACGAATTGGATAAAGCACTTCCTGGTAAATCCATTGGCTTTGGGGCCAATTGTGGTGTTGGTGCGTCTGATTTATTGGTATCCGTTTTGGCGATGACAGATGCAGACCCTGAAGCGATTATCATTGCCAAGGCTAATTGCGGTATTCCTGTCGTCAAAGGCGCTTCGACCGTTTACACTGGCACACCCGACTTAATGGCTGAATATATTGCCATGGCAGCAGATGCCGGTGTTCGTATTATTGGCGGATGTTGCGGTACTGCGCCAGAACATATTAAGGCCATGCGCCAGGCACTCGACAATTACCAGGCAGCAGAACGCCCAACACTTGATAAAATTATTGAGAAAACAGGACCGCTTATTTCTCCTGTCGTGTCTGAAAAAGATGGTCCCAAACGCCAAAGACGCGGGCGCAGGCGCGCTTAAAACAAAAAAATCGAAACGCTTTTGCTTGCAGATTACTTGATAAATGATTAGGCAGGCTTAATTAAGTAAAATCGGGTTTTTAGGGAATTTTTAAATGTCTGATGATGAAGAAGAAATCATTCTTTCCGAATTAAGCGATGACGATCTGGTCGCCCAGATGATGGACGACCTCTATGATGGTCTAAAAGAAGAAATTGAAGAAGCCACCAATATTCTTCTGGAACGTGGCTGGACACCTTATGACATTCTTACCAAATCATTGGTTGAGGGCATGCGTATTGTGGGTGATGACTTCCGTGATGGCATCCTTTTCGTACCAGAGGTACTTTTAGCTGCCAATGCCATGAAAGCGGGTATGACAATTTTACGTCCCCTTCTGGCGGAAACCGGAGCGCCGAAACTGGGCATTATGGTGACCGGTACCGTTAAAGGTGACATTCATGATATTGGTAAAAACCTTGTTGGCATGATGATGGAAGGTGCCGGCTTTGATGTTTATGATTTGGGCATCAACACCGATGTTGATGAATTTATGGAAGCGATTGAAAAATATAAGCCAGATATTTTAGGTATGTCTGCCCTTCTTACAACCACCATGCCTTACATGAAAGTGGTGATTGATGAATTGAAAACACGCGGTATTCGCGATAATTATATCGTGCTTGTGGGTGGTGCGCCTCTCAATGAAGAATTTGGAGAAGCTATTGGGGCCGATGCTTATTGTAAAGATGCTGCCATCGCTGTTGAAACAGCCAAGGAACTTATTACGCGACGCCATAACCAAATAGCGCACTAGTAAAATTGGCCAAACTATGAAAGCCTCATCGCGCTCTTTTTATACCGAAAGAAAACCGCCCAATAGAAAGGGTGGCCGCAAAGCGCGATTGGCAAAGCATCAACAAAACTCCTTCCCTCTTGTTGAAAAAGGGATGGCCAATTATACGCAAAAACCTGATGTCGCGCGTGTCTGTGTGATCACCTGCGGGGCTATTGCCCATGAAATTGTGGATATTATTGACGCAAATGCGCTGGAACATATTGCTCTTACATGCTTACCAGCTAAACTGCACAACACACCAGAAAAGATTGTTCCAGCTATGGAAAGAGCCATAAAACAGGCCAAAAACGCCGGTTTTGAAACGATTTTTTGCGGCTATGCCGATTGTGGCACAGGTGGCGCACTTGATAGATTGCTCGAGAAAGAAAATGTTGCCCGCCTACCAGGCGCCCATTGTTACGCTTTTTTTTCAGGCGTAGACACCTTTATCAGAAATAGCGACAAAGACATGCGTGCTTTTTTCCTAACAGATTTTTTAGCCCGTCATTTTGATAAACTCACATGGAAACCACTTGGCTTAGAGGAACATCCAGAACTTTTGGATGATTATTTTGGTGCTTATGAAAAGATTGTATTTTTATCACAAAAGCCGGACGCAACGCTTTTAAAAAAAGCAGAAGAAATTGCCAAGCGATTAGGCCTTGCCTTTGAACATCGCCAAACCGGTTATGGTGATTTACCCGCAGCCTTATCAAATACATAATCCATTAAAGGAGATAGATGCATGCCCCGTTCAAAAGCCGCCCAGAAACTGACTGTTTATTGGCGCGATATTCCCGCTCAAGTGATATGCAAAGCAGGGCGTACCAGTGCCAAACGAGAACTGGATAAACGATTCATCGTTGCTATTGATGCCTGCGCTATGCGTACAGGCCTTGATAATAGTAATGATTATCTGGAACAATGGCGTAAATCTGACCCCGTTGCTTGTGGGGAAGACCTGGAAAGTGAGGCCGAACTCGCAGCCAAAGAGCTTGAAGAAACCTATACTAAAGAGCGTGTTAAAGCTCTTGTTGAGGCTGGTGGTTTTGAAACGAAGGAGGCTTGAAATAGCAATTTGCATTTTACATGCGTCATAGGTGCTATGGGGTATCTTTTCCGGATACCCAAAGCCAAACCATGCTATGATAGACGCAGAAATGAAGTTTGTTAACATCGTTTGAAAAACCTCTTGCGCGCGACAATCAAGCAATATAAAGATATCTTTATGTGATGATATTATGATTTTGAATTGATAGCTTTTCGCTCTTCAAAATCTTTTTAAAAGGACGAAATTTATGACGCGTACACTTGTTGCCTCTAAATCAAAAGAAATGATAATTGGTTTTGACCAACCATTTTGCGTTATCGGGGAACGGATTAACCCAACTGGCCGTAAAAAGCTGGCGACCGAAATGCAGGAAGGCAATTTTGAAACCGTCACGAAAGATGTTCTTGACCAGGTAGCAGCCGGCGCAACTATGCTGGATGTGAATGCGGGGGTGACAGCTGTCAACCCTAATGAGACAGAACCCCCTCTTCTCGTTGAAACTTTGAAACTGGTACAAAGTCTAACCGACATTCCAATTTGTATTGATTCATCGGTTAGTGCTGCCTTGGCCGCTGGCCTTGAAGTAGTTGAAGGGCGCCCTCTTGTTAATTCCGTTACAGGAGAAACGGAAAAACTTGAAGAAATTTTGCCTTTAATCAAAAAATATGATGTGCCAGTTGTTGCCATTTCCAATGATGAAACAGGCATTTCAGAAGATCCGGACGTGCGTTTTGCCGTTGCCAAAAAGATTGTGGAACACGCTGCCGATTATGGCATCAAACCGCATGATATCGTGGTTGACCCTCTCGTTATGCCAATCGGTGCCATGGGTACAGCAGGTTTGCAAGTTTTCACGCTTGTGCGGCGTTTGCGCGAGGAATTGGGGGTTAATACAACATGTGGCGCATCCAATGTCTCCTTTGGTTTACCAAACCGTCACGGCATTAACGCCGCCTTCCTGCCTATGGCCATTGCCTCTGGCATGACATCAGCAATTATGAACCCATGTCGTCCACAAGAGATGGAAATGGTGCGTGCTGCCAATGTTCTTATGTCAACTGATGAACATTGCGGCAATTGGATCAGACGCTACCGTGAGCCAGCAGCAGGCGGTGAAGAAAGTGGCAGGAGAAGACGCGGTGGCCGTGCTCGTTCTAGGGGGTGATGTTGTGAAAAATATGTCTACATGGCTAAAACTGGAAAATAAATTTTATTCTTTGAATGGATTTGTAGATCAGATTTTAGCGTCATATACAAAATTTATCAGTTCATCCATTCTCATATATTTTGCAATTAAAGCTTTAAAGAATGCGAATGATGTTTCTTTAATTATTATAACAAGTTGTTTTTTTATCTTATTATTGTTGATCTGGGTAATAATTGCTGCACAGCATACAGCTCTAATTTTTCATTTAGTTAGGGTGATGCGTATACGCTACAGAAAAACTCTTTTAAAAGGTAAAGTAATCGGAGGTATGGCTTTCATATTTTTAGGATGGGCCATGCTTGGTTCCATACCATTAATTTTTTTAATAGCTGAATCAAATATATCCCTATGACCAATCCCCCACCCCAAGACCCCCTCGTCCTCTTCATGCCCTCTGGAAAACGCGGGCGTTTTCCTCAGGGTACGCCTGTTCTTGAAGCAGCGCGTGAGCTTGGGGTTTATGTTGAAAGCGTTTGTGGCGGGCGCGGTATTTGTGGCAAATGCCAGGTTAGTGTTGCTGAAGGGCACTTTGCCAAACATGGTATTACCTCCAGCGCCGATAGTCTTTCCGGCCAATCTGAGACCGAAAAGCGCTATCGTTCAAAGCGAGATATGGCAGAGGATAGACGCCTTTCCTGTTCCACCAAAATTCTGGGCGATGTGGTCATTGATATTCCACAGGAAGCAAGCGCCAATAACCAGATGGTCAGAAAGGCGGCAGATACCCGCATTATTGAACGGGAAACCGCCACCACGTTGCATTATGTGGAAGTGCCTGAACCTGATATGCATAAACCTCTAGGAGATGCAGACAGGCTTTTGCAGGCTTTGCGTGATGAATGGGGTTTTGAGACTATCAGTCTCTATTTCCATCTTCATAAAAGCTTACAAAAAACATTGCGAGACGGCAAATGGGCTGTCACCGCCGCCGTTTTTCAAGATGAAGGCGCGCCAGTTGTTACTCATGTCTGGCCAGGGTTTCATGATAAATTTTACGGTCTTGCCTGCGATATTGGCTCCACCACTATTGCCATGCATTTAAGTGATATGATGAGCGGCGAAACACTGGCTTCAGCCGGTATTGCCAATCCACAAATCCGCTTTGGTGAAGATTTAATGTCGCGGGTTTCTTATGTCATGATGAATGAGGGTGGTGAAGCAGCCCTTACGAAAGTTGTGCGCGAGGCAATTAACAGCCTTATTAATGATATTTGTGAACAGGCCGGTATTTCAAGTGATGACATTTTGGAAGCCACCTTTGTTGGCAACCCTGTTATGCACCATCTGTTTTTAGGTCTTGACCCGACAGAACTAGGTCAAGCCCCTTTTGCACTCACAGTTTCTGATGCCTTGGCAATCTCTGCCAAAGCTCTTGATCTTAATTTAAATGAGGGGGCGCGGGTTTATATGCCGCCTTGTATTGCTGGTCATGTGGGCGCAGATGCGGCTTCTGCCGCCTTGGCTGAACGCCCTTATTATGAAGATGGCATTACCCTTTTAGTGGATATTGGTACGAATGCAGAAATTGTGCTTGGCTCCAAAGAACGGGTGGTTGCCGCCTCTTCCCCCACAGGCCCTGCTTTTGAAGGGGCTGAAATTTCATGTGGTCAACGGGCAGCCCCTGGTGCGATTGAACGTATTCGCATTGACAAAGAAACTTTGGAACCTTGCATACGGGTTATAGGCTCTGATAAATGGTCGGATGAAGAAGGCTTTAAAGACGATGTAGAAACCACTGGCGTAACGGGTATTTGCGGCTCTGGTATTATTGAAACTATTGCCGAAATGTTTTTATCAGGCATCATCACGGAAAATGGTATTATTGATGGCTCCATGGTCTCCAAATCTTCCCGTATTATTGCCGATGGGCGCACGTTTTCTTATGTCTTATGGCGTGGAGAAAATGGCATGCCAGACTTGATTATTAAACAAACAGATATTCGCGCTATTCAACTTGCCAAAGCAGCCCTTTATGCTGGCATTCGTCTGTTAATGGATAAACTTGGCTTACAAAAAGTCGATAAAATTAAACTCGCTGGCGCTTTTGGCACCTTTATCGACCCTAAATATGCAATGATTTTGGGGCTTATTCCTGATTGCGAATTACAAAATGTTTCTGCCGTTGGCAATGCGGCTGGAACAGGCGCGCAAATGACACTCCTTAATAAATCTTACCGGCGCGAGATCGAGGATAGAGTGCGTAAAATCGAGAAAATTGAAACAGCGCTGGAAGCTGACTTTCAAAAGCATTTTGTGAATGCCATGGCACTTCCAAACAAAGTAGACGCTTTTCCAGAACTGGTAAAGGAAGTAACACTGCCTGAGAAGAAGGGGGGGGAAGGTGTTGAGGGGAACCAAGGACGACGGAGACGGCGGCGTAAAAATTAAGTTTTTCTATTAATGCCATCCAATAAACCTGTCATTATTTTATAATAAGATTTAAATCTCATTTAGTGAAATCAACAAAACTTTTTAATAATAAATCAGCGCATCACTCTATTTATTCGAAGGCTATTTTGTAGTTTAACCGATTATTTTAGAGAGATAAACGAGATAATAAATAACAATATCAATTAATATAAGAATTAGAAAAAATTGCGCAATAAAATTGGAAAATTCCTGTTTTATACTTTCTTGATATCATGTGTGATTGTAATCATGAGAGTGGTTCTGATTGAACCAACAGGCATAGATAACCCTTCTAGTCTTATTTGAAGAAGACTCGATGAAATCTGACACTGCCGCCTTTTCACCGGAGTGAATTGGCAGCAGCGTATCTCTTGAAAGAGATAGTGGTTATCCGTTTTGATGGTGGTGCGAACCTAACCATTGAAACGAAAGTGAACCACAATG
>CALHLB010000039.1 GCA_938034375.1 uncultured Alphaproteobacteria bacterium | reverse complement strand
TTGATCGTAAGATCGCTTGTCTCCAAAATGCGCAGTGCTTCGCGTTTAAATTCTTCCGTAAATTCTCGTTGTTTCATCAAAACCTCCTGATAAATAAAACTTATCAAAAAGTCTCTCCATTAAAACAGGGTAAGTCCAATTTATCGGCAAGAATACAGTGAAACAACTTCCTTTCCCTTTTTGACTTTCAATTTTTAGATCACCCTTATGCAGTTTCATTAAAATCGATACGAGATTAAGCCCAATGCCTGTGCCGGGAATGCCAGTAGACGTGCGCGCCCTGAAGAATCGTTGACCAATTTTACTTATCTCATCCTCATCAATGCCAAGACCATGATCACGGATCGAAATTGTTATACCGTCATTTAAAATGCCGGCATCAATTTCTATATCAGGGTTTTTAGGAGCATATTTAACAGCATTGGAAAGTAAATTGGGATAACTTGCGTCATTGCCTGCTTATCAACCATCACGGTTTCTGGTAAATTATGGCATCTTAAATGTAATGCGTGATTAGAACTAATTTCTTGAACCTGTTGGCAAACATCATGTAATAAATCTCCCAAATTACATTCACTCACTTTAATATCAATGCCGCCATCTTCAATTTTTGTGGCAATTAAAGTGCTTTCCATCAACTGGTTCATGCGGTCTACAGCCTGCCTTACTCTGTCGCAACGTTTATGAACGATATCCTCTTTCAAATTACCGGCAGAACGTTTTAGAAGTTGGGCTGCATTATCAATGATTGTAAGCGGGGTGCGAAATTCATGGCTTGCCATTGCTACAAATTGGCGTTGCATGATGTTTAATTCTTTTTCTTTTTCAAGAGCAATTTCAAGTTGTCTTGCTTTTTCCTGCACTTCTATTGTGCGCTGTTTCACAAGTTCTTCAAGGTGGTTACGATGGTCCAGCAATTCAGCTTCTGTGTTTGCCCGTTCAATGACGCGCCCTATTTGCCCCGCCGTTTCCTTAAGCATGGAAATTAGATCATCATTAGCTCTAATCGGCTCACGAGCAAAAAACTCCATCACAGCAACGACTTTTTCTTGAACAATGATAGGCGCAAAAACCTGACCATATAAACCTAGATCGCGATAGTTATCTGCAAGACAATCAGCAGATCCACAATTACTGGTAAAGTTCCATGTCATAACCCCTTTTTCAACAACATCTATAGGCAAATGCGTTATTTCTTCATAATGTTTTGAATAGAGGTTTCTTAGAATATTAAGATTAGAAAAAGCAGCATCTTCAGATATATACCATAAATTTCGTTCCTCAGCCTTAAAACGATTGGCGGGCAAAAGATACACTTTTCCAGCTCCCCAAGTCGTATAAGAACAGACTTCATGCAGTGTTTTCACTAAAGCGTCATTCAATGTTGTGGTTTCATTTGCAATACTTGCAACAGATTTCAAAAGAGCAATAAGAGTATTTTTTCGAGCTAAACGCCGTTCTGCATTTTTTCTTTCTGTAATATTATTATAGACATTAAAAAGGCGAGGCTGACCATTGAAATTGACATACTCCCCCCAGATCATGACATCAATAATTTCGCCATCCTTACGTTGAAATTGGCTTTCAAACGCTTGAACGGCACCGTTTTTTTCCAATAGAGAAACAAACTGTTTTCTTTCTTCAGGGTCATACCAAATGCCTAAGGAAACAGCATCCTGCTCCAGTGCTTCCTTTCTGGTGTATCCCAACAACCTGGACCAAGCAGCATTAACATCAAAATGAAATCCTGTTTCAGGAGATGCAATGGCATAGGCAACAGGACTGGTTGAAAAAGCAGTTGAATACAGTTTAGCCCTCTCACTAACGTCATAATAAATAGAGTCATCACCTTCAAAAATTATATCTTGATAACTAGAATTCATAATTTTCCACCAATAAATACCACAACCATAAAATGCAAAATAACATAAAATCATGTACACTTTGCTAATCATTGAATTTAAATTGAATATGAATTCATAAAATCAACCTATTATTTTTTTTATATTTTAAAGGGTATAATATTTATATGAAAAATATACTTTACAAGTAAACTGGTTTGAAAATATTTTGGTTTTATTTCATACATAGTATAATTTATTATAAGATATTTCAGTAAAGCAAACTGACACTTTTGATTAAAAATTCTGGTGCCATCTAATTTTTTCTTTTTCTGGTGAAATAATGCCCAGATCCTTAACAATCAGAAACAAGGTCAACCATGACCTGATAGCGGGAGTACGTTTGATGAATCAACAGTTCAATAATAATGATATAAGTGATGTTATAAAAGCTGATAAAGCCCATATATGGCATCACCTGACACAACACACAAAATTTGATAATAGCGACCCCCTTATTATAGTTGAGGGAAAAGGTATGCGCGTCTGGAACCAGGAAGGGCGTGAACATCTTGATGCTGTCTCTGGCGGCGTTTGGACTGTTAATGTTGGCTATGGCCGTGAAAGCATTGCAGATGCTGTGCGCGACCAGCTTGTAAAAATAAACTATTTTGCGGGAACTGCTGGAAACGTACCTGCTGCCCAATTTGCAGAAAAACTGATTGAAAAAATGCCAGGCCTTAGCCGTGTATATTATTCAAACTCCGGTTCTGAGGCGAATGAAAAAGCCTATAAAATCGTTCGTCAAATCTCACATAACCACTATGACGGTAAAAAATACAAGATTCTTTATCGTGAACGTGATTATCACGGCACAACGATTTCAACCCTTTCTTCTTGCGGGCAAGAAGAAAGACGCGCACAGTTTGGTCCATTTACACCCGGTTTTGTTTCTGTTCCACATTGTCTTGAATATCGTTCACAGTTTGGCGATGTTGAAGATTATGGCATTCGTGCAGCCAACGCCATTGAGGAAGTTATTCTGCGCGAAGGCCCTGAAACAGTTGGCGGCCTCATTTTGGAACCAATAACGGCAGGCGGCGGTGTTATTACCCCACCAGAAGGTTATTGGCCGCGCGTTCAGGAAATTTGCGAAAAATACGACATCCTTCTCATCATTGATGAAGTTGTCTGCGGCATGGGCCGCACCGGCGAATGGTTTGGCTATCAGCATTATGGTATCAAACCAGATATGGTAACCATGGCGAAAGGTGTTGCTTCTGGTTATGCAGCTATTTCTTGTACTGTTACGACAGAGGAAGTCTTTCAAAAATTCAAAACAAACCCTTCTGATCCATTGAGCTATTTCCGTGATATTTCGACATTTGGCGGTTGTACATCTGGCCCTGCCGCCGCACTTGCCAATGCTAAAATCCTTGAAGAAGAAAACCTGCTCGATAATACAACAAAGATGGGACATTACCTTCTTGAGCAATTGGAAAACTTGAAAGCCAAGCATGATATGGTTGGAGATGTGCGTGGTAAAGGGTTGTTCTGCGGCTTGGAACTTGTTGCAGATCGCACAACAAAGGAACCTGTTCATGAAAGTGTCACACAGGCAATCGTTGGAGACTGTTTTGCCAAAAATGCAGTTGTTATTGGTGCTACAAACCGCTCCCTAACAGGCTTTAACAACACACTATGCTTAAGCCCTGCACTCATTTGTACAAAAGATGACCTTGATGAAGTTGTCTCTGCAATTGATGGCGCCTTAACCCGCGTTAAAGAAGCTTAAGTCATAACACTCTTAAAAGCGCCTTATTGATTATTAATAAGGCGCTTTTCATATCTACAGCCCAACTCATATAAAATGATAATAGATTTTGGCACTATTCTTTTGTTTTTGGCTTAAGCTTTTCTTTTGAAATGATTATCACTTTAAAAGACTTACGCTATAGTGCGCCTCTATAAAATTACACGCTTTATTACTCGTAATGTTTAACATGAGAAGCGCGATACTCTCATAAATGAAAACACTTATGTGAAGAAGACTCGATGAAATCTGACACTGCCGCCTTTTCACCGGAGTGAATTGGCAGCAGCGTATCTCTTGAAAGAGATAGTGGTTATCCGTTTTGATGGTGGTGCGAACCTAACCATTGAAACGAAAGTGAACCACAATG